>JBDUEA010000121.1:0-9496 GCA_040002695.1 Gemmatimonadota bacterium | reverse complement strand
CACTCAGCACTCAGCACTCAGCACTCAGTACTCAGTACTCAGTACTCAGTACTTATTCCTACTCCCCCCTCAACGTGATCGCCGGATCCACGCCCGCCGCACGACGCGCTGGAAGCCAGCACGCCAGGATCGAAACCAGCGCGAGCAACGCCACGACTCCCGAGTAGGTCAACGGATCGAGCGGTGACACCTTGAACAGGAGCGAAACCAGCGCTCGACTCGAGGCCACCGCCCCCGCAATACCGAGCATCACGCCGAGTCCGGTGAGTCTCAGTCCTTCACGGAGTATCAAGGCGAGGATGTCGCCTCGGGATGCCCCCAGAGCGGACCGGACGCCGATCTCCCGAAGCCGCTCGGTGACGCTGCCCGACAGCACGCCATAGATACCGGTCGCCGCGAGCACGAGTGCGACGGCGCCGAACGCCTCGAAGAGTATCAGTGCGAAGTGGCGGTCCGCGACCGACCGATCCACCAGCTCCGACATCGTTGCAACGCGGACGATCGGCTGATCCTTATCCACCGACCAGACGGCGGCGCGAACCCCTGAGGCGAGCCTAGCCGGATCGCCGCGTCCCCTCACTACGAGCGACATCAGGTTGTCGACCCAGTGCCACTGCGTCGAGGAGAGATAGACCGCATCTGGATGGTCCGCATCGAAGGAAGATTGTCTCACGTCACCGACGATGCCGACGATCGTGTACCAGCGGCCGTCATCAGGGCCGAACCGGAGTCGCTGGCCGATCGGATCCTGCCGGCCGAATTTCCGGGCGGCAAATGACTGGTTGAGCACCACGGCGCGCGGCGCGTCGGGTCCATCGTGCGCATCCGGCAGCCGGCCACGCAACAGCGGGATCCCCATCGCCTCGAAATATTCCGGTGTCACGGAATAACGAATCGCCCCACCATCATCCGCTGGGCCCTGGTCGCTCTCGAAATGCACTCCGTAGACGTCGAGGTCACCGCTGAGGGGCAGCGTGCTGGTGAGCCCCGCCGCAGTGACCCCGGGGACTCCATGCACCGCCTCGAGCGCGTCACGATAGAAGCGGGACCGTGCTGTATCGGTCTGGAAACGCTGACCGGTTTCCTGGATCTGCATGGTCAGCAATTGAGAGGCGTCGAAACCCACCGGAACCGCAAAAATCTGCCCGATGCTCCGGAGCAGCAGGCCCGCGCTCACGAGCAGCACGAGCGCAAGCGCCACCTCGGCGACGACGAGCGCACGGCGCGTCGTTCGATGGCCGCCCGCCGAGCGACTCGAGCCGCGCTGCAGTCCGCCGTGCAGCCCCTTCCGTGACGCCTGCATCGCCGGGATCAGTCCGACGATGAGTCCGACGATCGTGGTGACGACCATGCCGAACGCGAACGCGGTTCCGTCGACGCGAATGGCGCCAGTGCGCGGCAGGCCGGCCGGAGTGAGTGCAACGAGTGCCCGTACCCCGGCGATCGCCACCAGCAGGCCGAGAGCGCCGCCCACAAAGGCCAGGAGCAGGCTCTCGGTAAGCAGCTGACGGATGACCCGCAATCGGGCGGCGCCCAGTGCTGCACGCATCGCGAATTCCCCTTCTCGCTGGGCGCCGCGAGCGAGGAGCAGGTTCGTCACATTTACGCACGCGATGCCGAGGACCAGCAGCACGGCGCCGAGGACGGCGAGCAAGGCGGGACGAACGCCGCGAGTGACATCGAGCTGAAGCGAGGTGACGCCGAGTCCGCTGGAGAGTGCGGCCCAGGGAACCCGAGGAAACTCGGGCAGAGGTGTGCGAGCGATCGCGTTGAGCTCGAGCGCCGCGTCACTCATGGTGATACCAGGGCGCAGGCGACCGAGCAGCCTGAGCTGGTGACCCCACTCGCGGTCGTTGGGTCCGAACGCGAGGGAAAACTGCATCGGTGCCCAGAGCTCGGACCGCGGGGCCAGCACGTTTTCGAAGCTGCCCGGCATTACACCGATGATCTCGAAATCGGTGTCGTCGAGACGAATAGTCCGGCCGATCGCGCCAGCGTCCGACGCAAACCGACGGCGCCAGAGCGCATTGCTGAGGATCACCACATTGGGCCCGCGTTCCCGATCATCCGCGGTGCTGAAGTCCCGGCCCAGCGCCGGCGGAATTCCGAGCGCCCGGAAATAGCTCGCACCAACCCGCTGGCCGTCGAGTCGCTCGGGCTCGGCGCTGCCCACCATCGTGGGGTGCCACGGCTTGAACACTGCCATCGACGCAAAGGTGTGGCTGCGCTGGAGCAGCTCGCGATAGGTACCGAAGGTGACGTCGACCGGCGAGCCGTCACTGCTCTGGTCCGCGATGCGTGCGATTCGTTCGGGCTCGGGATAGGGCAGGGGAGCGAACAGGACCGGGTTGACCGCGCTGAAAATTGCGGTCGTGGCACCGAGACCCAGCGCCAGCGTGAGAATGATGACCACGCTGAACCCGGGGTTCCGGCGGAGGCGGCGGGCCGCGTAGCGCAGGTCCGCGAGCGTAGTCTCGACAATGTTTTCCCAGCCATACTCGCGCACCTGCTCGGCCGCCTGCGTCTCACCTCCGAGATCGAGCCGCGCAGCGCGAAGCGCCTCGGCCGTGTCGAGTCCGCGCCGCCGGTGGAAGTCCGTCGCCTGATCGAGGTAGTGCTGCACCTCGTCCCGGATCTCACGATCTGTGGTGCGGCGATTCCACAGTGTGCGGGCGCCGCGCGTCACCTGCCGCCAGAGGGACATGATCAGGCCTCCGCCTTGAGCAGGCGCGCGACCGCCGCGATGCGACGGCTCCAGTCTTCCGTTTCGACCTCGAGCTGTTTCCGCCCGGTGCGCGTCAGCGAGTAGTAGCGGGCCCGCCGTGAGCTCTCCGTCACTCGCCACTCCGCATCGAGCCATCCGGCGCGCTCCAGCCGCTGGAGCGCGGTGAGGAGGGAGCCGGGGTTTACTTTGAAGACGCTGCGTGAGATCTGCTCGATGCGCCGCCCGATACCGAACCCGTGCATTGGCTCGAGACTCAGTGTCTTGAGAATGAGCATGTCGAGAGTGCCCTGGATGACGTCGGTCGTCGGCTCGTCCATGCGGACTCCGTGGAGGTGGTGATCCACAGTAGCGTTACCACCTCTTGACTGTCAAGATGTGACGTTCAAGGGTGGCGGGCGGTGCAGGTGTGGCGGGCGAACAGCAGGCTGTGGTTGTTGCCTCACCATCCACCCCTCATATTGCCGCAGACCCGTTCCCCGTTCCCCGTTCCCCGTTCCCCGTTCCCCTTCCCGGCCTCCATGCCCAAACCCACCCGTCTCGAGCCCGTCCCCCGCGATACCCGTATTCGGCTCAGGGACAAGGATGCCAATCCCGGCAAGGGGATTCTGCGCGGTGATGATGCGGTGCACGCGCTGATACCGCTCACCAGCCGTCTCGCCGAGCTGCAGAGTGGACTCTACGCGGAAGGAAAGCGGGCCCTTCTCGTGGTGTTGCAGGGGCGGGATGCCGCGGGAAAGGATGGAACCATCAATCATGTCTTCGGGCCGCTCAACCCGCAGGGATGCATCGTCACGAGCTTCAAGGCGCCCAGCACGCTGGAGCTGAGTCACGACTATCTCTGGCGCATCCACGGCTCCGTGCCTCCGCGCGGCGCCATCGGCATCTTTAACCGCTCGCATTACGAGGATGTGCTCATCGTGCGGGTCCATAAGCTGGTACCGCGGAAAGTCTGGTCGCGCCGCTATGAACAGATCAACGACTTCGAGCGGATGCTCACCGAGAACGGCGTCGTGATCGTCAAGTTCATGCTGCACGTTTCGCGTGAAGAGCAGCGCGCGCGGCTCGAGGCGCGGCTCAGTGATCCGACGAAGAACTGGAAATTTGAGGCGGGAGATCTGAAGGAGCGCGACTTGTGGGACGATTACACGGAGGCGTACGAAGAGATGCTCCGACGCTGCAGCACGAAATGGGCGCCCTGGTATGTCGTTCCCGCGGATCACAAGTCCTCGCGGGATCTCCTTATCGCGGACTGCCTCGTCCGCACCCTCGAGGCGATGCACCCGGTCTATCCGCGGGCGGACCCTGAGGTGCTCCGGCTGGCCGCGGACATAAAATAGGGCGGCTCATCGCCGCCCCCGTTCCCGCCCCGAACTCCTGCGCATGCTGCTCAGTAGTTGCCGTTCGGATCGATCAGGATGTACGTCAGCGTCCCATTGACCACGAAGTACGGCGCCTTGCTGCCGAGGTTCTGCACCAGCGCATTGATGAGGCGGGCGTCGGAGGAGCTGCAGGTCACGCCCAGCAGATACGCCGCGTTACCGCCGCTGGTGAAGTTGTCCCAATCCAGCGTATAGCTGGAATTGGTGAATGAGAAACCGGACGGCAGGTAGGGCACCAGTTCCGGCGGAGTGATACCGGGTCCGACTTCGGCCGGCCACTGATTGTTGTGGTCGGCCTCGTAGTTGTACGCCGCGAGCCGGACTACCGTGAACTCGCCGGCCACTTTCGCCGCATAGGCGGTCCGGGTCAGGTCGATGTACTTGAGGACCGCGATCGACGCCAGGATGCCGATGATGATCATCACGGTCAGCAGCTCGATGAAGGTCCAACCGCGGCGGTTCATCACTTGCGGCTTCTCGCGCGAATCAGGGCGTAGGCGTTTCCCAGGAAATCCGCGGGGGCGACCGTCGACTTGTAGGTAAGCCGGAGCGGGCCGCTCGACTCGCTGATCGTGTAGCTGTCTACCGTTGGGACTGTGTAGCGGGTGTCCGCGGGAAGGCCCGCCTCCGTTACGGTCAGCGGCAAGCGTCCATTGGTCCGGCGGTATGCCTCGACGCGCTGAATGTCCCGATAAATGACCAGGCGGAGACTCGCCTCCTGCACCTGGGTCGTCTCCGGCGCCGGCGGGCCGGGAAAGAGCCAGGCCGGCTGCAGCACCAGCACCGAGATCGAACCGATCAGCAGGGCGCCCAGAATAAACCAGCGTAATCCCCGCGCCGGCGGCGATGGTGGAAGAGCCTCGTCGGCCTTCCGCTGGGCTTCGGACTTGACGAGCGTGTCGAACGCGTCGGCGAGTGCGCGGCGATCGCCCGGCTGCGGCGGTGGTGCGGCCGGCTGCTGTACCATGCGGCGGGTGCCTTGTGTAAGGAGTCCTTCGAAGATAACTCGCGGTCGCCGTCGCTCAATCCTCCAGACGGCGTCCGTTACTGACTGACGATCTCGCCTTCGAGCGCCCGGTTCACCTGATCGGGAAAACTGCGGATCTCGATCGGCTTCGTGATATAGCCGTCGAACCCCGCGTCCATCGCGCGTTCCCGATCACCCGACATCGCATGCGCCGTCAGGGCCACGACCCGCAGCGCCCGGTGCGGTGAGGCGCGGATCTCGCCGAGCAGCTCGAAGCCGTCTCTTCCCGGCAGCTGGATGTCCATCAGGACAAGTGCCGGTTGGGCCGTCCCGATGGCTTCGAGCAACCCCTCGCCGCTGGGGAGGCCCACCACAGTGTGGCCGCGCAGCGTGAGCAGTGTCCGGAAGAGTTTCATATTGTCGGGGCTGTCTTCGACAATCAGGATCGTCGCCATTCAAATTCCTCGCAGCGGTTCGCCGACGGACCCGCCTCAGGCCCTGGCGCGACGCAACACGGCGCGTACACGGGCGCTCAGGGCAGTCGGCCGGATCGGCTTGGTCAGGTAGTCCTGCGCTCCGAGATCGAGCGCCTTGCTTTCCGTGTCGTCGGTGCGCGCGGTCAGCACGATGACCGGCAATCCCGAAGTCGAGACGCTTGCCCGCAGCTCTTCGAGGACGCCCAGTCCGTCGAGACGCGGCATGTCCATATCGAGCACCAGCAGGTCCAGGTGCTGCTTGCCGATGAGCTCCAGGGCGTCGAGTCCGTCCGCCGCCTCCACGACCGAAAACCCTTCGCGCTCGAGCACGGCGCGTACCAGCCGCCGCATCTGGGGGTCATCGTCCGCGATCAGCACGGTGGGTTTGGCGTCCGACGCCGGTGCCCCGCCACTGGCACCCGGCTGGGCCGGCTGTGTCCCGGCAGCTGCAAGGCTCGCCGCCCCGCCGCCCTCCGCCGCCGCGATCGCCGCCCGGACCTGCTCCGGAACCAGCATCACGCTCGCGCGGTTCGGCTGCGTGGTGCCATCCTCGTGGACCCGCTCGCCGAGCACCCGCACCAGCTCCTCCACCGTCGTCAGGCCCTGCCACGCCCGGTCGAGTCCGCTCTCCCAAAGGGTGGTCATGCCGACCTTCCGCGCGGCCGAGGCCAGCGCCTCGGAGGACTGGCCCGCATCGATGAGCCGGCTCACCGTCTCTTCCACCGGCATCACCTCGATCAGGGCGATCCGGCCCTTGTACCCGGTCCCGCCGCACGCCTTGCAGCCGACGGACTTCCGGATTCGCACGGTGCCGGTCCAGGTCGCGGGGGGACGCGCGTCGGCCGGCAGCGACGTCACGGGGACGTCGATCGCGCAGACGGCGCACAGTTTTCGCGCGAGGCGTTGCGCGACCACGCCCTTGAGCACCGACGCCAGTTTGAATCCGTCGATGCCGAGATCCCGGAGCCTCACGATGGCCGACGGCGCATCGATGGTGTGCAGCGTGGAGAGTACGAAGTGTCCCGAGAGCCCGGCCTGGATCGCCGTCGTTGCCGTCTCCAGGTCCCGGATCTCGCCCACGAGCACGATATCCGGATCCTGCCGCAGGACCGAGCGGAGCGCTCCCGCGAAGGTCAGTCCCTGCGCCTCGTTGACCTGGATCTGGGAGATCCCGCCGAGATCGTATTCGACCGGATCCTCGACGGTGACGATGTTCACCTTGCCCGTCTTGAGCTGATTGAGCGCCGCGTACAGCGTGGTCGTCTTGCCGCTGCCGGTGGGGCCCGTCACCAGCATCATCCCCTCGCGAAACCCCAGCAGCCGCTCCAGTTGTGCATACTCGACCTGCGCCAGCCCCAGGTCGCCGAGGTTGGCGCGCAGGTTGGTCTGGTCCAGAATGCGGATGACGACTTTTTCGCCGCGGCGCGCGATCGGAATTGTGGAGACGCGGAGGTCGATCGCCTGTCCGTCGACCCGCACCGCGGCGCGCCCGTCGTGCGGATGCAGCGGATCCGTAACGTCCAGCTTGGCGAGAATCTTCGCGCGCCGGACCAGAGCGGCTCCTGCCGTGACCGGCAGCCGCATGACTTCACGGAGCACGCCATCGACCCGGTAGCGGACGACAGTGGCGCCTTCTTCCGGCTCGGCGTGAATGTCGCTTGCGCCTTCCCGGACGGCATCGGAAATCATCGCATCGACCAGCCGTGCGACCGGCGCTTCGAGCGCGGGATCCTTCGGCTCGAGGACTGGAGTCTCGTCAAGCGTTTCGACCTTCGAGGGCTCGAGCCGGTTGAGCAGTCGCTCGATGCTGCGCTCCGGGCGATACAGCTCGTCGAGTTTGCGCGCAATCGCGTCCGGTGCGGCCACCTGGAATTCGACGTCCCTGCCGGTCATGAAGCCCAGTGCCTGCTCGGCGTTCAGATCGCGCGGGTCACTGGTCGCGAGGCGGATCCGCCGGTCGTCCGCCGAAACGGCGACGACGTGATGCTTCCGCGCAATCGATTCGGGGACCAGCGTCACGATCCGGATGTCCACCTGCGCCAGGTCCGCGATCTTCACCTTGTAAGTACTCGCGATCACCGCGACGATCGCCTCGTCGGTCGTCCACAGCCTCCGCACCGCTGCCGCCCACACCGAAGGCTCCCCCTCGAGTTGCGCCTGATCCGACTGCGCGCGCGAAAGCACTCCGGCCTTGATCAGTGGATCGACCAGCCACCCATCGCTGAAGCGAAGGCCGGCCCCCGGAGGTGGCTCGAGCACGGTGTCCTTCATGGGAGGATACTCCCGGCGCTTCGAACTCGCCGCGCCGGCCATTCTGTTGAATAAAGGTGATTGTATAAGTACAATTGGGACACAGTCTTCGCAACCTTCCAATCGCTCGGTATCAGACTGAATCGGATCTCGGGAACAGGCACCTGACGAAGTCCCCGGGATGAGCGGGGCCTGCTGGTTCCTCTCGAGTATCGGCTGTACCACCCCTCGGAATGAGATGCGCCCAGATTCTCTCGCCGTGATCGGCCTCGGAGCCATTGGCGGCTCTCTCGCGTGGCAGGCGCGGCTCGCCGGGATCGAGGTCGTGACCGGCTATTCGTCGCAGCGGAGCGAGGGCGTCCTCGCCGCCAAGGCCGGCGCCCTGACTCACATCGAAGATTCACCCGAGCGGGCCGTTCGGCAGGCTCAATTCGTCGTGCTCGCCACTCCGCCTGCCGCCACGCTCGAGTTGCTCGAGCGCATTCGTCCTCATCTCGCCCCCGGCGCCTTCGTCTCCGACGTCTGCAGCGTCAAGCGTGCCGTCATTGAACGGGCCCGGGAGACCGGACTGTCGGCGCAGTTCGCCGGGGCGCACCCGCTGGCCGGCACGCACGAGAGTGGCTGGGCCGCCGCGCGTCCCGATCGGCTGAAAGGCGCCGTGGTATACGTCTGCCCCACCGGAACTGCCGAGGGAGACATAGCCGCCCGCGCGGTGATGGGATTCTGGCGCGAGGTGCTGGGCGCCGAGCCGGTGCTGATCGACGCGGAAGCGCACGATCGGCAGCTCGCGTGGACCAGCCACCTGCCACAGGCCGTGGCGAGTGCACTCTCGTCCGCGCTCGCGCGGCACACCTCGACCGGCGTCTCGTTCGGCTCGGGTGCTCGCGACACGACCCGGCTGGCCGGCAGCAGCCCCGAAATGTGGAGCGAGATTTTCCTGCAGAACTCCCGGCCGGTCCAGGAAGCCCTCAAAGGAATGGAGTTTGTCTTGGCGGAGCTCCGCCGGTGTCTCGCCGAAAACGACGAGGCCGGGCTTCGTACGATTCTTTCGGAGGCCAAGGCGTTTCGCGGGCTGCTCGATCGGAGTGGCAATACTGATTCTCCTCGCGGGGGATCCTCGTCCTCTCGAAGTCCGCTCGGTTGAGAATGCCGTCGGCGACGCCTAGACTTCCCGCCCCGCCGGACCTCGTCCCGGGGTCATGGTCCACGCCCGATACCGGAGTGCAGGCATGATTGTCGGCGGGACCATTCGAGTACCGGGTGACAAGAGTCTCACGCATCGCGCGCTGCTCCTTGGCGCCATGACCCGTGGCGCATCGCACGTCGGGGGAGCGCTCAATTCGCTCGATGCGCGTTCGAGCGCGAGGGTGCTTCGCCAGCTCGGCGCCGACATCTCACCGCTCAGGCCAGGCGCTATCGTCACGATCGTCGGGAACGGACGCCTTCGGCGTCCCCTCGCGACCCTCGATTGCGGCAACTCGGGTACGACCACCCGCCTCCTCCTCGGCCTCCTCTCTGCGCATCGATTCAGCGCCACGCTGACGGGAGACCGCTCGCTACGTCGTCGCCCGATGCGTCGCGTTACCGTGCCGCTCTCGGAGATGGGTGCTCATTTCAGCGAGCGGGTTGGTGACGGACTCCCGGTCACCGTGCGCGGCGGATCGCTTCGGGCATTGCGGTACGAGATGCCGGTCTCGAG
>JBDUEA010000120.1:0-9508 GCA_040002695.1 Gemmatimonadota bacterium | reverse complement strand
CCGCCGAGGTAGCGTACCGCGGTTTCATCGTTCCGGGCGAGCGCCGCCGTCTGCAGGGGGTTCGATCCGAAATAGGTGATCGCCGGCTGCGGGTAGATGCCGTTCACCGGCGTCAGCGGAACGAAACTGGGGATATACGCCAGGCTGTACGTCACGCTGGCGCCGTTGTTGTCGTTGTTGGTGAATCCCTTGTCGTTCGTCGTGCGGCTGAATGAATTGTAGAGACTGAGAGAGAGACTCTTGCTGAGCTTCTGGTCGATATTTGCCCGCAGCGTCTGTCGCTCCGCCTGCGTATTGCTGATGATTCCGCCATCGTGCTTCCAGCCGCCGGAGGCGAAGAACTTCGTGTTCTCGCTGCCGCCGCTCACATCGAGCAGCGTTTCGTAGTTGAGCGGCTTGCTCCCTGCCAGCTCCCGCAGGTGGTCGAACACCGGCAGCGTGCCGTTGACCAGGTAGGAGCGGACCAGCGTCGAGTCGTACAACCCAAAGGCGGAGGTCGTGTCGAACGCGCGCGCGCCGGGGCCGCGGGAGAGCTCCGAGAAACCCATCCGCTGCGTAATGTTGGCGCGGGCCTTCCCGTTCTGTCCCCGTCGGGTCGTGATGATCACGACGCCGTTAGCGGCCTTGGAGCCGTAGATCGAAGACGCCGCGGCGCTCTTCAGCACTTCGATCGTCGCGATGTCGTTGGGGTTGAGGTCCGCGAGCCGGTTGGTTCCGTCGTCCTGGGCATCCGCGCGGTCCTGATTCCCGCTGCTCCCCGTCACGGAGGAGAGTCCGGAGGCGACCGTGGCGTTGCTCATGATCACGCCGTCCACGACGAAGAGCGGATCCGAGGAGCCGATGACGGTGTTGTTGCCGCGGATCTGGACCTGAATGCCGGCTCCCGGCGCTCCCGAGTTCGACTGGATGTTGGCGCCGGCGACTCTTCCCTCGAGTGCGCGGTCCACTGACTGGGCGGGGACGCCGTTCAGGTCTTCTCCATTGACGATCGCCGTCGAGGTCGCCGCGTTCCGGCGCTCGACATCCGTAGCCTGCCCGGTGACCACCAGCTCATCCAGCTTGAAGACGTCCTGCACCAGGGCGACATCCACGGTCGTCTGGTCGGCGGCAACATCGACCTCCTGCCGCCGATACGCGACTGCTCGGACCTGGAATCGTGCCGGTCCGGTCGGCACCAGAATCGTGTAATGACCCGCCGGGCCGGTCTTCGCGCTGCGCGTGGTTCCGATGACGGTGACGATGGCATCGGAAAGCGGCTCATGATCCTCGGCTCGGGTGATCGTGCCGCGGACCTCACGATCCTGCGCGGCGGCCGCGCCCGTGAGCGTCACGGCGAGCAGCACCAGTACCAACGAGGACAGACGTCTCGACATCATCCCTCCTGCGGGGACGGCATAGGGAAGAAAAACGAAAGGACTGCGCGTGGACCGCGGCGTTCAAGCGAAAGCCGCGTACTGAAAGCTGGGGTCGTTGCGATGCATGGAGAGAATAGCGAGCGGCCAGTATACGACGCGACGGGGTCCCTCGCAAGATGGCCGAAATGACTCGGGAGACAGTGTGACGCGACGAGCAGCAGCGATAGACGAGATCCGCCCCGCCTCGCGAGCCGGAGTCGTCACGCCGGGCGCCGGTCCGGCCTCAACGAGGCTTCGTCGCTCCCGCTTGCCTTCCCGCCTGCGTTCCCACCGGCCCGCGAACCCCCGTCTGCCGTATCGCCTCGTAGAGCACGATACCCGCGGCCGTGGACAGATTGAGACTTCGGACCGGGCCGCTCATCGGAATCCGGAAGCAGCGCTCCGGATGCTTCTCGAGAATCTTGGTCGGCATTCCCTCGGTCTCGCTTCCAAACACGAGGCAGCTGTTCGCGCGGTACGGCGCGTCCCAGTAGTCGAGCGTGGCATTCGAGGAGAAATAGAGACACCGCTCGCGGTCCATGGCGTCGCGGAAGGCCCGCCAGTGCGGGTGTACCCAGAGGTCGACATGCTCCCAGTAGTCGAGCCCCGCCCGCCGGACTTCCGCATCCTCCAGAGAAAACCCCAGCGGTTCGATCAGGTGCAGCGAGCTTTCCGTCGCGACGCAGAGTCTCGCGATATTTCCCGTGTTCGGCGGAATCTTCGGTTCGATCAGCGCGACGTGGAGCATATCAACCGGGAAGGAGGGTGAAGCGGCAGGACGATTCCCGCGGTCCCATCACCGACGTGTCTATGCATTCGATCGAGACCGACCCTTGTCTCCGGCGCGATCACGCGTCGTGACCGGTGCCACGCGCCCGCCTAACCGCCACGGGTGTGCATCTCCCGATGGGGATCGGCGCGTAAGGTCTCGAGCTGATAAAGCACACCGCGGTCGGGCGTCGCCGCACGGAGTTCGGCGCCCCGGTCAGAGCGATTCCGCCACACCTCGCCGATGCGCGCCGCGATCTCCGCATCCGGGATTCCCGATCGCACCGCCTCGCGAAGATCCAGGCCGGCATCGGCGTAGAGACAGAGCAGGAACGTGCCATCGGCGGTCAGCCTCGCCCGGTCGCAGCTCCGACAGAACGGCTGCGACGTCGAGGCGATCACGCCGAATGTCGTGCCGTCGCTCAGGCGGAATCGATCCGCCGGCGCGGAGGCTTCATCGCCCGCCTCATGGATCGGCTCGATCGCACCGTACCGCCGGCTGAGAATCTCCAGGATTTCCCGCTGAGCGACGACCTGCCCCGCCGACCAGTCGTTGGCGCCACCGACATCCATGTATTCGATGAACCGGACTTCCGCGCCACGTCCGCGGCCGAATTCGATCAGGTCCGCGAGTTCGTCGTCGTTGTAGCCGCGGATGATCACCGAGTTGAGCTTGAGCCCGCCGAAGCCGGCCGCCCGGGCCGCGTCGATCCCCTCGATGACGCTGGAATGCCGGTCGCTTCGCGCAAAGGCGAGCATGCGCTCCGGACGCAACGTGTCGAGGCTGATGGTGACCCGCCGGAGCCCGGCCTCTCGAAGCGGCGCCGCATACTTCGCGAGGAGAATGGCGTTGGTCGTCAGCGCGAAATCGCGGAGCGTTGTCCGGCGGGCCAGGAGCCGCACCAGTTCGGGCAGATCATGCCGGAGCAGTGGCTCTCCGCCGGTCAGCCGGATTTTATCAACCCCGAGAGTGGCGAAGATGCCGGCGAGCCGGTCGATCTCTTCGAACGAGAGAATGGAACCGCGCGGCAACCAGACGTATTCGGCTTCCGGCATGCAGTAGCGGCAACGCATGTTGCAGCGATCAGTCACCGAAATGCGGAGACTGACGAGCGGCCGGCTGAACCGATCGAGGACGGGGGACGGATGCAGATCGGGAGACGAATCCTTCACGGTGCACTCACCACGGGCGGGCGCTCCGTCAATGCGGCCGCATCCACATCGTGTTTGCGCTTCGTCGGATCGACCCAGGCGACTGTGTTGTCCGCGTAAAATTCCTTCTTCCAGATCGGAACCCGCTGTTTCACTTCCTCGATGACGTATCGGCAGGCGTCGAACGCTTCGCCACGATGCGCGCCCGCGACCGCAATCGCGACCGCCACGTCGCCGATCGCCAGCTGTCCCAGCCGATGGCGCAGCCGAACCGCGACCGGCCAGCGCGACTCCGCCTCGGATACGATCCGGGCACACTCCGCATCCGCCATCGGTTCGAATGCCGAATATTCGAGCCGTGTCACCGAACGTCCATCCTGATGATTCCGGACGACGCCCGTGAAAGTCGTGATCCCTCCCGACTCGGCGCCGGCGACTTGCCTTGCGAGCCACGCGGCCTCGATCGGCTCATGCGTAAGATGGTTCATGCCACTCACCCTCCCGCCATCGGCGGCAGCAGCGCGACTTCGTCACGATCCGCTACCGGGTCGGTCAGCCGGCCATGCACCTGGTTGACGGCTGCCAGGGGCCGGTCCGGAAGGCGATGGGCACCCGGGACATCCGCACGGAGACGCGCGATCACGTCCGCAACCGTCGCAGGCGAGGGGACCAGCACTTCGACTTCTTCCCGGGACACCAGATCGGCGTAGCTGGCAAACAGGAGGACGCGAATGCGGAGTGGCGGAGGAGCACTGGACATTACCGAAGTATCGCGGGAGCCGGAGGATGGCTCAAGGTGGGAGGATCCTGCGACCGCGAGCGGGAGCCGAAGCGGGAAGTCGACCTGGAGGAAACGACGAGAGCCGGGGGATTCCCCGGCCCCGCCTCCAAAGTCGAATGGCCGCTTTAAGCCGGCTCGGCCAGAGATTCGGGCTCGTCCGCGACGAGAGCCCGTAACTCTTTGCTCGGCTTGAACACCGGCACCGGACGGGCGGCAACCTCGACCGGATCTCCGGTGCGGGGGTTCCGAGCCATCCGGGTCTTGCGACGCCTGATCTTGAACGTCCCGAAGCCCCGGACTTCGATATTGTGCTGCTGCTTCAGGGCTTCTTTGACGGCGTCGAGGAATGCGTCGACGACTCGAGCGCAATCCTTCTTTGAAATCATTGGGCCCGCAGTGCGGGCGATCGAGGCTGTCACCTGTTCGACGAGATCGGCCTTGGTCATGCATCCCCCTCGAGGGTCATCACGCAGGGCATCCCAGGGAAGCGGGTCCCAAGAGGGACAGTATGGGCTTAAGTGTTGACTGTCAAGGGGTTGGCCCCCCAATCGTCCGCTTGGCCCCTATCAGACGCATGAATTCGCCAAAGTGGGGGTACGCGTCGTGGGGTCCGGGAGAGGCTTCGGGGTGGTATTGCACCGCGAAAACCGGCAACTCCTTATGCCGCAGGCCCTCAACCGTCCCGTCGTTGAGATTGAGATGCGTGACTTCGAGCGCAGGCGCGCCCGGAACACCACTCGCGTCTCCCTTCACCGCAAAACCGTGATTCTGGGACGTGATCAGGATGTGTCCGTCCCGACTGTCCTTCACCGGGTGGTTTCCGCCACGGTGCCCGTAAGACAACTTCACGGTCGAGCCCCCGAACGCGAGACCGATGAGCTGGTGTCCGAGGCAGATGCCGAACGTCGGAAGGCCAGTGGCAGTGAGTTCGCGAATGGAGTCGAGCGCGTAGCCAACCGCTGAAGGATCACCGGGGCCGTTGCTCAGAAAGAGTCCATCCGGCTTGAGCGCAAGCACATCGGCGGATGAAGTCGTCGCCGGGACGACCGTGACGCGGCATCCGGCCTCCGCGAGCATGTGGACGATATTGCGCTTCATCCCATAGTCGTACGCGACCACATGCGGCCCGCTGCCCTCTTCCCATTGTGTCGTGGTCGTTGCACGGGAAGCGAGATCCAGCCCATCCATCGACGGCGAACCCATCAATTGCAACGTGATCCTCGGCGTCGGCTCCTTGCCCTCAGCGATGACTCCACGCATGGCGCCGCGTTCGCGAATGTGCCGGGTAAGCCGCCGAGTATCCACGCCTTCGATGATGGGGACCCGAAACTCGGAGAGCCAGGAGTCCAGGGTGCGGGTCGAGCGCCAGTTGGAGGCCCGGCGCGCGAGTTCTCGCACCACGACGCCGCTGATCTTCGGAGCATCCGACTCCATGTCCTCCGTGTTCACCCCGTAGTTCCCGATCATCGGGGCGGTCATGACGACGATCTGTCCGAGGTAGCTGGGATCGGTGAACGTCTCCTGGTAGCCGGAGAGATTCGTCGTGAAGACGACTTCGCCAAAGGCGGCCGGCAGCGCGTGCGGCGTGGTGCCGGCATACCAGGTCCCGTCCTCCAGCAAAACAAAAGCGGGGCGATCGGTCACCCGGTCACCCCGCGAACCGCAAGACGTATCATCAGTTGGTTCTAGCCTTAAGGTTTCGGCTTCGGCGCGGCAGGGGCCGGAGCCGGAGATGCGGTACCCGAAGAGGGCTGGCCCAGATCACTTCCCGTTACCGGCGGCGCGGCCACAGGCTTGGAAGTATTGAGCGGCAGCGGCGCAGTCGTCGTCGCGGGCGTGGGCGCCCGGAGCCGGTCGAGTACGTCAGTGTTGCCCCCGGCACGATTGGCCGCGAGAATCGACAGCATCAGGGAGAGAAACAGGAACACGCCTCCGCACCACCAGCTCATCCTGGTGAGCAGATTGGCGGCCTGCCGGCCCCCGACGACCAGGTCGGTGGTTCCGCCACCCAGCGACGCGAGCCCGCCCCCCTGACCAGACTGGAGGAGAACGACCGCCGCCAGGAGCAGCCCGTCGAGAATCAGCAACACGAGAAATAGATAGTACATGTTCCCCCCTGAAGTCGGGGAAGACTAATGAGCGGGCGGGGTTGGCGAAAGGGGATGGAAACGGAAATTCTCCGGCTCGAGTGGTGCTTCTCGCTCGGCCAGAACCCCGGTGCTCACGACGCGCCGTGCCCAGCAGCCAGCGCCAGGTTCCTAGATCCCGACGATTTCCGCCCAGCCATCGGGGTCGAGACTCGCACCGCCTACCAGGACGCCGTCGACCTCCGACTCCGCCATAAGGGCGAGCACATTGCCCTTGTTGACGCTTCCGCCGTAAAGCACTCGCGTCTCGACGGTCGAGCCGAGTTGCCGCAACTCCACGCGGATCGCGGAGTGCACGCTGGCCGCATCTGCTGGCGTCGCGTTCTTCCCGGTGCCGATGGCCCAGACCGGCTCGTAGGCGATGATGACCCGCCCGATGTCGACCGCGGAGATACCCTCGAGTCCCGCGCGCAGCTGACGAGTCACCACGGCTACGGTCTCTCCGGCCTCGCGCTCCGCCAGTTTTTCACCGACGCACAGTAGCGGTGTCAGGCCCGCGACCAGCAGCGCGCGAGTTTTCTTTCCCGTCTCGGCGTCGGTCTCGCCGAAAACATGCCGCCGCTCCGAGTGCCCTACGAGCGCGCAGGAGGCGCCTGCCGCCATGGCGAGCGGAATGGATGTAGCGCCGGTGAAGGCCCCTTTGGGCTCCCAGTGGACATCCTGTGCGCCAACCCGCACGTCGGCGCGCGAAGCAAAGGCACGCGTGGTCGATTCCAGTGAGACGGCCGGCGGGAAAAAGAGCAGGTCCCGTCCGGTCTCCGCCCGCGTCAGCTCCAGAAATTTCCTCGCGAACGCCTCCGCTTCGCGCGGACTGATCTGCATCTTCCAGTTGGCGGCGAAGGTCGTGGAGCGCATGGGGCGGCCGGGCAAGGAATGAGAGAGGGAGAAACGAGTTAGGAGTTACGAATTGAAAGTTGAAAGTGAAAAGATGAAAGTGACGAGTCGCGAGATGAAAGTCGAAGGTGGAAAGGCGAATGGCACGAGTTCACCATCTTTCAACTTTTGACTTCCAGCTTTCAACTTTCAACTTTCAACTTTCAACTTTTGCCTTTCACCTTTTTGCCTAGGCCTCGTCCAGCGCCGCGACGCCCGGCAGCACTTTGCCCTCGAGAAACTCCAGCGACGCACCTCCCCCGGTCGATACATGCGTCATCTTGTCCTCGAGCTTCGCGACTGCGACCGCGGCCGCTGAATCGCCGCCGCCGACCACGGTAATCGCACCGCGTGCGGTCGCGTCGGCCATCGAATGGGCGACGGCCATCGTACCATGGTCGAAAGGCGGCGTCTCGAAGACACCCATCGGACCGTTCCACAGCACCGTTTTCGCCGCGATGATTCGCGCACCGAATTCCTTTTCAGTCGCCGCATCCACGTCGAACATGGCCCATCCCTTGGGAATCTGGTCGCGCGGCACCGATCGGGTTTCGACGCCCGCCTTGAGCTCCATCGCGATCACCGCGCCGCTCGGGAGCACCAGCTTGCTGCCGGCCTTCTTCAGCAGGTCCTTCGCCAGTTCGACGCGATCCTCTTCCACGAGGGAGTTGCCGGTTTCGAGGCCCATCGCACGAAAGAAGGTACAGGCCATCGCGCCACCGATGAGGACCGCGTCGACCCGGGGAAGCAGCGATTCGATCAGGTCGATCTTTCCCGAAACCTTTGCGCCACCCAGCACTGCGACGAATGGCCGCTTCGGCGAGTTGAGCGCTTCGCCGAGGTACTTGAGCTCTCGTTCCATGAGAAAGCCGGAGACCGCGGGCTTGAGCAGGTGGGCGACCGCCTCCGTACTCGAGTGCGCGCGATGCGCCGAGCCGAATGCGTCATCGACATAGAAGTCCCCCAGCGTCGCGAAGGTGCGCGCGAGATCCGGATCGTTCTTCTCTTCGCCGGGGAAGAAGCGGGTATTCTCGACCAGCGCGATGCCCCCGCGCGGCATCCGCTTGGTGATGGTGACCGCATCGGGCGCGGCGGGATCGGGAATGAACGTGATCGGCGCGCCAAGCAGTCGTTCCAGCTCGCGGGCGCACGGCATCAGAGAATACTTGGGGTCCGGCCCTCCCTTGGGCCGCCCCAGGTGACTGAGCAGCACGACTCGCGCTCCGTGCTCGCGCAGGTACTTGATCGTCGGCAGCGCCGCCCGAATCCGCGTGTTGTCGCTGACGACGCCGTCCTTGATCGGACAGTTGAAGTCCACCCGCACCAGTGCACGCCGACCATCGAGCGCGGTGCGATTGTCGAAACCGGTTGCTTCGAGAGCGCTCAGGCTCCGCTTCACGGGCGGGTCCCGATATATCGCAGCAGGTCGACGCACCGCGCCGAATAACCCATCTCGTTGTCGTACCACGAACTCACGTGGACCTGGGTGCCGTCGATCACGCTCGTCACGGCCGAATCCACGGTGCTCGAGAGCAGACTGCCGATATAGTCGACCGAGACCAGCGGTTCATCACTCACCGCGAGGATTCCCTTGAGGGCGCCGGCGGCCGCCGCGCGAAAGGCGTCGTTGACTGCTTCCGCCGTCGTCGCCTTATCGACCGTGCACACCAGATCTACCACTGACACATCCGGCGTGGGAACTCGGAGCGAGATCCCATCGAGCTTTCCCTTGAGCTCCGGAATCACGAGGCTCGTCGCCTTGGCGGCACCAGTGGTGGTCGGGATGATCGACATGGCGGCCGCACGCGCGCGCCGCAGGTCCTTGTGCGGAAGATCCAGAATATTCTGGTCATTGGTATAGGAGTGAATCGTCGTCATCCAGCCGCGCTGGAATCCGAAGGCATCGCGAATGACCTTGACCACCGGCACGAGGCAGTTGGTCGTGCAGCTGGCGTTGGAGATCACGTGGTGCGTCTTCGGGTCGTACTTCTCATGGTTCACCCCGACGACGATCGTGATATCCTCACCCTTGGCGGGCGCCGAAATGACCACCTTCTTCGCGCCGGCATCGAGGTGCTTCGCGGCCTTTTCCCGGTCGGTGAAAAGACCGGTGCACTCGAGCACCAGTTCGACGCCGAGATCCTTCCAGGGGAGCTGGCCGGGATCGCGTTGCGAGAGCACCTTGACCGCCTTGCCGTTGACCCGGATGCCGTCCGCTGCAGCCTCGACCGTGCCGGGAAATCGTCCGTGCACGGAGTCGTACTTGAGCAGATGCGCGATTGTTTTCGTGTCGGTAAGGTCGTTCACCGCGACGAATTCGAGATCCTTGTTACCGCCAAGCTCCGCGGCCCGCAGCACGTTGCGCCCGATGCGGCCGAAGCCGTTGATGCCGA
>JBDUEA010000119.1:0-9680 GCA_040002695.1 Gemmatimonadota bacterium | reverse complement strand
TGGTCCGTGAGGATCGGCAGCTGCCAGATCGAGTTCGGTCCCCGTAAGCTGCCAGGTGTTAAGCTGAATCAGTTTCTCCGCCCGCAGGCCGCAAACTGCTCCACTACGCATTCAATGTGCGGCCCGCATTTCGGGTGCGATGACGAAAGCGGTCGTACGGCATGAACCGTGGATCGGGCGCCCGGGCGAGGATGATGCGGGCCCTCGGAACCCAGTCGGTTTCCCCTCCGTCAATCAGGTGGCCGACCACGTCGAAGGGGCTGAAGGATTCGGCCCCTTCATTGGCGCGTACCCAACCATCATCCAGATCTTGCAGCTGAGCGCTGAGAGTCGCCGGGGTTCGCCGGAGAATGTCCATCGATGCTCGCAGTTCGAATTGCATAGTGAGTCGCGTTCGGGGTAGAGCCTGCCGAGGCTGTGTCTATTCCGTCGTGCGGGCGGCCGCCCGGTCCCGCGCAAAGGTCTCGGCGAGAGCGAGGTAGACGGATTTCCGTTCGGTCCAGCCATCGGGCCTCTCCCGCACGATCGCGTCGATGCGCCTGCATCACTCCTTCGCGGCTGACTCTCCTCCGGCCGCGTACAAGGCGGCGAAGCGGACCAGGGCCGCCTGCGTCGTCAGCGCGAGGGTCTCGCGCAGCGTCGCGCGGTGATATTCAATTGCCTTGAGGGAGAGTTCCAGCCGCTCCGCAATCTCCGCAGAGCTCAGCCCTTCTCCGATCAGCCGAAGGACCTGGCGCTGTCGTTCCGTGAGTCTCGCGAGTGGATGCCCGATCTCGCCGGTCTCCTCCAGCTTGACCTGCGGTGGCCCCTGCCGTGGAAGCTGCGGTGTCACGTACCGCCGTCCCGCCAGAATCTCGCCGATGGCCAGACGAAGCTCGGGCGCCGCCGCGGTTTTCAGGATGAGTCCATCCGCGCCGGCGTTGAGCGCCTCATCCACATACACGCGCTCGGCATGCATCGTCACGATCAGGATGCGCGGCAGAATGCCCTCGGCGCGAAGCTCCTTCGTGATCGTGATGCCGTTCTTTCCCGGCAGCGACAGATCGAGGAGGATGGCGTCCGGCCGGGTTCTCGTGACCATCGCCATCACGTCGTTGCCGTGATGGACCATGCCGACCACCTGGCACCAGGGCTCGAGCAGCATTCGAAGACCCTGGCACACCATCGGATGATCGTCGACCAGCAGGAGCCGCGGTCCGGTTGTCATTCGTTCTCCGTGAGTCCGGGCATCCACACGGCGACCTTGGCGCCCTTGCCCGGCTCGGATGTCAGCGAGAATCGGCCGCCGAGGAGTTGCACCCGCTCACGCATCGCGGTGAGTCCGAGGCCGGAGGAGCTGGCGGTGCCGCCGGTCGCGAAGCCTCGGCCCTCGTCGGCGACTTCGAGGGCGATGCCGCCCATCATCGGAGCGATGCGTACGGTCGCTTTCATCGTGGTGGCGTGCTTCCGGACATTGCGCAGCGCTTCCTGCGCGACGCGATAGAGCCCGATCGCGATGTTGGGCGGAATGTCGCCGAGCGATTCGTCGGCGATGACCTCGATGTCGAGACCTTCGCTGCGCGCGAGTTCCTGCGCGAGGCCACGCAAAGCGGCCGGAAGGCCGAGGTGATCGAGACTCGAAGGATGCATATGGTGAGCGACGTGGCGCACCGTTCCGGCGAGATCGCGCAGCCCTTCACCGATGGCCGTCGCCCGGCGCTCCACCTGTCCGGATTCCTGCGCGTCGGCGCGCAACTCCTCAATGCGATGGGTCAGCACGGCGACCTGCTGGATGACGTCGTCGTGAAGCTCGCGGGCGACCCAGGCGCGCTCCTCCTCCTGGGCGGAAAGTGTGCGGACGGCGAATTCTCGGGTGGTCGTGGCGAGGCGGTGCTGGGAAACGAGTACGGAGGCGACTACCGCAATGATGAGGATGGCGACCACGAGGGCGGCCGCGATGAAAATCCACCAAAGCTGGGGGGCGTCACTCGACACAGCATCCCTTTGAGATAGAGCAGATTGACAAAGACCGCGATGATGGCGCGGACTCCAAAGATGGTCCACACCCGGCCGGGCGCGCTGGGAATAAGCAACTGGCTCACCGGCTCGACGATCGCGTAGGTCCCATAGTACAACATGATCCCCACCCCGAACCAGAACCAGTCGTGAAGCGGGAGCGGATCGGTGGCCACCGCGGCACAGGTGACGACCGTGTAGGCTGCCACTGCGACGAGCAGAATAGACTGGAACGGCGCCGAAAACCGGCTGAACTGCGTCGCGTTCTCGAATCCTATTGTGAGCGTGAGCCAGAGCATGAGTACGAGGGGGACACTTACCCGGAGCGCCAGCCTCGCCACTTCGTGACGCTGCCAGAACGAGAAGCCGCAGAGGATGAGCGCCGTCTGGAGCGGCTCCCCGATATGCGCGATCCAGAGATTGTTGAGCCCCATCCTCCCCAGCGCAAACATCCCGGCGTCCATGACGAATGCCAGCGCGACCTGTGCCGCCAGGAACTGCCTGGCGCGAGGCAGCATGCTCCATCGCCGGGCCGCCACGATCAGCGGTGGGATCATGCTCAGCGTGGCGACCGACGCGAGGAGGTAAAAGAGGCTCTGGTTCATTGCGGCCGAGAAACGTCTAGCTGTTGAGCGGGGATTTCGTGGCGCAGACCGGAGGACAGGGCCAGCCCACATCGCCCACCACGCCGCCTTGGCTGTTGGACTGGGCCGTGCTGGATTTCAACGCGGCCCTGGCGGTCGAAAGGGGCTTCCCGCCGGTAGTTTTCCAGCTTCCGGATGGATCCGGCCGTAGACGGGGGACGAGGTCGTCACCATTCGCGTCCACTCCGACCAGGACCAGCTGGGGTTCCCCGCCGGGTGTGATGGCGCGGTAGCATCGAACTCCCACACAGCCCTTCTGGGTCAGAATGTCGTCAAAGATGTCCCGGGAGAAAAGCCAGGCGCGCACGGAGCGAGGATTGCGGCGCCGGAACCTTCGGGTCAGCTCGGCGGCCTCCTCAAGTGCGATTCGGTGACTGCCTGGTTCCTTCGGAAAACTCCGCGGCTTGGCCATGGAGGAGGTTCCTCACTGAATTGTTGTTTGCCGAAAGTATGGGTCGGGACGGATGCGGTGCCTATTAGGGAAAACCCTAAGATTTCCACTAGGGTTTCTCCTAGTGGGGCGGGGGAGGGACCGGTCCTAGACTGTGGAGAGCTGATTATTCCGGCCTCGGCGCGCCTCCGCGCCTCCGCCGGCTCCCGGTCCCAGATCGCAGGACGGACGGCATGTCCAGGCTGCCAATTTCCCCCCGAAGTCGGGTCACCTACGACCCGGACACCCGCGCCATCCGGAGCTGGTTTGATCCGGATTTCGTGCCGGTCGCCGCGGGGCAATTTTCACCCAGGGCTGCCGCTCGCGCTTCGCTGAGCGAAAGCGCGGACCTCTTTGGCTGGTCCCCTTCACTGGCGGACCTGAAGGACCGCACCGTCCTCCGGAGCGACCGCGCCCACTCGGTCAGGTTCTATCAGGTCTTCAAGCGTACGCCGGTGGACGCGAGCGAGGTGGTGGTCAACTTCCACGACACCGGGGCGCTCACCTCGGTCTACAATGGCTATCACTACGACATCCCGCCACAGCTCGATCCTTCCGCGATCAAAGTACGCGGCAGGGAGGTTCGCGAGCGCGTTACCCGGCTGATCGAGCAGTTCGCATCGGCCGAAATCTCCGAGCCGACTCTGCTCGTCCATCAGGTGCGCCTTTCCCACAATAACCCGCCGAAGCCGCTTCGGGAGCAGGCGGAATGGCGCGTAGCGTTCACGGTGGCAGCGCGCGCGGCGGCGTTTCCGGGCGCCTCCATTCTGGGATTTCGCGAGCCTGGCGCGGCGCTCGAGGGTCGCTACTTCCTCGCCTGGGATGTCCGCGTGCTCACACAGGATCCGGTCAACTTCTGGCGGGTGTTGGTGGACGCGATGAGTGGACGGATCCTCCAGGTCTCCGATCTCGCCCAGTATGCGACCGGCCGCGGCCGCGTGTTCGATCCGAATCCGATCGTTGCCAGCGGCAACATGGGCCTGTCTTCGACGACGCCCGCAGCGACCCTCGACAGCCTCGCCAGCGGCGTCGTCATGCCGCGCCTCGACGGGCCCGATGGCGGCGGCAATCTGCATCTCGACGGTTCGTACGTGAAAATGGCGGAGATCGAGTCGCCCGGCTACGCGGAGCCCGTCAGTCCGCTCGGCGATTTCGTCTTCAGCTACACAAGCCGCGGGTTCCTCGACGGCATGGTGTACTTCCACGTCGACCGCTTTCAGGACTACGTCCAGACCGTCCTGGGCCTCTCGAATGTGGCGAACTTTGCCATCGACGCCGACCCCCAGGGATTCGGCGGCGCGGACAATTCGCATTATCTCCCCGCAACCAAACAGGTCACGTTCGGCGAGGGCGGGATCCCGGATGCCTCTGACGCGATGGTCGTGCTGCACGAATATGGGCATGCCATTCAGGACAACGTCAATCCGGGCTTCGACAACCCCGATAGCGGAACTGGCGAAGGCTTCGGCGATTTCCTGGCGGCGGCCTTCTACGACGACAAGCATGCGAACGCGGGAGCCACGCGGGGGATCATGATGTCGTGGGACGCCAATCCCACCGACAACAGCTGGTCCGGCCGCCGGTACGACATGCCCTGGCTCTTCGACGGTCCGGAGTATTCCGGAACGATCGAAAAGCATTTCCGGGGACAGCTCTGGTGCGCCACGATGTTCGAGCTCTACCGGAAATTGGGTGGAGATTCAGTGTGGTATCCAGCGGTCCGTGCTGCCGCGCGCGATCTCGCGATCCGCCTGCACCTCGTGGCGAATTTTCATGTGCCCGCTACACTCTCCACTGCGGCACAGATGGGTCAGCAGGTGGAAGCGGCGGACGGAAATCTGGGCGGTTGGAATGGCCTGGCGAACGGGCTCCACCGCAAGATCGTCTACGACACTTTCCGGCGTCGCCATCTTCCTGGTTATCCCGATCTCGCCGTCGACCTTTTCATCGACGATGGGAGAGAGGGAGGATACGGCTCGACGAGCGGTCAGGATCTGTTCGCCGAGCAGCTGTGGCAGGACAATTACTGGGAGACCCAGGATATCTGGGTCCGCACCACGCCATACGCCAACGCGGCCGCGCAGGCGTCCGGCAGTCCCGCCGACCATGAAGAACCACCGGTCGGCAGCGACGCATATCTCTACGTTCGCGTCGGCAATCGCGGATTCGATCCGACCGGCTCCGGCACAGTCACTCTGCGCGCATTCCACTCCGCTCCCGGCATCGGCCTCGTCTGGCCCGACGACTGGAACGAAATGGATGCGTCGCAGGCGGGGCCCATTCCCAATGTGCTTCCCGGCGCCACCCAGGTCGCCGGTCCATTCATCTGGACCCCCTCGATGGTCGGCCACGAGTGCGTGCTCGCGATCGTGGATTCCCCGCGAGACCCGGCGCTCACCACCCTCCTTGCCCCGACCGATCACGTGCGGCACGCGGACCTCGTCCCGTTCGACAACAACATCGCCCAGCGCAATCTGGTCCCCACCCCATCACAGGGAAAGATGGCGCGCGGTTTCTACGTCAATAACCCGGACATGATCCCCCGTGCCATCCAGCTGCAATTCAGCAGCACACTTCCTCGTGGATGGCGGTGGCATACGGGAATGGTGAACGACCGTCACCTGCGACTCGGC
Source organism: Gemmatimonadota bacterium (assembly GCA_040002695.1). Taxonomy (GTDB): domain Bacteria; phylum Gemmatimonadota; class Gemmatimonadetes; order Gemmatimonadales; family GWC2-71-9; genus JBDUEA01. The sequence continues at coordinate 3,978 of JBDUEA010000119.1, read as the reverse complement.
GCGTTGCAGCGGCGCTGGATCGAGCTGGTGATCGATCAGGCGCAGGGCGAATCCGCCGGTGACGGCAGCATGTCCCATCGGCTCACGGTGACCGGCACCATCGAAGGGCGACTCATCGGCGGCATGACGTTTTATCTCGTCCCACCGTCCGCGTTCGGGCGCTCGCCGGCTGCCAGGAGGGCCCGCGCAGCGCCCTCCCGGCGCCCGAAGCGGGCATGACACTCGATCTCGATCAACGCAATCACCCAACTGAAGCAGCGCGTCGTCCGGACGACGGTTCGTCCGAGTAACACCTGGAGAGAGAACAATGATCGCCACCATTCCTGGAATTTCCGGCGCCCCCGCAACGACCGCCCGTCGCGCACAGCGCGAGCAGGTTGACACCCTCATCGTGGGCGCCGGCCCCGCGGGCGCCGCGACCGCGATCGCCCTCGCCCAGCACGGACGGACGACGGTCCTCGTGGATCGAAACCCGGAGATTCCGAATCGTCTCGGCGAGGCGCTTCCTCCAGCGATCCTGGTGCCGCTCGCCCGGCTCGGTGTTGGCGATCATTTCCGCGATGAGTCGCATTTCGCGTCGACCGGCACCCGCTCCATCTGGGGCAGCGGGGTCGATACCGATTCCGAATTCCTCTTTCGGCCGCACGGCGCCGGCTGGCATGTCTGCCGGGACCAGTTTGACACGATGCTGGTCGCGCGCGCCACGTCGATTGGTACCCGGCTGCACCTCGGGACACGGATCACCGGGATGTGCTGGACGAGTGCCGGATGGGAAGTCGAAGTCGAGTCGGAACGGGGTGAGTCCGTTTCCTACCTCGCCCGGTATCTCGTCGATGCGACAGGGCGCGCCAGCGCGGCGGCTCGCAGGCTGGGTGTGTGCCGGGTCGCGGTAGACCGGCTGGTTGGCGTGAGTGCGATCATCGACATCAGCGGCTCATCGCGGAACCCGGGACACGACCTGCTGGTCGAGGCGACCGAAAGTGGCTGGTGGTATTCGGCCCCCCTGCGAGGAGACCAGATGGTCGTGACGTACCTCTCGGATGCGGATCTGTATCCCGGGGACCGGCGGAGCATCGAGGGATGGCGGAATCTTCTGATGCTCGCACCGCACACCGAGCGACGGGTCGGCGGCTCTCCGCTTGTCGGCGGCCTTCGCGTCGGGAGCGCCAGGACCTCACGTCTGGCGGCGATCGCCGGGCGCGACTGGCTTGCCGTCGGTGAATCGGCGATGGCGCTCGACCCGCTTTCCTCCGCCGGCGTGCATCGGGCGCTCACTGACGGACTCGAAGGCGCAGAAGCGATCGAACAGCATCTGTCGGGAGATGTCGGCGCGCCGATCCAGCATGCGCGTGCCTCGCATGCGCTGTTCGAGCAGTACCTCCAGCTTCGGCGGATGTATTACCGGCACGAGCGGCGGTGGGCGGAATCTCCTTTCTGGCGTCGGCGAGCCATGGAAGGGATGCCGGTCATTCGTCGTCCGGCGGGAAGGAAGTGTTTCGCGGCTCGCATCGTGGCGAGCGGAGCGGTCGCCTGATGGACTGGACCTAGCGGAGACTGAACGCCGAGGTCGCGCCGCCGAGAGGCTGGTGCGATCGCGCCTTCCGGCGAAAGGAAGATCCGGGACACGTGGCTGCGGTCACGAGTCACGGATCTTGCGTTCGTTGTCTTGAGTGAGCAGCCCCCTTCCGAATCATGCCCTTCCTGCAGATCGTTCGGCTCATCCTCGTTCGTTTCCCGTGGCCCATTCTCACAGTCTGCGACCATGTTCGATCTGTCTGTGCCGCTTCGATTTGTCTTTCGGATGAGCCTGCTACTGATGGCCGGAGCGCCCGTCGGCGCCCGGGCCCAGGTCAGCTCCCCCACGGAGGACGATCGCTTCGCGCTGGTGGGAGGGACGGCGTATCTCTCACCTGACGCAGCGCCTCTGAATGACGCGATCGTGCTGGTGGAGCACGGGCGGATCACCGCCATCGGAACTCGCGCAGACACGCCGATCCCCGCAACCATGCGACGCATCGACTGCACCGGACTGACCATCACGTCGGGATTCTGGAACAGTCATGTACACTTCACGCAGCCGTTCTGGGAGAACGCCGCGGCCGGCAATGTGGATTCGCTCGAGACCCACCTGCGAATGATGCTCCTGCGATACGGATTCGTGCGCGTGATGGACACCGGATCGTATCTGATGAATACGCTGGCACTGGAGCGGCGGATCGAGCGTGGCGAGGTGCGAGGGCCGATGATTCTCACGACCGGCTCGGGGTTCGCCGCCCAGGGTGGATCGCCATACTATTTGCGCCCGAATCGGCTTCCGGAGTTCACCAGCGCCACCGAAGCTGATTCCATCGTGCGAGCGGATATTCGCGCGGGCGCCAACGCCATCAAGCTGTTCACCGGCTCCTGGGCGACCGAAAGTACCGTCGTCGTGATTCCTGATTCGGAGGTCCGGGCCGCCGTGGCCGCAGCCCATGCGCTCGGCAAGCTGGTGTTCGCCCACCCGTCGAACAGTGCCGGCGTCAACGCCGCGATTGCGGGAGGCGTCGACGTGCTGGCGCACACCTTTCCGAGCATGGAGCATGATCGCTGGGACAGAACCATTCCCGGTCGCATGCACCGCGCACACATGGCGCTGATCCCCACGCTCAAATTGTGGAAGTACGAGGCGCTCAAGTTCGGCGCCGATTCCGCACAGATCGCGGCGCGGATCGGCTATGCCCAGGATCAGTTGCACGCATTCCGCGCGGAAGGCGGGGACGTACTCTTCGGAACCGACGTCGGCTACATGACCGACTACGATACCAGCGACGAGTATCGGTATATGGCGGGGGCCGGAATGTCGTTTCGGGATCTCCTTCGCGCGCTGACGGTGGCGCCCGCAGCTCGACTGGGCGGCGGCAAGCTCTCCGGCACGCTCGAGCGCGGAGGCGTTGCCGACATCACCGTGCTGGCCGGCGACCCCTCGCGCGACCTCGGCGCCTTCTCCCAGGTACGCTACGCGATCGGCCGGGGACGGATGCTCTACGACGGGACTCACTGAGCGCGAAGACCACTGCAAAGCCAGAAAGCCTGCTGGCGTCCTTGCCTGTCGATTCGTATTCTATTGGCGGAGCGGGCATCGAAAGTCGTCCGCTCGAATCGAAATTCCGATTTGCCGCGGACCCCGGGCCCACTGCCCCCGCCGACTACCGCTGGACCGAGTCCGACACCCTTCACCGCATCGAGGATCCATGGGAGCAGCAGCGGCCGCGATCATCGTCCACAAGGAAAAGGAGCTGGTCGGGATCTTCCAGCGGGCCCGGGCGGTGAGTCCGGCAACGGCACAATCACTCGCCGCGCTGCAGGCGCATGAAGGCGTGGCGCTCCGTCGGCTCCGCGTGCGAGCGGTCATTCGCGAGGCCGGTCCCGGACAGTTCTACCTCGACGAGCCCTCGTGGACGGCGCTGCGTGCGATGCGCCGCCGAATTTTGCTCGTGATGCTCGTGCTCGCCGTGGCACTCGCGGTGGCCGCGCTGACGATCGGGAAGGTGCACAATCCCTGAGCGGATTACGTGGCCTTCAGCACCCCGGCGCCACACCCCCTGACTCCCGGAGGCAAGGTGGTCGACAGCACGGATTCCTCTGCCCTGCTCGAAACCTGGGCGATTCACAACCGCATCAACATCTTTCTGCTCTCGGCGATTTCTCCCGCTGGACTCGGGGCCATGGCCGCCGGCAAAGGCCGCTCCGTAGGGCTTCAGTTCGCACACCTGCACAATGTGCGGCTCATGTGGCTTAAGGCCGCGGCGCCGGAGCTGCTCGAGGGGCAGGAGAAGTTCGACTCGGACGACGCACCGACTCCTGCTGCGCTCAAGACGGCGCTTAACCTCTCGGCCGCGGCGATCGGCACCATGGTCTCAGCGGCGCTCTCGACCAACGGCCGTATCAAGGGATTCAAGCCTCACGCCACCGCCTTCATCGGCTATCTCATCGCGCATG
>JBDUEA010000118.1:0-9693 GCA_040002695.1 Gemmatimonadota bacterium | reverse complement strand
AGCAGGTCGATGCCCTGATACGGTTCGAGATTGCCTGCATACAGGATTACCGGCCCTCCTTCACCCGGGCGTCCGAGTTCCGTCGGCGCCTCGTCAGTGCCCGGGGCCTCGACGAGACTCGCGTCCTCGACGCGGGCGACGAGTTTCCCCGGGGCGTGTCGCCGCGCCACATCTTCCAGCGAGCGACAGACTGTCAGCACGCCGACGCTCGCGCGGATCGCCCGGCCCTCCGCCAGTTCCAGGAGTCCCTTTGCGATGCCGAGGACCGGATGCCGCTCCGTCATCTGCTGGGCGATCGACGAATCCATGTCGTACACGAATGGCAGCCCGTAACGCGCACGGAGGATCATCGCGATGAACGCGGATTCTTCGACCGCATGCACCAGGTCGTAGTGGCGGCTCCCCGCGAGCCGGAGTGCGGTGGCCAGCATGTAACCGTCGCAGATGATTTTCTTGGCGGAGAATCCGGGCCTGACTCCATGTACACCAGGAGGAGCGGCGATTCGTTCGATGCGGCAGTTCGGAATGTCGACCGGCTCGCCTTCGTGATAGGCGAGCACGTCGATCTCGTGACCGAGGTCGGAGAGCGTTTCGATTACGGCACGGTCCGCGATAGGCGTGCCCCGTGGCTGGAAGAAAGGGTGTGGGGCGAGAAAGAGAATCCTCATGAGCGTGCCGCATGCAGATAGCGCTGCTCGACCTCGAGAACCTCGCGTGCCCGACGCGCCTCACTCCAGCCGAGCTCCTCGCCCATCGTCGTGGCAAGTTCGGACAGCTCGAGCGGTAGAGGCGCTCGTTCCGTCCCCAGCCCGCTCCTTCGAAAGATCACGTCGGCGCAGGTATGGGCCATTTCGGAGCGGATGGCCCGGAGTGCCGTCGAGGCGAGCGTTTCCGCGGGATCGGCCGGCTCATCCATCAGCGCGGTGTCCGCGGTCCGGCAGGATGGCGGCGTGATGCCCATCGAATTGAAGACCAGGTCAACCGCAGCGCTTGCCACCGAGCGGGCGGTCGTGAACTTGACCCCGTTCACGCTCACCAGCCCCGCGCGCCCGTCCACCAGTCCGTGGTCCGTGAGCAATGCGCGCTCCGCCAGCGCCATCGGTCGCCCCGCCTCGCGTCCAGCGCGGAGCGGCACGCGACCGGCATGATGAAAGGTGACGTCCTCCGCGGTGAGTCGTAGTCCGCGGGACGCTGCGTTCGCCTCGGTGAGCAGACCCATCAGGTCCGACTCCGCGACGGAGGGTTCGGCTCCCGGTTCGAGTTGCCGATAAGCCGTACCGATGAGCGTGCTCGCCCGCCACGGGGCCAGGAAGAGATATCGATGACCACCACCGACTGGATCGCCCGACGCGGGAGTCGGCGAGCGCACCGCGAGTGCGGCCTGCATCGGTGGAAAGCTGGTGACGAGATTCACCGCCAGGGCAAGCCTCGCGGTGCGGGGGCCCCCTCCCCGCTTCGGTCGAAGGAACTCGCCGCTCCACGGGCCGGTGGCATTGAGGGTCACCCGCGCGGCAATCTCCAGCGATTCCCCCGTCATTTCGTCGCGCGCAATCACGCCATGGGTTCGGCCGTGATAGCTCATCAGGTCGGTCGCGATGACGCGGTTCGCGACCACTGCGCCTTGCGCGGCGGCGGAGCGAATGAAGGCGAGGGTGAGCCGTTCGGGCTGGACCGCCTGGGCGTCGTACCACACGGCCCCGCCGTCGATATCGACCCCCTCGAGCGCAGGGCAGAGGTTCCTGGCCTCACTCGAAGAAATCATGCGGCCGCGAGGAATTTTCTGCGCCTCGGACAGGCGGCGATTCCGGCCGGCAGAAATAAATTCGTTGGCGACGAGAGCCGCCTGCAAGGCGGTGCGACCAGGTCCGCCGACAGCGGAGATCGGCACCACCACCGGAAGCGGCCGCAGCTGACCGGGCGCAATGGCCAGCAGGATGGACCGCTCCCGGATCGATTCCCGCATGCGCCGGAGATCTCCGCTCCGGAGGTAGCGAAACCCGCCGTGGATGATTTTCAGGCTGTTGGCCGAGGTCTCGCCGCCGAAGTCACCTTTATCGATCAGCGCCACCCGCAAGCCGCGAAGGGTCGCGTCCCACGCGATCGTCGCCCCCTGGATCCCGCCGCCGATCACGAGCAGATCGTACGTCTCGCGGGCGAGCCGAGGGACTTCTCGGGTCAGCCGAAAATCGCCGCGGCGGGCTTGGAGGCCGGGAGCGGATTTGTCGGGTGAGGGGGCGGAGTGGGGCGCAACAGTGGTCACGGCCGGTGATACCCCGAATCTGCCTCGAATATTCGGCGAAGAAGCCGGGAAGCCCTCTTCGGGGTACGAATCGCTTGTCCTGCAGGTATCAACGAGTAAATCGCTTTCCCCATGAGTCGCATGGCCGCTCTCCCCCGGCTTTCGATCGTTGTCCCGCTCTTCAACGAGGAAGAGAGTGCGCGGCCGCTGGTCGAGGCGGTGCGAGCCGCCATTCCCGCTGACCTCACATGGGAGCTGGTGCTTATCGACGACGGGAGCACGGACGCCACTTCGGTCGTCGTTGGCGAGCTCGCGCTGGAAGACTCCCGCATCAGATTCCTTCGTCTGGCCAGAAATTATGGGCAGACCCAGGCGATGCAGGCGGGATTCGACGCCGCCCGCGGAGATATCGTCGTCAGCATGGACGGGGATCTGCAGAACGATCCGCTCGACATCCCCATGCTGGTGCGGAAGCTGGAAGAAGGGTTCGACCTTGTCACTGGCTACCGTGCCCGGCGACAGGACCGGCTGATGTCCCGGAAAGTGCCTTCATGGATCGCGAATCGGCTCATCGCCTGGCTGAGCGGCGTCTCGATCCGCGACAACGGTTGCTCGCTCAAGGCGTATCGCCGCGAGCTTCTCGAGCGCATCCACCTCTACTCCGACATGCATCGTTTCATCCCGGCCATTGCGGTCGCAACGGCCGGAGCTTCGGTGGCGGAGATTCCTGTCCGCCATCATGCGCGTCAGTTCGGCGTGAGCAAGTACGGCCTTTCGCGCGTGGCCAAGGTGCTGGCGGACCTGCTCACGATCAAGATGATCGGCTCGTTCAGGGGCCGGCCGCTCGCCATGTTCGCCGCCGGAGCCATCGGCGCGGTGGTGTTGAGCGTGCTCTGCGCCAGTTGGGCATTTCTCGCGTACGGTCAGCCGTCATTCCATACCGCCGCATACGTGATTCCCTCGATCGCGGTGCTCTGGCTTGGACTTGCCGGCTATTTCATCATGCTTGGGCTCCTCGCCGAAGTCGCCGTGAGGGAGCACAGTGGGAGCGAACGTGAAGAACTACCCCTTTACCGTGAGTGGATCGTCACGGCCAAGAGCTGACGCGGACCCAGTTCCACCTGCGGGTGGAGCGCGGGAGCGCGTGGAGATCAGCGTGCTCGTGCCGGTCAGCGAGCGACCAGAGTCATTGACGACGCTCTACCAGGAATTTTCGGCTCCCCTCCGGGAAACGGGGCGATCCTTTGAATTCCTCTTCATCGCGCCGACCCAGTACCGGGCCCTCACCGCACCTCTTGCGGAGCTGGCCCGGAAGGGCGAGCCGGTCCGCGTGCTCAATGTGGGGCCCGGGGTCGGCGAGACTGCGATGCTCAAACTCGGGGTCCAGCGGAGCTCCGGCTCGATCCTGCTCACGCTGCCGGCGTACGCGCGCGTGACGCCCGCGGCGCTCCCCGACCTCCTCGCGGCGCTCGAACAAGGCGCGGATCTCGTCATCGCGCGACGGTGGCCACGCAATGATCCCTGGATCAACCGTCTGCAGAGTCAGCTCTTTCATCGGGTGCTGCGCGGCACCATGGGTGGCCGCCTGCATGATATCGCCTCCGGCGTTCGCGGCACGCGGCGCGAGGTCTTCGAGGCCATTCCGCTGTACGGAGACTTTTTCCGGTTTCTACCCCTGCTCGCCATCCGGGAAGGGTATGTCGTCGAGGAGATCCCGACACCGCAGCATGCGAACGACACGCATGCGCGGGTCTACGGCCCCGGCGTCTACGCTCGGCGCATCGTCGATCTCCTCGGCCTCGCCTTCCTGCTTCGCTTCACCGACAAGCCACTGCGCTTCTTCGGGCTGATCGGCGCAATTCTCTCGGCATTCGGTGGCGTGCTCCTGCTTACGCTCTTCATCGAGCGGCTCGGTGGAGAGGGAATCGCCGGCCGCCCGCTCCTGCTGCTCAGCATTCTCCTCGTAACCGTAGGTCTCCAGTCGATCGCGCTCGGCCTTGTGGGCGAGATGATCGTCCACCTCAATGCAGGCCGCCGGCGCATCTATCGCTTCCGTGGCACCGCACCAGGGACCGGCCCCGTCGCCGATCGTCGGCTGCAACCCGCATCGGCCGCCCTCGCGCACCACCCCGCCCTGGAGCGTAGGAGAATCAGCGACCGGCGTCAGGTCGTCAGAACCTGATTCCCACTGGTGCGGGCCCGCTGGCCCGCACCTTGCCGATATTTCCCGGATTGGACTACGTACGGAACAATTCTCCGCCGTTCCGAGGCCGACTCCTCACCCGGGCTCTCCACCACATGCCTCTCTCGTTGAATCAGGGCGCCGCTTCCGACTGGCGTGTGCACAAGATTGCGGTCGTCGGTCCCGGCATCGTCGGCATGCCGATGGCCGCTCTGCTCGCCAATGCCCGGATCCTCGAAGGCTCCGAGACGCCGGCTCGCGTGGTGGTCATCCAGCGGAATTCCCCCACCTCGGGCTGGAAGGTAGAATCGATCAACGCCGGGCGCTCTCCCATTGGCGGCATCGAGCCGGATCTTGACCGGATCGTGGCGGAAAGCGTGGCGGAGGGAACGTTGCGCGCAAGCCACGATTATGCCGACCTTCGGGACGCGGACATCATCCTTGTGTGTGTACAGACGGACAAGCGGGGTTTCGCGCCGGACTACGGGCCCCTGATGGAATCGCTGACCCACATCGCTGAAGCATTGAAGACGAGACCTTCCGGAAACATCCCGCTCATCATCTTCGAATCGACGCTCGCCCCGTCTTCCATGACGACGATCGTTCGAGACCACTTCGCCGCGTACGGGCTCATCGAAGGCCGGGATGTTCTGCTCGGCAACAGTCCCAATCGTGTCATGCCCGGGCGACTGGTCGAACGGGTCGCCGCTTCGGACAAGCTGGTCGCCGGACTCCACCCGAGCACGCCCGGTCTCATCGAGCGCATCTACCGGCACATCGTTACCGGCGGCACGCTCCACCCGGCCTGCAGCCTCACCGCCGAAATCGTGAAGACCCTCGAGAATGCGTATCGTGACGTGCGCATTGCCTACTCTGCCGAAGTGCAGCGGTTCTGCGATGACCACGACATAAATTTCTACGCCGTCCGGGAGCAGGTGAACCACCGTCTCGCGCAGGAAGATGCAGCCTCCACCGATCCCAACGCGGTGCCGAGCGGCGGAATCCTCATTCCGACCATCGGTGTCGGTGGGCATTGCCTCCCCAAGGACGGCATCCTGCTCTGGTGGAGGAAGCTCGAGGCGCGCGAGGATTCATCGCGGAGTCTGATCCTCGAAGCCCGCCGCATCAACGACGAATCGCCGGCGGAAACGATCCGCCTGGCGGAGGCGCAGTTCGGGCCGCTCAACGATCAAGCCGTCGCCCTCCTCGGCGCGGCGTATCGCTTCAATTCTGAGGATACCCGCAATTCGCCGACGCTCGTCCTTGCGCGCAAACTGCTCGACCGGGGCACGAGGGTCACCATTCACGATCCCTACGTTTATCCGACGGACCAGAACCTCACCCGCTCGGGACTCGCACCGAATTTCACCCGGGACCTGCGTTCGGCCGTGGCGCCGGCGGACATCCTGATCATGTGCACCGCGCACCGGATCTATCTCGATGAGCGCCACGATCTACTCGCCTCCGCGCGACGCGCGCGCGGCGTCTTCGACGGCTGCAACATCTACCGCCCCGAGGATTTTCCGCCTGGAAGCATCGAGTACGGGGGACTGGGCCGAGGACGGAGAGAACCCGATCAGGCGCTGCTCGATCGGGTGTATGAAGGATTTCGCGCGATGGAGACCGGCGTAGGGAATGAAGTGCAGGATCTGATCGACTTCCTGAACGAACGCTATGCGGCGGACGACTTCAACCGGGCGGACTTTGCGACCGTACAGCGGATCGCCGGTACCTGTGTCACCGGGTGCGCCATCGCGGATCCCGGGTTCGTGGCATCATTGCCCACAAATGGATTCAGCTCACGCCTGGCCGACGCGGCGGTCATGATCGCGAAGTAGGCGCCCGAACCTCAGGCATACGTCATTCATTCAGGCTCGGACTGCCGGAAGGATTCCCTGTTGACCCCAGGGCCGCCTGCGATGGCGGCCTTGTGACTTCCGTGCCGTAACCCCACCGCCGGCCGCTCTCGACCTCCCTCGATTGGTTTTCCTCCCGAATCACGCACCTCGTCCAGGGGTATATCCGGCCGGGTGACCCGCGGGCGTTCCGGGTGGACCATCGGGGACGCGTAGAATCACCGGAAATTCTCGCTGGCGATGGTTCGCCGACCGACCTCGCGTATGACTGCCAGCGATAGAAGACCTACAGCGACACGCGACATTCGAGGCCAGCATGAACGCGCTCCTGCTTCCGGCGCCAGGACATCTCATAAAGACCAACGAAGTGGATGCCGCTGAGAAATATTTCTCCGGCGGCTTCGGCTGGGTACTAAGGCAACGGCTGCATTGGGTGCTCGCAGCGTTGCCACCTGGGCGAATCGGCCGCGTGTTGGAAATCGGTTACGGGAGCGGCATATTTCAGTATGCGCTTTCGGAGCGCGCCGACCGACTCTTCGGAATCGACGTCCATCCGATGGCCGCGGTAGTCCGGGACCGTCTCGCCGAGGACGGCATCGAGACCCGCCTGATTCGTGGGGATGGAGTCCGGCTGCCCTTCGCCGACGCGAGCTTCGATACCTGCATCGTGCTCAGTGCGCTCGAATTCATGTCCGACCCCAGGGCCTGTCTCCAGGAGGCCATTCGGGTCACACGAAGAGGTGGCCAGGTCATCGCGCTCACGCCGCGGGTACTGACCTGGGCTGACCGGCTCTACAAAGTGCTCGTCGGCTTCGATCCGGAAAGTGAATTCGCCGGTGGACGCCAGCGGGTACAGACCGCGCTGGCGGATTCTGGCCTCAGTGCGCGCCGCAGCAATCGCCCGCGCCTCGTTCCCCGATTTCTCGCGCCTTACGAGGTCGTGCATCTCTCTTCCCCCGGCGCTCCACGCTGAACTCCTCGCTCCTCCGGCCCGGCCACAAAAACCCTGGCCGCTCCTGGCTGGCCTCTGCGTCGTCCTGGCGATCGGGCTCTGGAACAGTACCCACGACAGCATCTGGGTCGACGAAGCGTATACCATGTCGACGACCAGCTCAGGCCCCGTCAACGCGTTTCATCAAGCCATAGAAGTCGAGCGTCAGGCACCGATCTATTTCGTTGCCGTGTCGGTATGGCGGTTAGTGTCGGACTCCCTCACGTTCGTTCGGCTCTTTTCCACCCTCTGCATTCTTCTCTCCCTCGTCGTGCTCGACCGCCTCGGCGGTCTCCTGGGCATCAGCAATCGCTACTGGAGTCTAGGCCTGCTCGCGGGACTGACACCACAGATGCTCTGGGCGGCGTCCGAGGCGCGAAGCTACGCGCTCCTCATCCTTCTCGTCTCACTCGCACTTTATACGTCGGCGCTGCTTTGGCTCCGCGAAGGCGCGGCATCTCGCGGGGTCGGCGTTGCCTACGTGGCTTCGGCGAGCCTCGCTGTTCTGACATTCTACTACGCGGCGTTTGTGATCGCCGGGCAGGCGCTGACCAACCTGATTCGTCATGATCGCCGAGCGTTCTGGGTCTGGCCCCTTCTCGCGGTTCTAGTGCTGCCCTGGACCCCAGTCGTTGCGCACGAACTATCCCTCGAAGCGGCGGCGCAGCACGCGGCGGGAGCAATCGCCGGCGCACCCGCATCACCACGGCTCGGCAGCGCGATTCGCTCGACGCCGTCTGCCGTCGCGGGCTCGATTTTTCGCAGTACGCCTGCGCTGCTTTCCGGCTGGGGACTGATGCTCGTCTGCGCGCTGCTCACACTGCTCGCGGTAGCCCGGGTTCGAAGCAGATCGCCGGTCAGCCCGGCGGAATTGACGGCGATCGTGATTGCCACCCTCGTGGTCACTGCTCTCTCTCTCCTTCGGCTCCGTAGTGCGGATATCGTACAGGCCCGGCATTGGAGCCCGGCGACGCCCGTGCTGCTGCTCCTGGTTGCGCTGGTGATTAGTCGCCTGGCGGGACGGCAGGCAAGGTCGCTCGGATCCGTGGCAGCGGTGGCGATCCTCGCAGGCGCGACTGCACAGTATCAGGCGCGGCATTCGAAAGAAGACTGGCGGGATGTGGCGCAGTGGATTGCCGAGCGGGCGGGGCCTGGAGAACCGATCGTCTTTTACGGGCCCAATGGTTCCCGGCCTTTTCTATTCTATTATCGGGGGACCAATCCACTCGTAGTTGAATCGGAAGCGCCCACCGATTCGCTCATCAGGAAATTCCATGGAATCGGCGCGCTCTGGCTGATCACCAGGAATGGCTCGACACTGGATTCCGCCAGGGCCGAGACCAGCCGGCGTTTTGCGCAGACGTTACGGATCGACACCACGCGCACCTTCCCCGGAATCAGCGTCTCTCGCCTCACTACCGCCAGGGAATAGGTCGGCACTTCAAGCGAGTAGATGCACGCCAGACCGGTCCGGTTTCCCTTCCTTGATCTGTTCGTCACGCATGAGTGCATCAGCGAAATACTTCGTCGCCCAGTTGAGGATCTCATACTGGCCGTACTCGCCGCTCATAGGTGAAGAGCCTTTGATGCCGCCACGCAGGCCAGGGTCACGGCTGTCGCGGTTTTGCGTGGACTTGACGAAGCGGAGGACCCGGTCAACCGGTTCGAGCCAGTGACGCTCTCCGGTGATCGTGTAGAGCCGCATCCAGTTGTTCGCCATCTGGGCTTCGCCGGTCAGGCAACTCCACGTCGCATAGGGTGACCAGTCGTCCGAAAAGCGTCCGGACATCCAGCCATCGGCTCGAACGAGATCAAGCAGCCGCTCCGCGATGCGGATCCCCGAATCCAGGATCGCCCGGTCCTCGAGGACGCGCCCACCTTCCAGCAGGCCTCGGGTAGTGTACGCCAGGGTATGAAGCAGCGGGTGCTGAGCATCGGTCAGGCAGCAATGGGGAAACCAGCCATTCTCCTGCTGCATCGCCACGACAGCATGAAGATTCCGGGCCGCCGCATCGACGAACGTCGGCTCCTTGAGCCGGACGCCCGCTTCGGCGAGCGCCCACGCGACCCGGGCATTGTAAAGCGTCGTTTCCGCATGGGCGAACCGGGAATTTCCCTTCCGCCAGTGACCGTCCGGCTCCAGCACCGACACCAGGTATCGGCCCGCGCGACGGGCGGATTCCCCGCACTCGGCGTCTCCCGTCAGGGCGTGGACCGCGAGCCACCCGAATAGAGCCATCCCGGTGTTGAAGACGGCGGGAGTTCGACCCTCGCCGATCACCCCGCCCTGCACCGCCCCTTCCGGCAGTTGGACCACTGTTTCCCAGCGAGCCGCTGCCATGGCGCGTTGCGTCAACTCGGGCCGATCGAGGTAGACCGCGGCCTCGAGCAGCGTGGGGATGATGTAGCCAGTGGTTTCGGGATA
>JBDUEA010000117.1:0-9702 GCA_040002695.1 Gemmatimonadota bacterium | reverse complement strand
AGGGCTCCGGATTTTTTCGCCGGTTCGGCTGGCACGAGGCGCTGTTCCGTTCGTCGCTCGAAGAGGCCTATAGACTCAGGCGCGAGCCCCGGATGATGTGGCTCTGGCGACTCCTCGGCCGATTAAGCTCGCCGGCCCGGCGCGAGGAATTCCGGCGGATGGCCGCCTATATCCTGTTTGATCGAGACTCGACTCCGCCCGCGGCCTGAAAGCCGGTTGCGTGGAGTGGCTATTTCAGGCAGCGTCAGTCGCGCGTCCCGAGGTCGTAGCGTGTGATTCCGATGGCGCGAGCAGTTCCGCCCGGAACTGCGCCCACGAGCGGGCTTTGCGCGGCTGACCGCCGCGATATTCAAAGTGGGCTGGATCGAGTACGTGAGTCAGAGAATCGTGGTCGCCTTTGCTCCGAACCCGCGCCAGACGCCGGGCCGAGAGGAGTGCGGCAGAGCACCAGACTCCGGCATGGATCTCGGGATACAACTGGGCAAATTCCGGTTTCAGGCGAGCTTCGCGGATGATGGGGCTCATGACGGCAATTCCGGTCGACAGTTGCGATGGTTGGTTTGGTCGGGCTTACAGGGAGCACTCGCTCCGCGATCCTGCGCCCGCCAGCGGCGCGCGATACAGCGCTGACCATACAGGTATCGGCAGAAGGTCACGCCGGCTCAAGGCCGGTATTCCGGACCTCTTTCAGGAGGATTTCCATGGCTGAGAAGATGGATCGCCGCGCATTTCTCGAGTTCGCCGCCGTGACCGGGGCATTCGCCGCCTCGGTGCCTGTCAAACGCCCGAAGATGCGGAACGGCAGGACGTCGGCCGCCCCCGAGCTGGACGAAATCACTGTCGCCGACCTGCAGCAGAGCATGGCTTCGGGCCAGTTCACCTCCCGAGCGGTGACCGAGGCGTACATTCAGCGCATCAACGACACGAACAGCCAGGGCCCCATGTTGCGGGCGGTCCTCGAGATCAATCCGGATGCCCTCACGATTGCCGACACGCTCGATGCCGAACGGAAGGCCGGCAAAGTTCGCGGGCCGCTCCACGGCATTCCGGTGCTCATCAAGGACAACATCGCCACCCGGGACCGCATGCAGACGACGGCCGGGTCTCTCGCGCTGATCGGCGTGAACCCGCCACGGGATTCATTCGTCGCGAGCCGCCTGCGAGACGCCGGGGCCATCATCATGGGCAAGACGAATCTCAGTGAATGGGCGAACTTCCGCTCCACCCACGCCTCGAGCGGCTGGACCGGGCGAGGCGGACAATGCCGGAATCCCTACGCGCTCGACCGCTCACCCTCGGGTTCGAGCTCGGGCTCCGGATCCGCAACATCCGCGAATCTGTGCGCGATCTCGGTCGGAACCGAGACCGACGGCTCGGTCGTGTCCCCGTCCACCAATTGCTCACTGGTCGGCATCAAGCCGACGGTCGGGCTGATCAGCCGCGCGGGCATCATCCCCATCTCGCATAGCCAGGATACCGCGGGACCGATGACGCGAACGGTCGCCGATGCCGCGGCACTGCTGGGCGCCCTCACTGGACTGGACCCGCGTGACCGCGCGACGGCTGCAAGCAAGGGCAAAGCGGAATCCGACTACAGCAGATTTCTCGATGCGGGTGGACTCAAGGGCGCGCGACTCGGCGTCTGTCGCGCGCATTTCATGGGGTACAGCCGCCGCACCGACGACCTGATCGAAGAAGCCATCACTGCGTTGCGCGCCCAGGGCGCGATCATCGTCGATCCGGCGGACATTCCCACCGCCGGCAAGTTCGACGACGACGAGTACACCGTGCTGGTCTATGAATTCAAAGCCGACCTCAACGCCTACCTCGCCGAGTATGCCGCAGACGGTCCAGCGAAGACGCTGGCCGACTTGATCGCGTTCAATGACCAGCAGAAGGGGAGTGAACTGCAGTACTTCGGGCAGGAGATCTTTCAGCAGGCCGAGGCGAAAGGGCCTCTCACCGATCCGCGCTACCTCAAGGCGCTTCGGCGCTGCCGCCTGCTGTCCCGCACAGAGGGCGTCGACCTGGTCATGCGGAAGCATCGACTCGATGCACTGATCGCCCCGACCGGCGGGCCGCCCTCGCTCATCGACCTCGTCAACGGCGATCCGTCCGGAGGCGGGAGCTTCTCCACGCCAGCGGCGGTGTCGGGCTACCCGCACATCACGGTTCCCGCGGGCTACGTCCTGGGTTTGCCGGTGGGTCTCTCCTTCATGGGCCAGCCGTGGACCGAGGGCAAGCTCATCAAGTATGCCTATGCATTCGAGCAGGCGACAAAGGCGAGAAAGGCGCCGCGTTTTCTTCCGACGGCGCCGGTCGAGATGGTCACCAAGTGAACATCTGTGCCGGATTGCCGGCATGAGCGGCGCTGATTTCGTTCTTGCGAGCACCACGTGGCGGACGATCAGTGCTGCGACATTCGATGTCGCCGTCCTGCCCTGGGGCGCGACCGAGGCGCACAATTTCCATCTCCCCTACGGCACCGACACGATCGAAGCCTCCGCGGTTGCCGCGGAAGCCGCGCGCCTGGCCTGCACAGCAGGCGCCCGCGTGATCGTGCTGCCGGCGGTTCCGTTCGGTGTGCACACCGCCCAATTCGATATTCCGTTCTGTCTGAACCTCAACCCGAGCACCCAGGCGCTGATTCTTCGAGATCTCGTCGCGAACGTCGAGCGGGCGGGTGTGCGGAAGCTCGTCATTCTGAATGGCCACGGCGACAACGATTTCCGGCAGATCATCCGTGAGCTGCAGCCGGAGACTCGCGTCTTTCTCTGCACGCTCAACTGGTATGCGGCCGAAGATCCGGCACCGTACTTCGATGCACCCGGAGATCACGCGGGCGAGCTCGAAACGAGTGTGATGCTGCACCTGGCGCCCGACCTCGTGCTTCCGCTCGACCAGGCCGGCAAGGGCACCGCGCGCCAGTTCCGCGTTCGCGGTCTGCGTGACGGGACGGCCTGGGCGCCTCGCGAGTGGAGCAAGGTGACGGCAGACACGGGTGTTGGTGATCCTGCTGCCGCGAACGCAGATAAGGGTGCCCGGTTCTTCGCTGCGACGGCCGCACGCATCGCGGCGTTTCTCGCGGATCTCGCCGCCGCCGATCTCGCGGACATGTACGAATAGGCAGCCGGCCGGCACGCCGGCTCCCCCAACGGGTACTGCCCACCTGATCCCCAGCACTCCTTCACCGGACCAGACGATCGGCGCGCGAGAACCATGGACGTGATCATCATCGGCGGCGGGCTCGCAGGGCTCGCCGCCGCGGAACGACTCGTGAATGCCGGAAAGTCCGTAACCATTCTCGAGGCGCGCAGCCGCCTCGGTGGCCGGGTGCGGACGGGGCACGTCAACGGGGTGCCGTACCCCATCGAATACGGACCCGAGTGGTTCGATCCGGCCGGTGTGCTCGGCCGCATCCTCGAACGCAACGGCATCCGGTCCGTGAAATCGGAAGGGGGCTACCTCAGACGCCGCCGAGGGAGCTTCGAGGAATCACATGATGATCCGTTCGGCGTCGACGCGCTGATCAAGCGGCTCGAATCACTGGGGTCAAAGGATCGCACCCTGACAGATGGGCTCGCCGCCAGCTGCCCCGGGCCTGAGTGGGCGGAGGCGCGTTCCCGTTTCATTTCCTATGTCGAGGGTTTCGACGCCGCGGATCCCGACCGGGTGAGCATCCGCTGGCTCGAGGCGGTGGAACGCAACGAGTCCGCAGCGGATTCGGATCATCGCTCACTCGATGGCGCGGATCGGATCGTCGCTGCATTTGAAGCCTCACTCGGCGGGCGCTGTGAAATCAGACTGGGCGTGGTTGTACGTGAAATCGGATGGAAGCAGGGCACCGTGACCGTAGAGGCTCAGCGAGGCGGGGAGCGCGTTCGAGTCGAGGCGTCATGTGCAGTGGTCACGCTTCCCCTTTCGATCCTTCAGGCGACCGTCGAGAGGCGCGGTACCGTACGGTTTACTCCGCCGCTCGAAGCGAAGCGAACCGCGCTCGCCGGTCTCGAGACCGGCCCGGTCGTCAAGCTCGTCCTCCAGTTCCGTGAAGCCTTCTGGGAACCGATCGCGCCATTCGAGCACATGCTCTTTCTGCACGCGCCCGCGGAACCGATTCCGACCTGGTGGACGATGCATCCCGAACGGGCGCCCTTGCTGGTGGGCTGGGCTGCTGGTCCCCAAGTGCGCCGACTTGCCGAGGCGGGTGGCGACCGCGGAGAGAAGGCGCTCCGGGAGATTGCGACGCGCTCGCTGGCGAATGCGTCGGGACTGCCGCTTGAAACCATCGACGCGCAGCTGATCGCCATCCATCATCACGACTGGCAGCGTGATCCCTTCGCGCTCGGCGCATATTCGTTCGTGCTCGCCGGAGGCATGGATGCGCACGCCGCATTGGCCGCGCCGCTGGCGGAGACGCTCTTTTTCGCGGGAGAGGCGACTATGGGGGACGGGCTCAACGCCACGATGGAAGGCGCGATCGTCTCCGGACAGCGCGCGGGGGACGAGATCATTGCTGCGGCCGGATGATCGAGAGTCGTCCGAGCGCCACCGCGCAACGGGTCGCCATGCGACGCGCTGCGCACCAGTTGCTCGACTGGCCTCCGGTCTTCGAGGATCCTCTCGCGGTTTCCATTCTCGGCGCAGAGGAGGCCGAGGCCTTGCGCGCGGACCCGACCCGCAACGACCGCAGTCCCGCCTCGCCTTATCTCCGGGCCTTCTTCGCGGTACGCAGTCGATTCGCCGAGGATACGCTCGCTGACCTCGTCGTCCGCGGGCTCGATCAGTACGTGATCCTCGGCGCCGGGCTGGATACCTTTGCCTATCGCGCCACGGCCTCGCGGCTTCGGGTATTCGAAGTGGATCATCCCGCGACGCAGGCATGGAAGCGCCGGAGGCTCGACGAAGCCGGCATCACGATGCCGGCAGGCGTCGCTCTGGTTCCAGTGAACTTCGAGCAGCAGAATATTCTTGAAGAGTTGCGCGGCGCGGGACTCGACCCTGCCAGGGCAACATTCTTCTCATGGCTCGGCGTCACACCGTATCTGAGCCGCGAGGCGGTGGATGAGACGCTCAGGCTCGTGAGTTCCTTTCCCCGGAGTTCGGGCATCGTCTTCGATTACGGAATTCATCCGGACGCGGTCCAAGGACGCGAGCGGGAGCTTTATGACCGGATGGCGGGCCGAGTCGCGTCCCTCGGCGAGCCGTGGCGCACGTTCTTTCATCCGGGGGAGCTGTCGGCGCAGCTCAGCGGCCTTGGCTTCTCGATCGTGGAAGAGCTGGCGGGCGAGGAGATCAACCGGCGTTACTTTACCGGGCGCAACGATGGACTTCGGGTCGGTCGGCTCTCGCGACTGATGCGTGCGGAGGTGTGAGGAGCACGGACATCGTGGAAATCCCAGCCGTATTCGACGGAGAAGGCATCCTACCATGACCTCCCCTTCACCCCGGCGATCCATGCTTCCCATCATCGCGCTGCTGCTGCTCACGATCACCGGGACCATGGGATTCGTGGTGGCGTACCGGGTGGGACGCGTCCCCGACCGCTCCCAGTCGGTCGGGCCGTTCGAGGTCGTCACACAGCCGATGCGATTCTCGCCGGGCTGGGAGACGGGGCGCGCAAGGAAGTCCAGTACCGACAGCTATTCGCTGCGATACAAGGGGCATCCGTTTTCGTTCGTGGGAAAAGCCGGGATGTTCTCGGACTCGACCGCCACGTACGACTATTTCAACGCGATGTTCACCTTCCCCGCGCCCACGCCGGCGGTCGTCGTCAACGTGGGTGATCCCAACAACCGCAGCTTCTTTTACCTCGTGCGCGAGGTCGATGGAGCCGCGAAGGCGGATCTGCTCGGCGAGGAGAGCGGTGGCGTATCCGGAGACTGGCTCGACCCCGCGCCCGGCGACAGTTCGGGACAGCGGGATGTCGCGGTGCACTGGCGCGAGCTCGGGCCCGGGCGATGGCTGCTGCTGGGACAGTACACGGTGCTCGATGTGCAGACGTTCACGACGCACCACCTCACGCAGAGCGAGGACGCCTCGCTCAACGATTTCAAGGCACCGATCGTCATGTCTCCGGATGGGAGGAGCTTTGTCCGATTCGGATATCTGCTCAAGGATAACGCACCGGCACTGGTGATCTTCGACATGATTTCGGGAAATCCCTATACGCTCCCGATCGTTCGGAGCGTCATGCGGTTCAATGGATGGGAGGAGATCGACGCCGGGTGGGTCAACCATTATTTCGAGTGGAGACGGGTTCAAGACGTCGACCGTCTGGTGCAGCGCGAGAAGGTGGTGTCGCTGCCATATCATGGCACCCTTACCGTGGACGGCGAAGGATACCGGGAGTACCGCGTCCAACTGGTAAAAGAGGCCATGCGGGATTCGATCGCTGCGTTCCTCGAGCAGGAGTTTGGGGCGCGTCAACTTCCTCCCAGGGAGTACGCCAGCTCCCTCGAGCTGGAGATCGGCAAGGAAGCGGTGCACGTCATGTACACCGACGACCATGTCGGGGTCTGGATGGAGCGGGGGACGAATACGCGGCTGGTCGCCGAAATCGCAGCCCGGTTCGACGCGGCGCTCAAGACCGGGAAGTTCGACGCGTTATTCGGGCCGTGATTGATCGCCGCTTTAATGTGCGCTTCCGGCCGGGTGGGCCAGGCAGTCGAATTCATTCATGTCCGCTTCAGTCAGTCGTACGCCTGCCGCACTTACATTTTCCTCGAGATGCCCGACGCTGGAGGTCCCCGGAATCACCAGCATCGCGGTGGATCGTCCCAGCAGCCAGGCGAGCGCCACCTGTGCAACCGTCACGTGCTGACGCTTCGCTACACGTGCGAGCGGTCCGTGGTCATCGAGATGCCCCCGCGAGAGTGGAAACCATGGGATGAACGCCAGCCGCTCACTCTCGCAGTACTTGAGCACGTCCTCCCAGCTCCGATCCGTGACGTTGTAGCGATTCTGCACGGACACGACGGGCAGGTTTTGCCTGGCGAGCTCGATGTCAGGCACGGAGACCTCCGAGAGCCCGACGTGCGGCACCAGTCCTTCGCGCTGGAACTGCACGAGCGCGCCGCGCTGCCCGTCGGCCGGCACTCTGGGGTCGATCGGGTGCAGTTGCCAGAGGTCGATCCGATCGCGTCGAAGGCGAGCGAGACGCTTCTCTGCAATACACCCGCTGCGGAAAGAGTTCGGATGATTCGTGGCGGCAGCGCATCCTCAGACGGGGCCGCAGGTCTTCTCTTGACAATCTAGAGGAGGGAGCGCATTCTGTTCTAGCCCGTCTACAGGAGCTCCTCAGTGGCCGCAGACCGTTCCGACCTTCTCCAGGGGACCCTCGAGCTGCTCGTGCTCAAGGCCCTCTCGCTCGAGCCGATGCATGGGTGGGGCATCGGCCATCGGATCGACCAGCTCAGTCGCGGGGTCTTTCAGGTCAACCAGGGCTCACTCTATCCGGCGCTCCAGCGCATGGTGCGGAAGGGCTGGATCCGCTCGGAATGGCGAGTCACCGAGAACGGGCGGCAGGCGAGATACTACGCGCTCTCGAGCCTCGGACGACAGCACCTGCGCGAGGAAGCCTCGAGCTGGCGGCGTACATCGGAGGCCGTCAACTTCGTCCTGGGCAGCCGCCTGGCGGATGACACCGCATGAGTTTCCTCTCCGAAATCATCGAGCGCCTTCGCGCGTTGCTGTTCCGGGGCCGAGCCGAACGTGAACTTCAGCAGGAGTTCTCTGATCACATCGAGCGGGAGACGGAAGAGAACATCCGGAACGGGCTCTCCGGTGAAACGGCACGTCGGACGGCCGTCATCGCATTCGGCGGCGTGGATCGCTTCATGGAGGATGTGCGCGACGAGCGCGGCACGCGGCCACTGGAAGACTTGCTCTCCGACCTGAGATTCGCCTTTCGCTCGCTCCGCCGAAGCCCCGCCTTCACTATCACCGCCATTCTGGTACTCGGCCTCGGCCTCGGCGCCGGCACCGCGGTCTTCAGCGCGGTGGATGCCGTTCTGCTGGCGCCGCTCCCGTATCCGGGAGACGATCGCCTGATCCGCATCTACCAGCAGAACTCTCCCACCAACCGGTGGGGAGCGTCCGTCGTGGACTTCCGCGCGATCGAGTCACTGCAGCGGCGCCTCAAGGCCCTTGGAGTAGTACGGAGCCGGACGATCCCCGTGAGTGCCGGCTCGGAGCCGACCCGGGCCCAGGTCGGATGGGCGACCTCCGGATTCTTCCGCGCACTGGAGATCACCGCGGGGCGCGGCCGGCTGTTCAGCGCCACGGACGATCTGCCAGGCTCGCCAGCGGTCGTCATCGTGACCGACGCCTTTGCGCGAAAGACCTTCGGATTCGGGGACGGCGCGCTCGGCCGCACGATCACTCTCGATGGCACCGCGCACACAGTGGTCGGGGTGCTGCGCCCCGGCGTGCAGGACCTCGCCGGCGTGCACGCCGACCTCTGGCCCGTGCTGCAGCTTCGGGCGCCAGAGCGACGCGGCCCCTTCGGCAACATGGTCATCGCGCGGCTGGCGGATGGCGCCACACTCGAGGAAGCGCGGGCCGAGCTCGCCGGTATCAGTAAACGGATCTTTCCCGACTGGGCCGCGAGTTTTCAGGACTCGAGTGCCGTGCTCGTGCCGGTGACGCTCCGGGAAGTGATTCATCAGGGCGCGGGGGAAACGCTCCGACTCTTCAGCGCCGCGGTTGCCCTCGTGCTGCTCGTCGCAATCGCCAACGTGGCGAGCCTGATGCTCGTCAGGGCCAGCGGCCGGTGGCGCGAAATGACGCTGCGCACGGTGCTCGGCGCCTCGCGTGGAAGGCTCGCGCGATTGCTGGTGACCGAGAGCCTGGTGCTCGCGGCCGGCGGCGCCGCGGCCGGCTGGATCATCGCGCTCTTCGCTTTGCGGCTCTTTACCGCGACGGGAGGCGCCCTGCCCCGCCTCGACGAGGCGCATCTGGATCCACGCGCCGCCATCGTTGCGGGCGTGCTGGCGCTCATTGCAGGCGTCGGCGTCGGTGCCTCGCCCGTCTTTCTGCTCCTCCGGCGCGATCCGGCATCGGCACTTCGCGCCGGAGAACGCTCGGTCGGCGCCACGCGCGGTGCGCAGGCGCTCCGTGGTGGATTCGTGGTCGCGGAATTCGCGCTGACCCTGCCGCTGCTCGCGGCCGCAGGACTCCTGCTCAAGAGCGTGGTACATCTTCAGCAGGTGCAACCCGGGTTCGATCCAAAACCGGTGCTCGCACTTCACGTCTCCCTCCCTGCCGCACGCTACGGGAGCGACAGCGCGATTTCCGGTTTCTGGGCTCGAGCGCTCCCCCGCGCGCGCGAGGTGCCGGGTGTGATCTCCGCCGGGCTGGGCACCGCGATGCCACCGGACGATCCCTGGGATGAAAACAATTTCGACCTGGTCGATCATCCGGTTACCCCGGGCAGTGCGCAGCCCGTGGCGCCGTGGTCATCCGCGACGTCCGACTATTTCGCCGCGCTCGGCGTTCCCCTGCTCGACGGCCGGACGTTTGCAGCAGGAGACACGGGATCGAGTGCCCCGGTGGTCATAGTGAGCCGGACGTGGGCGCGCCGCTTCTTCCCGGAAGGTTCGGTGATCGGTCGCCAACTGATCTCGGGTGGCTGCGTGACCTGCCCGCGGACGACGGTCATCGGCGTCGTCGGCGACGTGAAGTACACCGGACTCGGCGGGGACG
>JBDUEA010000116.1:0-9717 GCA_040002695.1 Gemmatimonadota bacterium | reverse complement strand
TGAACATGATCGGCTGCCTCGACACGCCGAGCGCCGGCGAGTACTGGCTCAACGGGCACCGGGTGTCGGAATTGGGTGATGACGAGCTCGCTCGCATCCGCAACAAGGAGATTGGCTTCGTCTTCCAAACCTTCAACCTTCTGCCGCGCGCCTCGGCGCTGCACAACGTGGAGCTGCCGCTGGTCTATGCCGGCGTCGGCGGTAAGGAGCGGAAGGAACGCGCGGAGGACGCGCTCTCCAGGGTCGGACTCAAGGATCGCATGTCGCACCGCCCGAACGAGCTCTCCGGCGGTCAGCGCCAGCGCGTGGCGATCGCGCGGGCGCTCGTCAACGTGCCGAGCATCCTCCTGGCCGACGAACCGACCGGCAACCTCGACTCCGCCACCAGCATCGAGATCATGGGACTCTTCGAGGCGCTGCACGGCGACAACCAGACGATCATCCTCGTGACCCACGAACCCGACATCGCCAGCCACGCGCTCCGGCAGGTCCACCTGCTGGACGGCACGGTCTCGAGAGACTTCATGACCGAGAACCGTGTCACCGTGGGCATGAGTTGACGTGAGCATCAGGCGCCCAAGACCTAAGACCTAACACCCAAGACTCAACACCCGTGACAACCATGCGCCGTTATTCAGTTCTTGCCGTCGTGCTTCTCGCCTCGTGTGACAAGCCCGTCCCACCGCCGGTCTACCAGGCCGTTGCGGTCGAGCGGCGCGACATCGTCGTCTCAGCGCAGGCATCCGGCAGCATGCAGCCCGATACCACCGTCGAGGTGAAGTCCCAGGCCTCCGGTGAAATTCTCCAGATCAAGGTGGAGACGGGCCAGCTCGTGCAGCGGGGCCAGCTCATGGTACACATCGATCCGCGCATTCCGACCAACAACGTCGAGACCGCCAAGGCGAACCTCGAAGTGGCGCAGGCGCGCCTCCAGAACTCGCTGGCGCAGAGACAGCGCTCCGACGAGCTCTTCAAATCGCGCTCGATTACGCAGACCGAACACGAGGCCGCGGTGCTCGACTACGCGACCGCGAAGGCGGGCGTAGTGAATGCACAGGTCAACCTGCAGAACGCGCAGATCACCATGGACCAGACCGACATCCGCGCCCCGATAAACGGCACGATCATCGAGCTCGATGTCGAACGCGGGCAGGTCATCTCGTCTCCGACCAGCACGGTCGGCGGCGGCACGGTGCTCCTCAAGATGGCGGATCTCAACCGGGTGCAGGTCAACACGCTCGTCGACGAGACCGACATCGGCAAGATCACGCCGGGGCTCAGCGCCTCCGTGACCGTGGACGCCTATCCCAATCGTCCATTCAACGGCTCCGTCCTCAAGGTCGAGCCGCTGGCAACCGTCACTCAGAACGTGACGATGTTTCCAGTGCGCGTCCGGATCGACAATCGTGACGGCCTGCTCAAGCCGGGCATGAACGCCGAGGTCGAGATTCACGTCGGCCGGAGTGACAACGTGCTCGCCATCCCCAATGCCGCGCTCCGCACGCAGAAGGATGTGGGCTCCGCCGCGCAGGTGCTCGGACTCAACCCGCAGGATGTGCAGGCGCAACTCGCCAGCGCTGCCAAGCCTGATTCCTCGCAGCGGAATACCGCCGCGACCGGCGCAACCGGCAAGCCGAACGAACAGACGGCCTCGGCTGGTGCCTCGCCCGCCGGGAACACCATGACGTCGACTGATGGCCGGACGATCAAGCTGCCTGACGGCGTCTCCGAAACTCAGGTGCGCGCCATCTTCGCGAAATTCCGCGGCGGCGATACTCCGACTCCGGCCGAGCGCGCGATTCTGACCAAGATCAGAACGATGAACGGTGGTGGCGGCGGTGGCGGTGGCGGCGGTGGGCGCTCGGGCGGCGGTGGCGGCGCGGGACCCGACACACGCTTCGGTGGTCGCTACATCGTGTTCGTGCTCCGCGGCGGCAAGCCCACACCGGTGAATGTGCGGACCGGCATCACCGACCTCGACATGAGCGAAGTCGTGAGCGGCCTCAGCGAAGGTGACTCGGTGCTGGTGCTGCCGAGTGCCAGCCTCGTGGCCTCGCAGCAGGAATTCAAGCAGCGCATCGGCCAGATGACCGGTGGAGGCGGGCTGCCGGGTATGAAGCAGGCAACGCCGGCCGCACCGACCCAGGGAGCCGCAGGCGGCGGGCGTCCGGCCGGTGGCGGGAGGCCCTGACCCATGCTGATCGGCGAGACCATCGGCGTCGCGGTGCAGTCGATCCGCGCCAATAAACTCCGCTCAGGCCTGACCACGCTCGGCATCATCATCGGCGTTGGCGCGGTCATTACAATGGTGGCCCTCGGCTCCGGCGCCCAGAAGGCAGTGCAGGATCAGATCAGCGCCCTCGGCGCCAACCTGTTGAGCATCTATCCGGGGCAGTCCTACGGCCGAGGCGTCGCGTCCGCCGTTCGCGTGAGTCTTACGACCGACGACTCGGACGAGCTCAAGCGGGATGCCCACCTGCTGAGTGCGGTCGTCCCTGAAATGCAGAATCAGCTGCAGGTGAAATACGGCGATCAGAACATCAATACGACCATCACGGGAAGCACGGCCAATTTTCTTCCGGTCAAGAACTTCAAGATGGCCTTCGGCCGGACCTTCACCGAGGGAGACGACCAGAGCCGGCAGCGTTATGCGGTGCTGGGCTCCGCCGTCCCGGAGATGCTCGGTGCCAACCCGGCGGCGCTGGTCAACCAGATGATTCTCATCCGCGGCATTCCGTTCGAGATCATCGGCGTCATGGCGACGAAGGGCGCGCAGGGTTCCTGGAACAATCCCGATGAGCAGGTGGTGATTCCGCTGCAGACCGCCAAGTACCGCATCTTCGGCTCCGACCGGCTGCGTGACGTGAACGTGCAGGTCGCCGACGGCGTGCCCCTCGAGCAGGGCATGGTGGATGTCGAGCGCGTCCTGCGGCGCAAGCACAAGATCCGGCCCGGTGCCGACAACGATTTCCAGATCCGTAACTCCCAGGAGATTCTGGCCACGCAGCAGACCGCGACGCAGATCTTCACCACGCTGCTCGCCAGCATCGCGGCGGTGAGTCTGCTCGTCGGCGGCATCGGTATCATGAACATCATGCTGGTGAGCGTCACGGAGCGCACCAAGGAGATCGGCATCCGGAAGGCCCTGGGCGCCACCCGGATGAACATCATGATGCAGTTCCTGGTGGAGGCGCTGGTGCTCTGCGTCTCAGGCGGCGTGATCGGCATCGGGATCGGAATATGGGTGACAAACCTGCTTGCCTCGTCCAATGGATGGAATACGCTGATCAGTCCCGGCAGTGTGCTGCTTTCGTTCGCGTTCAGCGCGTTCATCGGGTTGTTCTTCGGCATCTGGCCGGCGCGGCGCGCGGCCAGCCTGGATCCGATCGTCGCGCTGCGGTACGAGTAACCTCCGCCCGTCCGGGCGGCCGGGTCCCAGCGACCGGTCGCCCGCCGCTTCCCATCCCTCCCGCTTCCCCAACAACTGGACACCGGCGGCTGTATGCCAAAGTGCGCTGACTCTCCGGGCCCGGAGGGAGTAGCGCGGTCACCGGACCCGACGGGAGACTCGGCACGTCATGGCAAGTCGCCCGACGCGGTCGGTATCGAGGCGGGCGCTGAATCCCCACCCGGGAAATTGACGACCGACACCGGCGCCATGGAAGCCGCCGAGGAACTGGCGCTTCTGACTCGAGTTCAGCGTGGCGAGCTCGGCGCCTTCGATGCGATCGTGCGGCGGTACCTGCGCCGAGGTTTCGCGGTGGCCTACCGGCTGGTCGGAGACCACCACGATGCCGAGGATGTGGTTCAGGAGGCGTTTCTCGCCGCGCTCACCCACATCGACAGCTACGACCTCTCCCGGCGATTCGCGCCCTGGTTCTACCGGATAGTGGCCACGCGCTCGATCAATCATCGCCGGTCACGAACCCTGCGGCGCACCGAGGTACTCGAGCCCGACACGCGCGCGTCGAACCCTGACCGCCCCGACCGGGACGCCGAGCGCAACGGCCTCCGGGAGGATGTAGGTCGAGCCCTGGGCGCCTTACCGGAGCAGCAGCGACTGATCATCACGCTGTTCGAGCTGGATGGATTTTCAGGAGAGGAAATCGGCGCGATGCTCGATATGCCGGCCGGAACCGTGCGCTGGCATGTCCATCTTGCGCGTCGCGCATTGCGCGGGTTGCTCGCCTCTTATCAGGAACCGGACGAATGATCCAGCACTCTGATGATGCACCCATAGGAGATTCGCTGACCCGCGATCCGCTTCGCGACACTGCGCTCGGACGCCTGCTCCGAGCCGGTGTGGATGAAGTCCCCACGACGGAATTGCGCTGGGAGGCCATCGCTTCCCACGCGGTGAGCGTCGCGATGCGGTCCCGGCATCGTGCCTCCCTGGACTGGTGGGAGATCACCGCCGGGTGGCGCCGGCCCGCGCTCGCGGCGAGCGTCTGCGCGGCACTGCTCGCCGCGGGCCTCGTCGTGAAACGTGTGTCCGAAAATGCGGCGGGAGCGGGTCTCGGCCGCGCGCCGCGCGAGCGCATTGCGATCGTCGAAGTCGCCGGCGGTTACACCGACGAATTCGCCTTCACCTCGCTCCTCAAGACCGCGGGCGACACGGTCGTCGAAAACGCACAATGACCGGCCCCGATCCGATTCCGCCGATCGTCAACTCCTCGCGTCGCGTTTTCGGACCGCGTCTCATTGCCGCACTCGTACTCGTCTCCGTCGGTGTGGCCGGCATGGCGCTCGGCGCCGTGCTCGACCACGTGATCATTCATCGAAGAGTCTCAGCCGCTTTTTTCGGAGGCAGGATGCCGCCCGAACCGCCGCCCGAAGTGCGGGCCCACTTTCTCAACGAACTGTCGAGGCGGCTCGAGCTGACCGATCCTCAGCGTGCGCGCATCGATTCGATCCTCGAACGCCAGGAGACGGCGCTTCATTCCCTCATGCAGGAGATGTGGCCGCGCTTCCAGAGCGTCGCGGTGGACACCAGGCGCCAGATCGAGGCGACGCTGAATCCGCAGCAGCAGGAGCGTTTCCGCGCGCTGGGCCCGGCTCCACATTTTCTGGGTCCGTTCGGCCGACCGTCGGACCGGCGCGGATGGGGACACGATCGGCCACCGCCATGATGCACTCGCTGCCCATCTTTTTCGAATCAGACTGAGGAGCGGTTACGCTCGGATTTCGTCTGACCCGGACGCCTCCACCCCCCGTCGGTGGACTGCTGCTCAAGCGGCGGCGTTCACGCGTGCCGCTCGCCCTGGCGACGAGCGCAGTACTCCATGTGCTGCTCATGCTGCTGCTGCTGCACATCCAGCGAGCCGCGGTGCCTGCGGACGAAGCAAAAGCTCCACCCCGCAAGATCGATTACGTCAACCTGCCGCCGCTGCCCAGGCATCTCAGCAGAATTCCGAAGGCCGCACCTCGTACGATCACGCCTCCGACGCCGACGCCACCGCTGCTCGCGCACCGCGACACGCGCGCGCCATCGAGCGTCACGCGGAATCCGGAGACGGCCCCTGGCCACGCCGCGACGCCGACGATGACCGAGCGCGCGCCTGAGGCCGCTCCCCCAACACCGCCGCCGCAGCCCGCGCAACCGAAGCAATCACCTCCGGCGGCATCGACGCCGAGCACGGTCGCCTCGGCGGCGCCGGCATCCGCGCTTGAGACCGAAGCGCGTCGGCTGTTCGGTCCGCACGATCCGGGGGACACCGCGACCGGGGGACCGAAGCGATCACAGAGCCTGGTCAGCGTCGGCGCGGAAGGCTCGTCGAGCAGCGAGAGCGACTGTCGTCCGGTGCAGCATCCTCCGCGCGATCCGTCGGCGCCGCCCGAGCTCGTGACCATCATCGGGCATATCCTGCGTCGGGATAACCGGCGGCCGCTCGCGGGCGCACACCTGCAGATGATCGGGACGCCGTATTCCACGTTCACCGACGATACCGGCAGGTACGAGTTCCGTTTCTCGAAGGAGCTGGTCGAAGATTGCCGGACCCAGCTCGTCCGCGTGGAAGCTCCCGGTTATCAGACCGAATGGGTGTACGTCGTGGTGAGCCCGGGCGTCCCCAATGACGACCTGATGCTGCAGCAGCGGCACGGCAGGCTATAGGACGCGACGCCGAGCGCGCGGGAAGGTCCGCCATCGGCCAACGGCAAGAAAGATTCATCCGTACTCAGTCATCGGCTGTCGACTCCGGAAGTCGACGCCACGTCCGTTGGTTCATTCGAAGGAGCACCTCATGCGCAGCCGTATCGCGGGACTTGGGATTGCAGCGCTCTGTATGCTTGCCGTCGCGACCGTCCAGGCTCAGGGCCCGGTCGGTGGCGGGTACGGTGGCACGGGTGGCGGAATGGGTGGAGGATACGGCGGCGGCGGCGGGGGTCGGATGCATGGTGGCGGGCGCGGTGGGCGCGGTGGCGGGCAGGGCGGCGGGATGCTGAGTCCTGCAACCGCGGATCCGGCGGTGCTCGAGGGTCCGATGACTCCGGGCGCGGCAGCCGAGATCGTGGAGCTGAGCGACAGCCAGCGGACCACGTATGGCACGCGGTATGAGGCCTATATGGCAGCGACGGCTGCGGAGCGTGACAGCGCGCAGCTCGAGCGGCGCAACATGCAGCAGGCGTTCGAGGCGCACGATATGCAGTCCGGTCGAGCGCATGGAAAAGAACTCTCCCGCTACACGGATGATCTGTCCAAGCAGGAGAAGGCTTTCGAAGACAATCTCAAGAGCCTGTTCACCAAGGACCAGATGAAGTCATTCAAGAAGTACCGGGATGAGCAGCGGAAGGAAGCCGAGGATGAGCGGCGGTCGGCGATGCAGGGACGAGCAGGGGGGAGCGGGACCTGAGCGAATCGTTCGCGAGTCCACTGGATCGATAGTCGGATCTGCGGGATGTTCTTTCGAGGGCGTAGCGTCCTACACGGGAGCTACGCCCTTCGTGTTGTTGGGCTACGCGAGTATTCCTCTTGGTGGATCCGACCCGAACAGCCAAACCGAAGGCACGAAGGACACGAAGGATCTGGTTGCGGTCGAGCATCGGCCCGTGCGTGGGCGGAGTCAGGCAATCCAACTAAGAATGTGGGCTCGAGGGCGTACGCTCCTTCCCGTGAGACCTTCCCTTCGTGTCCTTCGTGCCTTCGTGGTCAATTGCTTTGACCGGGCCGGGCTACCGAGACAGACAATAGCAAACACGAAGGCACGAAGGACACGAAGGATTCGGTTGCTGTCCAGGATCGGCCCGTTCGTGGGCGAACTTAAGCAACAAAAGAAATGAGGCTGGCTCGAGGGCGTACGCTCCTTCCCCGAACCAATCCCCTTCGGGCATACTCACTCGCCCCGGGGGGAAGCCGGATCTTGCCCGCCTGCGTACATTCCAGCCCATGTTTTCCATATCGATGCTGCTGGTCCGGGGCGCCATTGCGGCCGCCCTCGCCTCGGGCGCGACTCCTGCCGCGGGACGCGATTTCTCCCCCGCCCAGGATACCACGAGCTCGCACCTGCGCACGGTCACGATTCCGCGGATCGAGGCGGAGGCGCAGATCGACGGCGTGATGGACGAGCCCGTCTGGCAGCAGGCGACCCGGCTCTCGGGCTTCCACCAGTATCAGCCCGTGGACAGCCGTCCCGCGGAAGAGGAGACCGAGGTCCTGGTCTGGTACGCCCCGCACGCGATCTACTTCGGCATCATCGCGCACGACAAGACCCCCGCCGCCATCCACGCCACCGTCGCCGACCGCGATAATCTCGACGCCGACGATCGCGTCACCATCTACCTCGACACATTCAACGACCGCCGCCGTGCCTTCATGTTCGGCGTCAATCCACTCGGCTCCCAGAAGGATGGCGTCCGAACCGAAGGGGGCTTCACTGCCGGAAGCCTCACCGGAGGCACCACGGACCTGAGCCCGGATTATCTCTGGGAATCAAAGGGGCGGATCACACCCGAAGGCTACGTCGTCGAAATCCGGATTCCGTTCAAGAGCCTGCGATACCCGGGCGGCGGACAGCAGGAGTGGGGGATCAAC
The DNA here is from genome assembly GCA_040002695.1 of Gemmatimonadota bacterium. Taxonomy (GTDB): domain Bacteria; phylum Gemmatimonadota; class Gemmatimonadetes; order Gemmatimonadales; family GWC2-71-9; genus JBDUEA01. Next base: position 1,688 of record JBDUEA010000116.1, on the reverse strand, counting down.
ATCGTCCGCGACGTGCAGCGGACCGGGTACGAAGACACCTGGACCGACACCCGGCGGGCGAACGCGAGCTTCCTGCTCCAGTCCGGCACCATGAATGGACTGCATGACCTCCAGCGCGGCGTCACCACCGAAATTCAGCCGTTCGTCACCGCGAATTCCGACGGCGTCCGGGATCCCGCAACCAATGGATTCGATCGCAACAATCTCGCCGTCAACAGCGGCGTCAATCTTCGACTCGGCCTCACCAGCAGTCTCTCCGTCGACGCCACATACAATCCGGATTTCAGTACGATCGAATCGGACGCGAGCCAGGTGACTGCAAACGAGCGGTTCGCGCTCTTCTTCCCCGAGAAGCGCCCGTTCTTCCTCGAGGGCATCGAGCTGTTCGCCACGCCGAATCAGCTGGTCTACACCCGGCAGATCGGGAATCCGATCGCGGGCGGCAAGATCACCACCAAGATCGGCCGCACCAACGTGGCGTATCTGTCAGCCCTCGATGAGCACTCCGGCCCCGACGCCTTCTTCAACGTGGCGCGGCTCCGGCGGGACATCGGCGCCAACTCGACGGCCGGACTCACGGTGACCAGTCGCGGTACCGGCGGCGACTACAACCGGATGGTCGCCAGCGACGCCCGCATCGTGTTCGGCAAACTGTACTACGTCGCCGGCCAGCTCGGCGCCTCCTGGACGAAGGACGCGATCGGGAACCGGGCGGCACCGCTCTGGGATGCGGAGTTCGACCGGACCGGACGCGCCTGGGGATTCAATTATCATATCACAGGATTTGGCCGGGACTTCGAGGCCCAGTCGGGTTTCGTCCCCCGCAACGATATCGTGCAGGCGCATGCCTTCAACCGGTTCACCTGGTATGGCAGTCGCGGCGCCTTCCTCGAAAGCTTCCAGACCTTCTTCGGACCCAACCGCCTCTGGCGGTATGAGGACTTCGGCAGGCGCGGATCACTCGAAGGCTCCGAAAGCACCGACATCTCCCTGCGGATGCGCGGTGGCTGGAACCTGACCAATCACCTCGAGCACAACTTCGTCAACTTCCTGCCGGGTGATTATTCCAGTTATACCATTGATCAGGGTGGCGGGACCAGCACGCCGTATCCGGTCCCGTCCGGCGTGCAAAACGGATTCCTCGTGTCTTCGGCGCTCACGACGCCGGTGTTTCAAGTGGTCGATGCGAACCTCAAGCTCGCCCGCAGCCGAGGTGCGATCTTTCCGGAGGCGTCCACCGGCTACCAGACGCGAGTGACCGGCGGTTTTTCTCTGCGGCCGACCGGCTCCGTGCGCATCGGAACCTCTCTCACGCTGGCACGGATCACTCGCGCGCGCGACGGAAGCGAGTTCGCCCGGACGATCATCCCGCGTATCAAGACGGAGTACCAGCCCAATCGCGCCCTGTTTTTCCGTCTGGTGGCGGAATACGTCTCGTCCCGGCAGAGCGCCCTGGTCGATGCACGGAACGGCCAGCCCCTGCTCGTCGGCGGAGCCGCGCAGCCATACATTGAATCCAATCGCCTGCGCCTGGACTGGCTGGCTTCGTTCGAACCGGTCCCCGGCACCGTCGCCTTCTTCGGCTACGGCGCCTCGCTCGACGAGCCGACAGCGCTGACGTTCCGCCATTTCGAGCGCACGGCGGATGGGTTTTTCGTGAAGGTGGCGTATCAGATCAGGAGGTAGGT
>JBDUEA010000115.1:0-9717 GCA_040002695.1 Gemmatimonadota bacterium | reverse complement strand
TCCCCGTTCCCCGTTCCCCGTTCCCCGTTCCCCGTTCCCCGTTCCCCGTTCCCCTTCCCCGTCCCTCCTACCTCTTCACATAGTCATCAATGCTCGCCTGGAGCAGCGCCTGGCCTGTGCGGACATCCGCTGCTCCCGTGTTCCCCGTCTTGTGCATCACCGACCTGCTCACGTTGTCGAAGGTCAAGGCGCCGTTGGCGTCGAGGAGACCGAAGCCGTCCTGGAAGGTGAAGTAGGCGAGCGGCGCAGCGGTGGGCGAGAGCAGGTTTCGTCCCCAATAGTACGGCTTCGCGTCGAGGCCGAGCTGGCCGAGGAGGGTTGGGGTGAGATCGGTCTGCGAGCCGATGGTGTGGATCACGGTGTCGCGAACGGTCAGCGCGCCGCCGATCCAGAGCATTGGGATATGAAATGTGGCCCAGCGCTGGTCTGCCTCATCCGCAGAGAGCACCGGAAGCCGGTGTCCGTGATCGGCGATGATGATGATCAGCGTCCGGTTCCACCACGGCTCCGCGCGCGCGGCTCGGAGGAAGTTCCCGAGCGATTGATCGGTGTAGTGATGCGCATTGAGGAAGAGCGACTGTTCAGTGGCGCCGGGAATCGCGGTCGGCACCGGCACCTCGAACGGCTCATGGCTGCTCAGCGTGAACAGGGTGCGGAAGAAGGGCTCTCGCGCGTGGGCCAGGTCCCTCAGCATCCTGCCGAAGACCACGTGATCGTGGGCGCCCCACTTGGAGTTCCAGTCCTTCGCGTCGAAGTCCTGCTTGCCGACGATCGAATCGAAACCCGCGTTCACCAGGTAGGACTTGATGTTCGCGAACTCCGGTTCTCCACCGTAATAGAACCCGGTGTTGTAACCCTGTGCCCGCAGATCCCTCGGCAGCGCCGGGAGTGAGGCTGTCTTGCTCGGAAACTGCATGATCGTGGTGCGCGGCTGCGCGGGATAGCCGCTGAGAATGCCGGTGAGTCCCTTCGCGCTCCGGTCTCCAGTGGCATAGACGCTGTCGAAGAGAATCCCTTCGTGAATCAGTGAATCGAATATCGGCGTCACGCCCTTCACGCCGCCGAGGCGTTCGACCACCTTCGCGGAGAAGCTCTCCCAGATGATCAGAATGACGTTTGGCGTTCCACGCACGAGCCGGGGAGAAACGCCGCCGTGTTTCGTCAGGACGCTGTCGGCGACGCTGAGTGCCTCCGCGTCCGGCAGGTATTGATAGGGGTTCGAGCGAATGTAGGACTTCCACCAGACGGAATCGAAGAAATTCCACGCCACGTTTACCGCGGCCTGATTGGCGTGATTCTCCGGTGAGAAATAGACCATCCCCTGCGTCATCGGGGACTGCTGGTAGCCACCTTTGGCTGGTACATACAGCCAGTAGGTGAGATAGGCGAGCACCGCGAAGTGGGGCAGCATCCAGATCGGTCGCACCGGCGGAAATCGAAAGGCCAGCGGGAGCAGATGCCGGAAGAGCAGGTAGAGCGCGGTGGTAGCGAGGAGCAGGAAAATCAGCACCAGCAGGAGGAGCGGAGACGACCCGGCCGAAGCGAGCGCCTCTCGTGGGGTCGAGAGATAGAGCAGCGGTGTTCCGTCAAGGCGGAATCCCCAGTTGCGATAGGTCTCCAGGTCGATCGTGGCCAGCAGCGAGATCAGGACGAGCATCAGGGCGGTGAAGCCACCGATGAGCCAGACGAGCACTCTCGTAGGTACTCTTGCCGGCACCATCACGGTCAGCGTGACGAAAATGAAGGCGACGAAGGAGACGTACGCACTCGCCGCGGCATCCATGCGCGCACCGTGGACGAAGGTGCCCATGACCGTCGAAAACCCCAGGCGCGCGGTGGCCGAATGCTCGTAGGCGAGGAACAGCAGCCTGATCAGTGCGAAGTAAACCATCCAGCCGGCGAAATAGATCAGGCAGAAGCGCAGGCGGGCGAAGAGGGAAATCAGCGCGGAGACGAATGGAGAACGCGGAACCGGAAGCGAAGTCGAGCGTGCTTCAGAGGGCATTCCGACTCCGGTGAGCGGTGAGCGGGGAGGGACGCTACCGTCCCTATCGTGCAACGGCTTCTCCTCCGAACCTCTGCATGAACTCACGGTCGATGCGGTCCTTGAGCCGCATGGCCCACCGCGAGGTCAGCGCGAACGGTCCGTAGGAGAAAATGGCTCGGCCATCACCGGTGTTGAGCAGCGCCAGGAAGCGGCGCTGCGGGTGAAACGTCTCGAGGCCCCTGGTACCGACTCCCGCGGCGCAGACTCGCGCGAGATTCCGCGCGAGGACGGCTCCCTGTCGCACGGCATACACGCCCGACTTGGCTGTCGCGGGGTGGGCGCGCAACGTGGCTGCGTCTCCGGCGGCAAAAATGTCGGGTGCACCTTCCGCCCGAAGGTGCTCGTCGAGCAGCAGGAAGCCATCGCGATCGATCGGCAGACCGGATTCGCGGAAGATCGGTGGGGCCGCGGCGCCTGTGGCCCAGATGACGAGATCAGCCGGTGTGACGCCGCCGCCAGCGAGTTTGAGATGGCGGTCACCCAGCGCCTCGACGGTGCGCTCGGTCCGAACAGTGATATCGCTCTGCTTGAGCGCGTGCAGCGCCTGCGCGATCGCCGCCGGCGCCCGGCCAGAGAGAACGGTATGCGCCTCCGAGATGAGCGTAACGGCGCTCCGCTGGGCGCCGAGCCAGTCGAGCCGCGCGCGCACGGCAAGCGCGAGCTCGACCCCCGCCGCTCCACCACCGACGATGACCACGCGAAGCGGCTCCGCGCCAGTCTCACGCGCGCCGCGCTCCAGCGCTGCCACGATACGCTCGGTCCGTCCGATCGGCTTGGTGAGCAGTGCGTGTTCCCGCACTCCAGGCAGCTCGAGTCCCGCCGCGCTGGATCCGATCGCGAGAGAGAGCACATCGTAGCCGATGCGCTCTCCACTCTCGAGCTCGATCGTGCGGCCCACGCGATCCACCCGTCGCGCGGTGCCGATGACCAGTTCGGCGCCGGCAGCCCCGGCAAGCGCGGCGAGATCGATCGTAATCTCGCGCGAAACGTAGCGGCCTTCGATGAAACCGGGGACCATGCCGGAATACGTCTGCGTCGTCTCGGGGGAGATCAGGATCGTGGACGCGACGACGCTGCGTCGGGCGAGCGCTTCGAGCACGAAGAGATGGGCATGGCCGCCGCCGACGAGCACGAGCTTCGTCATGGACTCCGCTCGACGGGACCGGACCATCGTGCCATGCCGCCCGCGAGATTCCGTACCCGCGGGTAGTGACGAGTCGCGAGGCTCTCGGAGAGCTCGGCGCCCATCGGCCCGCCGTGACAGACAAAGACGAGATTCTGCTCCGGTCTAAGCTGAATGGTGGGATCGGCCCTGAGATCGGCGAAAGGGATGTTGACGGCACCAGGAATGTGCCCGGCAAGGAAGAGCGCGGGCTCCCGGACATCGATGATCGCGAGCGTGTCACGATGCGCCGACAGTTCTGCCGCGAACGCGGGACCGTCGACTTCCGTCCAGCCAATCCCGGCGCCTGCTGCGCGCGTGCACGACTGAGCGGCGAGGGCCATCACGAAAATTCCGGCGACTCCGAACCGGCGCTGCACGGAAAACAGATTCACCTCGAAGATCCTCCTGTCATCGGGCCGGGAATGCCCAGGTGAGCCACGCGGGCAGCGCCGCTCCCCAGGTGCTGACGTCGTGTCCACCTTCAACCTCGACGTGCACCATGTCAACGTCCCGGCGCCAGCCTTTCACGGCGAGCTCGTCCATCAATTCTTCGGTATCCTGGATCGAATCGATGACGCCATTGCCGTCGCGGTCGTCGCTCTCGTCCTGGCGCCCGGTTTCGAACCAGCAGCGCAACCGGCCCGGCTTGGCCGCGCTATCGCGAACGCGTCGGTGCATGATGCGGGACGCCTGCCGGGTCGCGACACTCGTGTCATCGGTGCGCCACCAGAAGGAGCCGGAAAAGACCCCGACGGTCCCGAACCGTTCCGGGTGTGTCCACGCCGCATCGAAGGCGGAGAGTCCACCGAGGGACCAGCCCATGATCGCGGTGTGTTCGGGTCCGGCGAGCACACGGTAGCGCCCTTCGACGAAGGGCATCAATTCTTCGAGCAGGAACTGCTCGTACCGGGCCGCGCTGGCGCCGAGGCCCTGGGCATTGGGGATTCCGGCAGTGCCATACTCCTGCAGGCGGCGATCATTCGCATGGCTCGCGACGACGATGACCGGCTGAATCCGGTGCTGGTCGACCAGCTGCTGCAGCGTTTCCCGAAGTCCGGCCGCGGGCATGTCCTGGCCGTCGTTGGCGTAGATGACCGCGTAACGAGTGGTGGTATCCCCGGCATAACCAGGCGGCAGGTACACGTCCACCGTGCGCTCGTTGCCCAGCGCCGCCGAGCGGAGGCGGCTGATATGTTCGACCACGACGGAATCGGTGGCCGTTCCGTGATTGACCTTGACAGCATACGCCATCGTCGGTGCCCGCAACCCGACCAGGGCAAGGAGCGACTGCGTGATACGGGCGGCTCCGCTGCCGCGGGAGCGAGCGAGCCATGAGGGAACGAGTGCCAAGGTGGAATCGCTGCGGGAGTTGAAGGGGAGGAGCGGCGATCTCGCGGGTCGTCAGGCCGGTGGAACGGCAGATTCACGAAGCTGGAAAATGACTAGAGCAGCGCCCACCGCTCAAGTATACTTTCCCGCCGGGCCGAGTGGTGCCCCGACTTCCAACTCGAGCCCCAGCCTGACGATCTCGAACGATCATCGACCACGGCGCGCTCGCCGGACGGGAATGCATGTCGCCACTAGGGCTCATACTCGGTCTGTCGATCGGGCTCTCGCTGGGGCTCCTCGGCGGCGGTGGCTCGATTCTCACCGTTCCGATTCTCGTGTACGTGCTCCACTATGGTGTAAAACCCGCCGTACCGATGAGCCTCGCGGTGGTCGGCGCCACGAGTGCGGTCGGTGCCATCGCGCATGCGCGGAACCGTAACATCAACCTGCGGGCGGCGCTGGCCTTCGGCCCGGTGGGGATGGTCGGCAGTTTCCTGGGTTCGAGAGTCGCGGCGCACTTCAGCGCAGAGGCGCAGCTCATCCTCTTCGCGATCGTGATGCTTGCCGCCTCGGGCTTCATGTTGCGCAGCTCGTTTCGCAAGACCGGAGGGACGGAGGCGCCGGAATCGCGCATGACGCATCCGGCGCTCGTTGCGCTGATCGGAGCCGCGGTCGGCACGCTCACGGGAATACTCGGCGTCGGCGGCGGCTTCCTCATCGTACCCGCTCTCGTGCTGCTTGCGGGCATTCCCATGCGCGAGGCGGTGGGCACCTCGTTGCTGGTGATCGCCATGACTTCCGCAGCCGGTGTGGCGGGCTATGCGGGACGAATGACCATCGAGTGGAGTGAGCTCACGCTCTTCACGATCGTGGCCTGTGCCGGCGTGGTCATTGGAGCCTCGCTGGTCCGCTACGTTCCCCAGCAGGCACTCCGCCGCGCCTTTGCCGTCTTTCTGATCGTCGTGGGCGTGTTCATTCTGCTTCGTCCCCGTCCCACCGCTGACCACATTCAGGCCGTGCAGACCCGATGATCCTCACTCGCTTCTACGACGAAAAACTTGCGCAGGCGAGCTACCTGCTCGGCTGCGCGCGGTCGGGGCATGCCATCGTCATCGATCCCAATCGGCGGGTGGGGCAGTATATCGATGCCGCCGAACAGGCCGGTCTCAAGCTCATCGCGGTGACCGAGACGCACATCCACGCCGATTTCGTTTCGGGCTCGCGTGAACTGGCCGAGCGCTCGGGCGCGCGACTGTACCTGTCGGGCGCGGGCGACGCGAACTGGCAATATGCATATGCCGAGGAGTCGGGAGCGGAGCTCCTCCGGGAGGGGTCGGTCATCCGGATCGGCGAAATCCGGATCGACGTGCTGCACACGCCGGGGCACACCCCCGAGCACCTGAGCTTCGTCGTAACCGATGGCGCGGTTGCGACCAGTCCGATGGGCGTGGTGACCGGTGACTTCGTGTTTGTCGGCGACGTGGGCCGCCCCGACCTGCTGGAACGGGCGGTGCATGTTGCCGGATCCGCGGCGACTTCGGCGCGGACACTCTTCGAGAGTCTGCAGCGCTTCAAGACCTTGCCCGATCATCTGCAGATCTGGCCCGGGCATGGCGCAGGCTCGGCGTGCGGCAAGGGATTGAGCGCGGTCCCCCAGTCCACGATCGGTTACGAGCGGTTGTTCAATCAGGCGTTCAGATTCACCGACGAGGCGGCATTCATTCATGAAGTGCTGTCCGGACAGCCGGAGCCGCCGAAATATTTCGCCGAAATGAAGCGCATCAACAAGATGGGTCCGCCGGTTCTCGGTGGTATCCGGCGGCCCGTCCGGCTGCCCGAAGCGCGTCTCCCGCGGCTGCTCAAGGATGGTGCATTCGTGGTGGACACCAGGACTGCGGCGGACTTCGCCGCGGGTCACGTCCCCGGCACGATCAGTCTCCCCCTCAACAAGAGTTTCACGAGTTGGGCGGGCTGGCTGCTGCCATACGATCGCGATTTTTATCTCATCATCGACGAGCGGGTGGCACCAGGAGTCGAGGGCGTCGTACGGGATCTCGCGATGATCGGACTCGACCGCATCGGGGGATTCTTCGGCGCGGAGGCCGTGGAGACGTGGGGCACAAGCGAGGGACCGCTCGAAGTGACACGACAGCTTACGCTCGCGGAACTGGATGAGCGGCGCCGCGCCGGAGCTCTCGTTCTCGATGTCCGAAATGGCAATGAATGGGATGCCGGCCACATTCCCGGGGCGAAACACATTCCGCTCGGATATCTGCCGGAGAGCCTCGCGCAGATCCCCCGGGACGTCTCCATCGTGGTGCACTGCCAGGGCGGCGGACGCTCCGCGATCGCGGCGAGCATTCTCCAGGCGCACGGGCACAAGAATGTGCAGAATCTGGGACCGGGCTTCGGGGGATATCAAAGCGCGGGGATGCCGGTCGAGGGCGAATCGTAGCAGAGCAGGTTGGGTTCGTGTGCCGGTGCGACTGAAGTAGCGGCTCGGCGATCCGTGGCTTGCACCACGAGCCGTGTCATGCATTCCTGCCGATTCCTGCTCGGTCGGCGTAACCTGGAGCTACGGTGAGCCACTCTTCCCGCGCGGCACTGCTCCTGACGCTGGCGATCATCGTCTCATCTGCGTGTGGAGAGCGGAGTCGCCCGGAGGCGCCGGCGGCATCGGCGCCCACGGTCGCCGCCGCCGCGCCGGACTCCGCAGTGGTCGCGGATTCTGCCGGATGCGGCCTGAGGGCCGTTGTCGCGCATCCCGATCCGGCCGTGCTCGTGAATCAATATCTCGCGCGGGACGGCGCCGGTGAATTCACCGAATCCAGTGCCTGGTTGAATTCCGCGATGGCCTGTCCGGGACATGCGCCGGGGTGGGATGGATTCACTCTCATCACCGGTTACGAACAGAAGGCGCTCGCCGAAGGGCCCGATACTGCACGATTCATGATTTCCTACACCCGTCACGGTTACCTTGAGCAGGACTCCGCCGGATTCGTCATTCGCGCGGAGCCGGGCACGGAACGGGACACCGTCGTGGCGATCCGCACACCATTCGGCTGGCGGATCGGAGACCCGGTGGTCGAGCCGCACGTGCTGCCCGCAGCGGCTCTGGCGCGCTTCAAGCTGGGCCCGGCCGAGCGGAAGACACTGACGACACTTGCCCGAAAAGCCACTCCCGTGAAGGCCCCGGCGGAGTAACTTCCCGCAGCGGTCATCGCGACCGAGCTCGTTTGACCGCCACTCTTCTCGCGTGGGTCCGCCGTGCCTCTCCCTCCTGACGAGCGTCCCGCTCCCCCCGAGTTGCAGTCGCTCGTCGCTGAAGCCACCGGCTGGTCACCGGAGAGCGAGCCTTCGGTCCTGCGGTCGGAACGCGCCGGCCAGCCGCACCTCGTGGTGGTCACCACCCGGGCGATCCAGCCCACGGACGCAGCGGCAAGTGGAGCGGTGCTGAGTTCGCGATTCTGGCATCCGCGGGATCGTCGGTGGAGCGAGAATTTTTTCGAATCGCTCGAGCATGCCCTCCGCCTCTTCGTGGAAGAAAGCGGCTGGCTCCTTCGACAGCAGCAGGAGCTGGACGGCCCGCACGCTCACGAACTGATCTTCGAGGCTCGGCGCGAGGATTTCCGGGGACCGAGTACCGAGGAGATGCTCGAGGAGATCGGGCTGACGCCGGGAGATGTGAAGCAGCTCCTGGACGAGAGTTCTGCTCCTGACGCGCACCCCTGACGGTTCGGTCATATGGCGACACTGAGCAGTACCCCGTTTCACGTCTGCAAAGATGAACATGGATTGCCGGAACAGGCCGCGACTCGGCGCAAGGTGACCTGGCAGGAATGGCAGGGCATCCGGAATCGCGTGCTCGCGGCACTGCGTCCGCTCGGGACGGTCGGTGAGGTCGGCGACACGCCGCTCGATGCGCCGAGTGAAGAGGCGGCGTTCCATGCGGCGGTGGTCGAGGAGGAGGATCCGGTGTATTACGTGCCCGACCACCAGGAGAACCAGTCGGCGCTCTTCTTCGAGGTCGAGGTACGATCCACCTCGGCGATCAGCCTGCTGGTGCTTGAGGCGTTGTGGGGAGTCGTGGAGAAACACCGGGAGTGCGGCGTCAGCATCTATACGCCAAACGTGCGACTCTACTATCTCGATGCACACGGCGTCTGGTTTCTCGATGCGACGCGGCCGCCGGTCAAGACGCTTGCGGACGCACTCGCACTGCCGGTCGTGACTGCTCCGAAGGCCTGACGACACTCCGACCTCGAACTTCCATGCGGATCGAAAAAGCGTTCGAGGGACTTCTCTGGAACAGCCGTCTCGTCGTCGTGGTCGCCGTCGTGGCCAGTCTTCTGGTGGCGCTCGCGACCTTTTACGTGGCATCGGTGGATGTGGTGGGATTGCTCTCGCACCTGCACGCGTACGGCGACATGGGCATGAGCGACGAGGCCCGGGCGGCCGCGCACACGACCTTCGTCACCCATGTCGTGGGAATCGTCGATGGATATCTCCTCGGCGCCATCATGCTCATCTTCTCCCTGGGCCTCTACGAGCTGTTCGTGAGCCGGATCGACGCGGCCGAGGGCTCGGAATTCGCTGCGCGCCTGCTGCTCATCCGGAGTCTCGATGATCTCAAGGACCGGCTGGCGAAGGTGGTACTGCTCATTCTCGTCGTGCGCTTCTTCGAGTACGCGCTGGCGATTCCCGTGACCGGCCCGCTCGACCTGCTCTACTTCGGGCTCGGGATCGCGCTGGTGGCGACGGCGCTGCTGATCAGCGGCAAGAAGATGGGCAAGCGGGAGAGCGGAGCGGATACGGCGCACGACTGAGGCGAGGGAGCACCCGATGCACTATCTGCTCTTCTATGACGTGGTGAAGGATTATTCGGCTCGGCGTGAGGCGCACCGGGCCGAGCATCTGGCGCTCGGACGCGCGGCCATGCAGCGAGGCGAGCTGGTGCTGGGAGGGGCGTATGCGGATCCGATCGATGGCGCCATGCTGCTCTTCCGCGGAGACTCGAGCGCAGTCGCCAGCCGGTTCGCGGAGGCGGATCCATACGTGACCAACGGCCTCGTCACGCGATGGTGGGTGCGGGAGTGGACGACAGTGGTGGGGACGCATGCAGAGGTGCGATTGCCATTCTGAGAATCCCTGCGGAGGCTGCGTCTGCAAGTGGTGA
>JBDUEA010000114.1:0-9861 GCA_040002695.1 Gemmatimonadota bacterium | reverse complement strand
AGCTCGGCTTCAAGTACGCGCTGGCCGACGGATACGACGTCCGGCAGATGTCGAATGTCTTCCAGACCCTCGAGCGAGTGAGCAACATGTCCGGCGGCGGCAAGCTGCCCCAGTGGCTCGAAACGCATCCGGATCCTGAAAACCGGATCACGGCCACGCAGGCCCGTCTCGCCAAGTTGCCACCGAACGCGCTGAATGGCACCAAGGTGAACCGGGACTCCTACCTTCAGCATGTACAGGGCTTGGTCTACGGGGATAATCCGAGGCAGGGTTACTTCAAAGGCTCCACGTTTTATCAGCCTGACCTCAAGTTCATGCTTGTTTTCCCTCAGGGCTGGAAGACGCAGAACGGCACCGACGCCGTCGTCGCCGTGAGCCCGAATCAGGATGCGGTCGTCCAGCTCTCGCTCGCGCCGAACATGACGCCGGCACAGGCGTCGCAGGCGTTCTTCGCCCAGCAGGGACTGCAGAGCAGCCAGGTGGGGCAGACGACCGTCAACGGTTCATCCGCCGTGCAGGGTTACTTCGATGCCCAGACCGATCAGGGCGCCGTCCGTGGTCTCGCCGTCTTTCTCGCCTACGGCAACACCACGTACCAGTTGATGGGATACAGCCCCACGGCCGCCTTCCAGGGCCACGAGGCAGAGGTGCGCCAGACGGTGGGCAGCTTCCGCGCGCTCACCGACCAGGCAGCACTGAATGTGCAGCCGGCCAGAATCGAACTCGTGAAGCTTCCGCGTGCCATGACGATTCAGCAGTTCAATCAGCAGTATCCTTCGACGATTTCCATGAGCGAACTGGGGCTGATCAACGAAGTGGATTCGACGGGGACTCTGCCTGCGGGCCAGATGGTGAAGCGGGTCGTGGGAGGAACGGGACAACCATGATTGCTACGGTAAGCGGCGAGGGGTGAGCGGTTAGCGGGAGACAAGCTGAGATGATGAATGGAGCGGCGCTCACTGGTGTGGGCGCTGTTTTTTTGGGGTCAGCGGTGAGCCGGGAGCTGTTAGCGGGAGACAGGCGAGGTCACGGATCTACTATCGACCTCCCGCTCACCGCTCACCGCCTGCCGTCCACCTCTCACCGCCGTCACGACACTCTTTTCGTCTTCCGCTTCATGAAGTCCATCAGGATGAACTGGCCGAGCGTCATCGTGTTGGTGAAGTAGGCCTTGCCACGGCAGATCTGGGCCACCTGCTTGACGAATTCCACCAGGCTCCGGTCTCGCGCGAGCATGAATGTATTGATCATGATGCCGGCGCGTCGGCAGTTGGAGACTTCGGCGAAGGTCTCCTTGAGGATCATCGGGTCGAGACCCATCGAATTCACATAGACTCGTCCATCCGGCATCGTGAGTGCGGACGGTTTGCCGTCCGTGATCATGATGATCTGCTTCATGTCCTTCTTCTGCCCACTGAGAATCCGCCGCGCGAGCTTGAGGCCCTCAGCAGTATTCGTGTGGTACGGCCCGACCTGCGCGGTCGCGAGCGCGGCGAGCGGGATCTCCTCCGCTGAATCGTGGAAGAGAACGACCTTCAGTGAATCGCCGGGGAATTGCGTGCGAATCAGGTGGGTGAGCGCGAGGGCAACTTTCTTGGCGGGCGTGAACCGGTCCTCGCCGTAGAGAATCATGGAGTGAGAACAGTCGAGCATGAGCACCGTGGCCGCAGAGGACCGATACTCAGACTGGTTGACCATGAGATCCCCGTAGTCCAGATCGATGGGGATCTTGAGCCCGCCCCGGGCAATCGCATTGCTGAGCGTCGCCGGCACATCCAGGTTGAGCACATCGCCGAACTCGTACGCGCGACTCCCGGCCTCCGCCTCGACACCGGTCGCGAGAAACGGCGTGTCGTGCGCGCCGAAGCTCGATTTGCCGACGCTGCCGAGCAGCGCCTTGAGCGTCTTGTAGCCGAGGAAGTCGATGCCCTTCTCGGTGAGGTTGAACTGGACCTGCCGTGCCGCGGACGCGGCCTGTCCCTCCGGTCCGAACATGGATGTGTGACCCTCGGGCATCTGCGGCATCTGGGTGACGTTGAGGTACCCTTCGTCGATCAGTCGCTGCACTATGCGATCGAGGAGTTCAGCCAGCGCCTGCTTGATCTCCGCGTCGGTGGCTTCGTCACCCGTAGATTCGCCCCGGAGGACCTTGAGCATGTCGGGTGTGAGCTGTCCGGAGTCCATCAGCGCCTGGAGAATGGCCTCACGCAATCCGTCCATCGATCGATCAGCGCGCTGATCATCGTCCCACAGCGATCCGTGACCGCCGCCGGCGAAGCCGGACTGCAGGAGGAAATCGCCGAGCTCGTCGAGGAGCGCCTGAAGATTCACGGCGTCGGCGAGGCCGGGAACGAACTTCGAATAGGTCGTGAAGCGCACGAGAGTACCACTGGGCTGGGGACGGACCGGAATGTGTCTCTATCTGGTCATCCGTTGCTGCGATGGAGCTGATGTCTGTCTCCCATTGTACCCCACGGACTCCGGCGGTTCAATACACCGGGTCAGCTGTCTACCGATTCGCGCAATTTCGTGTACAATCCCTGCGTGCCCGCCCTTACTACCCCCGGATTTCCCTTTCCCGCGCTTCGTCATCGCAACTTCCGCCTTTTCATCGGCGGCCAGTTCGTGTCCCTCTGCGGTACCTGGATGCAGACGGTAGCGCGCGGCTGGCTGGTGCTCCAGCTCACCGACTCCGCCTTCCAGGTGGGTCTCGTGAGTGCGTTCGGGTCCGTCCCCATTCTGTTGTTCACGCTCTACGGAGGTGTGCTCGCGGATCGGGTGAACAAGGTGCGCGCGATCACGATGCTGCAGGGGCTGATGCTCTTCGAGGCGTTGAGCCTGGCGCTCCTCACGCAGTTTCACCTGATCACCGTGCACTGGGTCATGGGGCTCGCGCTGTTCATCGGCACGCTGAGCGCGTTCGAGGTCCCCATACGCCAGGCCTTCATCATCGAAATGGTTGGTCGCGAAGACCTGATGAACGCGATTGCGCTCAACTCCTCGGTCTTCAATGTCACCAGGATCATCGGGCCCAGCATCGCGGGCATCCTCATCGCCACCGCCGGCATCGCCGCCTGCTTCTTCGGCAACGCACTCAGTTATCTGGCGGTGCTCGGAGGCCTCCTCATGATGCGCTTTCCCCAGGGGACCTCCGGACCGTCCCGTCCGGCGGGTGAGGGCTCGTTCGCCGAAGGACGCCGCTACGTCTTCACCGAGCCGCTGCCCCGCGCGCTGCTCATCCTGACCGCGGTGTTCAGCATCTTCGGATTCTCGTTCGTGACGATGCTGCCGGTCTATGCGCGGAATGTCCTGCATACCGGTGCCGCGGGATACGGCGGGCTCATGTCCTCCGTCGGGATCGGGGCCAGCATCGGTGCCATCACGATGGCGTGGCTTGGAGGCCGAGTCCGGGGGACGGCGATCGTGCGCTGGGGCGGCGTCGTGTTCGGGATCGCGCTGATCCTGACGGCGCTCGCGCATTCCTACCTCGTAGCGCTCGGACTGCTCGGTCTCGCCGGCTGCGCGATGATCTTCAACAACATCATGACCAACACGCTGCTGCAGACCCGTACGCCCGACCATCTGCGCGGACGCGTCATGAGTTACTACTCGCTCATGGTCCTCGGAATGGCGCCGTTCGGCTCGCTGCAGGCCGGCTGGGTTGCGGAGCACTTCGGCGTCGGCGCTTCTCTCGCGGTCGGCGGTGTCGTCTGCATCCTGCTCACCCTCATCGTGGTCGGAAGCGGGCTGCCCGATCCTCGCCCCGATGAGCTGCCGGCGAGCGAGGGGCTGGAGCCGATGCAGCCCATCGAGGCAGCCGGTCCCATCGAACCGCTCGAGCCATGACGAAGTCACGTAGCCACGATCTAAATCCTATCCCGCCTTACCGGAGCTCGCTTCTGACGGTAACGTATTCCCCATGTTGATCACGATCTCCCGCCAGTACGGCGCCGGCGGCTCCGAGGTAGCGCAGCGAATTGCGGCGGCGCTCGGCTGGTCGGTCGTGGACAATGAGATTGTCGGGCAGGTGGCGGACCGTGCCGGCCTTACGACCGAGGAAGTGGCCGCCCGGGACGAGCGCCCTCCCACATTCGTCGAACGCCTGGCACGCACGCTCGCTTCGTCTTCGCAGGAATTCGCGCTCCCCGGCGGACAGTTGCCCGCGGCAGTCACGGAACCAAGCCTGGTCCGGCTCACCGAAGCGGTGGTGAAGGAGGCCGCTGCGCACGGTCGCGTCGTCCTCGTCGGCCGCGCGGCGCCAGCGGTGCTCGGCCAGAGCGTCGGGGCCATACATGCCAAGATGGTCGCGGCGAAATCGTTCCGGATCCAGGTCGCGATGGAGCGTCTCAGCCTCGACGCCAAGGCGGCGGAACGGGCGATGGAGGAGATGGACGCGCGGCGGGCCCGGTATCACAAGCAGTACTATCAGCGCGACTGGGAGGACCCGCTCCACTATCACATGGTGCTCAACACCGGCGTCCTCGGTTTCGGCGGCGCCGCCGAGCTCGTCGTCGCGAGAGCAAGAGCATTGGGCTGGTGAGGAAGCGGCCCCTTTTCATCCTGTCACTTTCGTCTCGTAACCTTCATCTCGTCACTCGTCACTCGCCACTCAGTACTCAGCACTCAGTACTCAGTACTCAGCACTCAGTACTGCTTATACGGCGGCTCTTTCCTCTCCGGCTTCGCCCGCGTATAACCGAGCTCCTCATTGCGGCTGATCCGTTTCTGCGCGGCGAGGCCTTCGAGCACCAGCTCGCAGGCGCCTACCGTGCGCGGCGCATCGGCGGCGGGCGCCAGTCCCGTGTTGCGCACGACGTTGAGCAGACCGGGCACCACGTCGAAACCGGCGACGCACAAGTCGCTGCGCTCATCGCTGCTGACCTTGAGTGCGCCGCCCTGGTCGAACCACCCGACGATCGCATCGAGGCCGCGGCTCCCGACTCTGCTCTCCATGACCTTGCCTGCCGCCCGGCGGATCAGTTCCCGCGCGATCACTTCGCCGCCTTGCAGCTCTCCCTCGTATTCCAGCTCGAGTTTGCCGGTGATCGACGGTACCGCGGCGTAAATATCCGCGATCCTGGGCACCGCCCTCGCCTCGTTCAGCGTCATCGCGCGGCGCTCGGCATTGGAGATCGCATGCTCGAGGACGCTGATCGGCAGCCGCTGGCTCACGCCGGATCGCTTGTCGACCCGTTTGTCCTCGCGAGCCTCGAAGGCGACACGTTCGATGACTTCGCTGATGAAATCGGGGATATCGATAGGCATCAGCCCGCGCGAGACCCAGGCCTCCTGCGCGGTGATTGACATGCCGAGCGCGACCGTGCGCGGGTAGTGCGTGACGATCTCGGACCCGATCCGGTCCTTGAGCGGCGTGATGATCTTGCCGCGTGCCGTGTAGTCCTCGGGGTTCGCCGTAAAGGCCATGAGGACGTCCAGCGGAAGCCGGACCGGATAGCCTTTGATCTGAACGTCACCTTCCTGCATGATGTTGAAAAGACCGACCTGCACCTTGCCGCTCAGGTCCGGCAGTTCGTTGATCGCGAAGATGCCGCGGTTGGCGCGAGGTAGCAGGCCGAAATGCATCGTGAGCTCGTCCGAGAGAATGTGACCCCCCCGCGCGGCCTTGATCGGATCCAGGTCGCCGATGATATCGGCCATGGTGACGTCGGGTGTCGCGAGTTTTTCGACGTACCGACTCTCCCGCGGCAACCAGGCGATCGGCGTCGCGTCGCCGCATTCCGCCAGCCGTTCGCGGGCGAATTTGCTGATCGGCGAGAACGGATCATCGTTGACTTCGCTGCCCGCGACAATCGGGATCTGTTCGTCGAGGAACGCGGTGAGCTGGCGGAGAATCCGGCTCTTCGCCTGTCCGCGCAGTCCGAGCAGAATGAAGTGATGGCGGGCCAGCAGCGCATTCGTGAGCTGCGGCAGAATGGTATCGTCGTAGCCGACTATGCCCGGGAACAGCTCTTCATCCCGTTCGAGGCGGAGCAGCAGATTCCCGCGGATCTCGTCCCGCACGGTCCGGCCGCGCAACGCAGGAGATGACCACGCCGATTGCTTGAGATCGCCGAGAGTACGTGGTTGGGTCATGGGGAAAGGAATTCCCGGTTCGATAGAGACAACATGGAATCGTGGGGTTGTTGGGGGGTATTACCCATCGCACTGCCGATTCGTTCGGCGTTCCCGGCATCCGGGATCGACCCGGGCCGAGTCCGAGAGCTCGGCTGGCGGCCGTTCCTGGGCACGCCTAGCTTGACAAATCGGAGGTTTTCGATACCTTCGTGCGCGGTTGTGGCCGACTCCGGTGGCGGCATAGCTACGTACCTGCTCTTCACTCGATCCGATTCCCTACCTCAGGAGCAAGCATGAAGAAGGTTCTGACTCTGGCCGCCGTCCTGGCCCTTGCCGCTTGCGGCGAAAAGAAGGCCGCGACCCCGGCAGCCGACACGTCCGCCATGATGCGGGACACCGCTACGACCATGGCGCACGACAGCATGTCCATGTCGCACGACACCACGATGATGATGAAGGATACGACCAAGAAGCCGTAACCGATCGGCGGCACTTCCCGCCGTTCCATTCTTGATCGCGCCGAGCCCCGGACCTGATCCGGGGCTCTGTCGTTTATCCCTCTTCCACCTTCCCGACAGCTGCCAGTCGTCGCGGAAACCGCCTCACAGGTTCAACCCTCGAGCTGCGAGCCTTCGAACGGCAGCGCCACGACCTCGGCCTGAATTCCGCCCGCCGAAACCGTGTCACCTGGGCTCACCTCTCGTCGGATGAGGCCGAGGCCAAGCACGCAGCCGGGCAGAACAATGGTGGACCGGATGGTCCCGACGTCGCGTCCATCCGCGTTGACGATGCCGACATGCAGGGGCGCCGCATTGCCCTCCCACAGCAGTCCGCGGAGCTCTCGGTTCGCATGCCCTCGGAAATGCAGCCGAGCCACCGTTTCCTGTCCGGTATAGCATCCCTTCGTGTACGAGACGCCTTCGTTCTCGTCGAACCTGACTTCCTGCGGGAGGGTCTTCTCGTCGATCTCCTGTCCCAGCGCTGGCCAGCCGGCAAAGATGCGCGCCGCTTCGTGGTCCAGTGAATCGCCTCGTGCCCCGCCGGCGCGTTCAAAGGCGGCGATCGCTCGCGAGATCGCATCTGCATCTCCGGTGAGCAGCGCCGTGAACGGTGCCCCCGCCGGTGCTCGGGCAATGACCAGGCCCGTGCCGGCGCCGCCGTCGGCGACGCGTCCGGGGAATTCTGGCACGGCACCCAGCCCCGAGAAACGCAGCGTGCCGAGTGACTGCTCGCCATGCAGCCAGGCGACGGCTATCTCGCCGGTGCGGTCCGACACCCGAGCCAGGCGGGGAGGCAGCTGACGACGAAAGAGCTCGATCGCGACATCCCGCCCGCTGCTGGCCCCGATGAGCAGCAGCGAGCCCGGACGCCGGATGACCCACTCATCGACCAGGATCATTCCCTTGGGAGTGAGCAGCGCGCCGTAGACCAGGCTGTCCTCACCCGGCTTCACCAGGTCATTGGTCAGGAGTCCCTGCAGGCATTGCAGCGCGCCGGGACCGGAAACGTCGAAGATCGCCGGTGTGTCCTGTACGATTACCGCGCCGTGACGGAGCCGTTTGACGCGATCGCTGGCAATGCGGAAAGCAGTGGTCTCCATGCTGGAAGGGAACTGGAAGGGCACCGGGTGGGCAAGGGGTGCCGCGGCGCCAGTCGGATCGCCGGAATGGTTCATGACCGCGGCGCCGGCGCGAGCAGCTCGTCGCTCCGGACGCCTTCGCGATAGAAGCCGGCGACCTCGTATGACCGGTCGAGAAGTTCAACGGGATGAGCAACGCCGATCGGAAGCCCCGCCGCGCGCAGTCCCGCCCCGATCTGCATCAGGCAGCCGGGGTTTCCAGTCGTGACGATCACCGGGCGCGGCGCGGCGCGTTCAAACGTGGCGATCTTGGCATCGAGGACCGCACGGCTCATTTCCGGCTCGAGCATGGAGTAAATGCCGGCGCTGCCGCAGCAGCGATCCGAGCCCGGCAATACCTGCACGCGGAGCCCGGGAATTGCGCGCAGCACCGTGAGCGGCGGTTCGATCACCCGTTGCGCATGTTGCAGGTGACAGGGTGCATCATAGGCAACCTCGAGCTCCACGCGGCCGCCCTCGCGCGGCCCCCGCTCCGCGAGAAGCTCCGTGACGTCGCGAACGCGGCTGCCGAAGCCCTCGGCGTCCTCCGTTCCCAGCAGGTGGCCGTAGTCCTTGAGCAGCGCTCCGCATCCGGCGCTGTTGATCACGATGAAATCCGCCTGCTCCGCAAACGCGGCGACATTGCTCCGAGCAAGCTCTACGGCATGCTGACGGTCGCCTGCGTGAGCGTGCAGGGCGCCGCAGCATCCCTGCCCCCCGACCTCGATCACCCGATAACCGTTGACCTCGAGAGTGCGGCGCGTCGCCTTGTGCACGTGATCGAACAGCGCGTCCATCACGCAACCTCGAAAGAGGGCGACTGTTGCGGGGCGTGGCGCACTCCCGGTCGAGGGCACAGCCTCTCGGAGTGACACGGTGACCGGCCGCGGATTTTCGGACTCGCTCGCGGCGACCATCCCCATCGCAAATCCGAATGCACGACTGCCCGCGAGTCTCGCCGGAAGACCGGTGCTCCGAAGAAGTCGCGCGGCAGTGAAAAGTGGTCTCCAGAGTGCCTCATACCGGAAGACGGTCAGGATCAGCCGCGCCCTGAACGATTGCCCGCGGCGCTCGGCCAGCAGCTCCCGCGCGGTTTCGAGTCCGCGGCCATACCCGACACCGGAGGGACAGACCGGCTCGCATCCCCGGCAGCCCAGGCAGGCATCGAGATGCTGCAGCAACGCCTCGTCGTCGGCGGCAATCTCTCCCCGCTCGAGCGCGCGCATCAGTACGATCCTGCCCCGTGGACTGTCCGCCTCGTCCCCGGTTGCCAGATAGGTCGGGCAGGCCGGCAGGCAGAATCCACAGTGAACACACGGATCGAGCGAGCTGAAATCAGCGAGCGATTCTGCCATGGGACCGGGGTTGGGGTGGGACTCACTGCTGAGTGCTGAGGACTGAGGGACTAGTGGCGAATTGAAAGTAATTGGGGTCTCAGTCCTGTCCTTCGAGGGCGACGCTCAGGCGCTGGCCGGGATCGAACGTGTCGCGCAATCTGCCCACGAGTGGGCCGACCCCTTCGTGATAGGCGCCGAAGTGGCCGACCGCCCGTCGCACCTGCCACGGAGCGCGTTCGAGCGTCAGTGGAATCTCTCGAGCGGCTGCAAGCCGCCGGAGCGCGCGGATCTCCTCGACGGGCGCGTCCCCGGCCCAGCGGACGGAACCCGTGCCCGCCCCCGCCGACACCAGCGCCTCGCCGAGGTGTTCGGTCATCAGGTCCAGCGTATCGTCGAGGCCGTGCAGAAGTGCGCCGAGCCTCAGGGAAACGGGTCCGCCCAGTGCGGCGCGGGCGGCAAGCCCCCAGAAGGCGCCGCTCCGCTCGACCGGAAGCACTTCCCATCGCACCGTCGTCACGCGGTCCAGCTGGTGGGACTCCGCGGGCGTCGAGCCTTCGGTGCCGACGAACCGGGCGGCGAGCACCCAGTCTGCATCGGCTGCAAGCGCGGGGGAGAGTAGCTCCAGCGCCGCGGTCCCGACTCCTGCAGCAGTAAGGGCGCGTGCCGCAGACGTAAGCGCATCGCGCCCGCCTCGTGCAATCAGGGTCACGTCGGCCCGAGGCAGCGCGCGGAGACGCAGGTGCAGTTCGGTGATTACGCCGAATCCGCCGAATCCACCCACCTGCAGCTTGGTGAGATCGTATCCCGCGACATTCTTCACCACCCGCCCTC
>JBDUEA010000113.1:0-9867 GCA_040002695.1 Gemmatimonadota bacterium | reverse complement strand
CCCGTTCCCCCATACCACTTGGCCCGCGAAAAATTGTCGCAATGGTCTGCTCGGGCCGGTGATAGTGCATCGAAACGTTTCTTGCTCGCACGACTGAAACCCGCATCCGCGCTTCCACGTCCTGCGCGAGATTATTCGCGGATTTCTCTCGCTGGAATCGCCGGCGTCGCCGCGTAATACTCACCGAACCGGCTGATGAAAACTTCGGCGACAGCAATAGCTGCCATTCTGCTACTGGCGCGCGTCAGCGCCGGGCGGGCTCAGGGAACAACGCCCGATATCTTTGCGCCGGGAATCATCTCCGGTCCTGCCAACGACCTCTCACCCGCGTTCACGCCCGATGGACGCACCGTCTTCTTCACCCGCGCCAACGCGACGCAATCGACGATCCTGGTCTCTCATCGATCCGGCGACGCATGGTCCCCGCCTCGGATCGCGTCCTTCTCCGGCGAGTGGCGCGACCTGGAGCCGACGATGGCGCCCGACGGCTCGTACCTGGTCTTCGCCTCGAATCGACCCGTGACTCCCGGCGGGAAGCCGCTCGACGCGTATTACAACGGCGCACCCCAGCCCGGGGATGGCGGCAATCTCTGGCGGGTCGATCGCACCGCCGGCGGCTGGGGCCAGCCGCACCGGCTCCCCGATGTCATCAACGCCAACTCGTCGATCTTCTCCCCCAGCCTCGCGGCGGACGGCAGTCTCTACTTCATGCAACCGACCGGAAGCAAGACCCGGTTCCATCTCTTCCGCGCACAATTCTCCCACGACTCATTCGCGACCCCGGTGGCACTGCCCGTGAGCGCGGGCGACAGCGTCGGTGATTTCGATCCGGCGGTGGCACCCGACGAATCGTTCATGGTCTTTTCCTCCGCCCGCATGCGCGACAAGGGGACGTCTCTCTTCATCGCCTTTCAGCAGAACGGGACCTGGGCAACACCGACATATCTCGGCGATACGCTCAGCATGCCTGCCACGGGCAACATCGAGGCGCGATTGAGCCCGGATCACCGCACGCTCTACTTCTCCAGCAACCGCGTCATGCCGGCGCCATCACCCCAGGACCGGTCCACAAGGCAGAAGAGTCTCGACCGCATGCTGGCCTGGGACAATGGACTCGCAAACATCTGGCGTGTTTCTCTCGATCCGTGGCTTGCGAAGCCGGCCAGCCCATGATGCATCTCCCCTGCTTCGAGCCGCGCTTGCCGGTGTCCTTCCTGCCCGAGGGCGGGAACCGCTGCGTCGCCACACACGAAAGCCAGAGTCCATGAATGTCAGGAGGGATCGCAACGTCAGTGAAATCCTCTCGAGGGCTTCCGGCCAGTTGCTCCGCGCGAGAGCAGTCGCGGCACTGATCGCTCTTCTTTCGATTGCGACGACCGCGCACGCACAGCAGCCGTCGGCGCCCGCGTCGGTTCCCTCCGCTCCAGAGACCCGGCTCGCGTCTCCCCCCAGCGTCATCGAGCCCGGCGTGATATCCACGCCGGCCGAAGAGTTCAAGGCAGCGATTTCTCCGGACAACCGAACGCTGCTCTACGTCGTGACCGAGCGACTGTTCCGGCACATGACCGTCGTCCAGGCCGAGCGGCAGGGCGCGCACTGGGGCATGCCCCAGGTCGCGGCGTTCTCCGGCATCTGGCGGGATGGCGATCCGTCGTTTGCACCCGACGGCAAGTCACTGCTCTTCATTTCCAATCGGCCACTGCCTGGCGACTCCAGCGGCGGCCCGCGGCGGGACTTCAATATCTGGATGGTCGAGCGGAAATCGGATGGCACCTGGGGTGAGCCGATGGCGCTCGAACGCAGCATCAATACCGACACCGCCGAGTTCGCTCCCTCCCTGACGACTGGAGGCACGCTGTACTTCTCACGGGGAGACAACATGTTCAGCGCGTTGAAGCGCGGACACGGATTCGACACGCCCGTGCGGCTTTCCCTGCAGGGCGGCGATCCGGCCATTTCGCCGGACGGGCGCGTTCTCGTCTTCGATGCCGACGGCCCGGTCCCCGGCGATGCGGATCTCTTCGTCAGCTGCCAGACGGCCAGTGGCTGGAGCCCTCCAAGCCGTTTTGCCGAACCGGTCAACTCCCCGCAGGAAGAGGGCGATCCCACGATTTCCGCCGATGGCCAGACACTGTACTTCTTCAGCCGGCACGCGCCGCCGCCGGACCGTGCACCCCGTCCGCAACGAGCGACCTACGCCGACATTCATCGTGACGCACTCGAAAACATCTACAACGGCTCGCGAAATCTCTACCAAGTTCCGCTGACTCCGGCGTTGTGCACGGCGGGAGGAGCACGATGACGGCGGAGAAGAGAAAAAGGGGCGGCGACCGAGCGGCCTTCAGGAGCGCGCAGCGCGACTCGGCCGCGAGGAAGAAGGCGGAGAAGGAATGCAATTATCCCAAGTGGTCAAATTCTTCTGCAAGGCGAGCTGTGATGGTGCGAAGCGCTATGTCAGGGCTCGCGCTCATGGCGGTCGCGGCTCCCGGATGCGCGCGGTCGTCGGTCGAATCGCCGGTATCGGTCCTGGCAGTGGCGGATACCGCCCGCGTCTTCGCGGCCGGCGTCGTCTCCACCGGCCGGGAGTTCGCGGTGACGTTTGACCCGGACGGTCGCACCGTGCTGTTCACGCGTTCCGACTCGGCGACGCGCCGCGCGCACATCTTCACCTCGCGGTTCAGCGCCGGGCAGTGGCTGCCCGCTACACCAGTTGGCTTCTCGAGTGACCAATGGTCGGATCTGGACCCATCGGTGAGTCCCGACGGGAAGCTTCTGTACTTCGTGAGCACCCGGTCACACACCGCTGGGGCGACGACGTCGACCAAGGATATGGATATCTGGTTTTCCGAGGCGACCGGCGAAGGCTGGGGAGAGCCCCACTGGATTCCGGAACTCGGATCGAACGGCAAGGAAGGCTCGCCGACGATCGACCGTCAGGGCACGATCTGTTTCTTCTCCGATCGCGACGGTCCCGCCGGTAAGAACGCCATCTTCTGCGCGGCACGCACGCACCATGGCTTCTCGGCGCCATTGCGACTCAGTGCAAACATCAATGCCGGCCCGTCCGACACGAGTCCATTCCTCGCTCCGGACGGACGTACGCTCCTGTTCTATTCCACCAGAGCCGGCGGCGCCGGGCAGGCCGACCTGTACGCCAGCTTCAAGGCCGGCAACGATTGGGGCCCGGCGATCAGCCTCGGCGCCCAAGTCAACACGGCGGACTTCGAGTACAATCCGGTCGTATCGCGCGATGGAGCGGTCATGATCTTCGGACGCAAGCGCCAGCTGCTCTACATCTCTCTCCCCGCGCTCGGCGTGCCGGGCCTGAGTCCGGCCCGCTTTCGCTAGCCGAGATAGGGCTACGACCGCCAAACCAACTTCTCACGAGCACGATCCGATGACCCGTAACTTCGCAGTCCCCGGCTGCCCTCGCGGTCCTCTGCTCGTGCCAGCCTGCTGATACGGCACCGAATGGGGCCAGCCAGGCGGCGCAGCCGGCGTCCTGGATCCTTTGCCACATCCGCAATGGGATCGGGTGTGGCTGGCCGAGGCGCCTGTTCCGGCCTTTCGCTATGACCTCACAGCATCAAGCCATGGCGCCAGGGAGATTGTCCAGACGTTGCTGTTGCCATTGTCCCAGAGATTGAGTCGCGCAAAATCTTCGGCCGCCTGCGCCCGCGTCCGATCGGCATGGATGGGGGACGCGCGACCGCTGGTGAAGTAGAGCGTACGGTTGTCTCGTCCGAGCTGAGCCTCGCCGTCGTCCGTCGGATTCTTTTCGTAGTCGCCAGCGTAGCGGAGCGGCTGGATCGAACCCCATCCGGCCCCCGACCGGAACGTGATATACAGATGCTCATGGGTATCGTCGGGCCCGGCGCGCCCGGCGCTGCTGAAGATGAGGAATGATTCGTCCGGCCCGACCCCCGGGTCGACATCGGTATGATTGCCATCGCTGAAGTCGAGCGGCTCCGCCTTCAGGTAGGTGTTGTTGCGGTACTCCGAGCGGTAAAGGCGGAAAGTTGGCGCGCTGTCAGTCTTCGCCATGAAATAAAGGTTGCCGTTTCCGGCGATGCTCGGCTTGAAGACCCGCGGACTGATGTTGACTGTTTCGGCGAGCCGGACCGGATCGCTCCAGCCGCCTGGAGTGCGCCGGACCTCCCACATCGCGGCGGCACGAGGCAGCGCCTTGATCGCATCGGCGCTCATGCCCGTCGTCGGGACCGTGGGACGCCATGACACGAATACCAGCCGCGATCCATCCGGAGAGAGTGCTGGCTGCGAGTCGCTCCAGAGCCCGGAAAACGAGGCGATCGTTGGCTGAGACCAGCGGCCGTTTCGCAGATGCGACTCGAGGATGAATCCCCAGCTGCCGCCCGTGCGTTCGAAGTAGAGAGTCTTGCTGTCTGGCGTGAAGGTCGGTGCGCCGTCACTCGCTGGACCAGAAATGATGCCGGGCGCAAAGATTTCCGGCGCCGCGGTCGTGAGCGGCGCCGCCTGAGCATGCCCGAGCGTCGCGACGCCGGCGCAGAGCGCCAGCAGGGGAAGCGTCAGCCGCTTGCTGTCGAGATGGGAACGCACGACACGTTGCATGACTCCGGTTCTCCGAGGCAGGAATAATGTGGGGTGATCACGCCCGTGGTATCCGGACGAATTGTTGACCTCCTGATACGCCGTCCGCCACTGGTTTGTGTCAACGCACGTGATCGGCACGAATTACTCCCTTCGCTGGGCGCCACATTGCCCACTGTACCGCAGAATCCGATTGTGACGAACGATCCCCGGTTCATGGCAGTGTTCAGCCAACAATACCAGGCAGCCTTTGGTGAAGGCGCGATCCCCGCGAGGTACAAACAGTTATCCGGAGCCACCCTTTCAGTAGTGGTCAAATGTGATGACTGCCTGAAACATGGTGATGGACCGCGAGCGGCTGAAATGCCTTGGGGAGATTGGGCTACGCCGAGAACCCTGCTCAGGGGCTCGCTTAGACCGAGATTTTGGTGAAGACCCCGTGCGGCGACTGCTGGAACTCGCCGAGATCGGCGCACATGCTGCTGGGCAGCGCATTCCGCGGCGCTGCTGAAGGCGAGGAACAATTGGTCCGGCGCGGCCCCCCGGTCGGCATCGGTATGGCGTTCGAAGCAGGAAGTCTTGTTGTCCGGGGTGAAGGTCGCATTCAGTTTCGGTTCAATCGAAGTCCGGATGCGAACGCCTCCCGAGAGTATAGGATGAACCCAACATCGCCTTCGCGCACAGGGACGATTCATCTCGGCGGACTCCAAAGCCGACGGGCCTCCTCGGCGATCACGTGCGGATACTCCTCAGGGAAAAACAGCTTTCCGTCGGCGATGCGGCGTACGCCTCGTGAGTTAGGAAGCGTGCGGTCGAGGTAATCCGGACTCAATGGTGAAAAGATGGTATCGGCCATGCCCCAGACGATGCGTGTAGGCACGGTGCACTGCTGCAGCGCAGCTTCAACGCCCGCGAGCGGATTTACCTCCAGCGCGAGGTGGTATGCAACGAACTCCGCTCTGCGCTTCGGAGTGCTCAGCACCGGCGCGAAATAGTAGTCGATCACGTCGTCCGTGAGGTGGGCGGGGTTGCCGTACACCAATCCGCCAAACTCCTTGCGACACCGTGCCTTGTCGGCCAACCACGGCGCGGTCAGCTTCTCGATAAGGGTGCCGTCGTGCGCCATTGCGAGAATCGGGCGTATTGCAGCCGGCGGGCTGTCGGGTTCAACATCGCAATTCGTGAGCAGCAGGGTTCTCACCCGATCCCGGTGTCGAGTGGCCAGGAGCTGTGCGATCGCGCCGCCACTGTCGCTCGCTATGACGTCCGCGGTCTTGATGGCGAGCTTGTCCATCAATTCCACGAGCATGGCCACCTGCGCACCCGGCGCCACGCTCTGACCATCTCCCAGCTCTGAGTAGCCGAGCCCGAGGAAATCGGGTGCTACACACCGGCGAGTGGTCAAGAGACGATCGATCGCGCCGCGCCATTGCAGGCCATTGAGCGGAAGACCGTGGAGAAACAGCACCGCGTCTCCAGTACCACGCTCGATGTAGGCAACGTTGCCGCCACGCGTCTTCACATGGCGTCTTGTTGCGTGGTATGCCGCGGCGTTGAGTGGTACGCCGGGACTGGAAGATCCAGCCGCCACACCCGTCTGCACGATATCCGAAGTGCGCTTTTGACGCGATACACGTCCCATGACGACGCCGGCCGCGAGGGCGCGACCCGCTGCAAATACGAACTCTCGACGACGCATACTTTCCTCCCCAGGGTTCTGTGAGACGTGAGCACCGAGGATAGGATGTGGCAGAGCATGCGGGCAATAACGTGAGAGGTAATGGCGCCTGGATGACTCCCGCTTAGGTTGCGGCATGAGCAGACGACAGTCCGAGGAGACACCAACGAGCACTCCGCAGATTGGTACGCTGCTCCGCGAGTGGCGGTCCGCACGCGGCCTGAGCCAGCTGGCGCTCGGCTTGGAGGCGGACGTATCGCCTCGTCACATCAGCTACGTCGAAACGGGGAAGGCGCAACCGAGTCGCGAGATGGTGAGCCGGCTCGCTCACGCGCTCGGCATGCCGCTTCGTGAGCATAACACCTTGCTTCACGCAGCCGGCTATGCGCAGAGGTATCCGGAGACGCCGCTCAGCACTCCGCGCCTCATGCAGGCCCGACGCGCCATCGACTTCATCCTTGCGCAGCAGGAGCCGTATCCGGCGTTCGTGATGAACCGGCGCTGGGATGTCTTGCTGGCGAACAAGGGTGCAGAGCGGTTTACCATGTATCTGCACGGTCCGAGTGCGCACTCGAACGTGCTCCACCAGGTATTCGACCCCAATGACCTGCGTCAACACGTCGTGAACTGGGAGGAGATCGCCGGTGATCTCATTCACCACCTGCACAACGAGATTGCTGCCTCCGCGTCGCATGGTGAATTGCGTGCACTGCTCGAGGAAGTGCTTCGCTATCCGGATGTGCCGCAGAAGTGGCGCGTGCGCGACGTGGAGTCGGAGCCGTCACCACTGCTGACGACGGTGTTCCGCAAGAATGGTCAGGAACTGCGCTTCTTCTCGACCATTACAACCTTTGTCACGTCGCGCGATGTGACGCTCGACGAATTGCGCATCGAGTGCAATTTCCCGGCGGATGATCCTACAGCGCAGCTGTGTCGAACACTCGCTGCATCGACGGCGGCTTAGGCGCCGAACCGCCACACTCCCTAACGGGATTGCAGTGCCGTTCGAGCGAGGATATGAAGGGGCTCTGACTCGCCCACGGTTGTCCGCTTCCCTCGCGGGGTTAACCGTACTCACGTTCAGCACCGCGGACAGGGTTCACGGCGGTGCTCCGTTGGTTGGCGCGATCGTCGTAGCAACGCCGGGCGCGGCTTTTCACGATATACCTCGGCAATCTGACGATCCTCGGTGAAGGTTCGATTGTTCGGCATCCGAGAAGACCTTCGCGGTCGGCGCAACTTCTACAACGGGGCAGGCTAGAGCGTCACGGGCGGAGCGAAACTATCCAAGGAGTAGTCGGTTGACACAAGCACGCACGCTTCAAATCCCGCAGCTCACCACCGACCGCCTCCTGCTTCGTGGCTTCGGCCCAGATGATTTTGAACGGTACGCAGAGATGATGGCCGATCCCGATGTCTCACGCTACCTCATGGATGGGCGGCCGCTGACTCGCGTCGAAGCGTGGCGGCAGCTCGCGATGTTCACGGGACACTGGGTGCTGCGAGGCTACGGCCTCTGGGCTGTGCAGGAGCGCGCAACCGGCGAGTTTCTCGGGCGCGTCGGATGCCTGAACCCCGAAGGATTTCCTGCATTCGAGATCGCATATACCCTCGCACCATGGGCGTGGGGAAAAGGCTTCGCGCGGGAAGCCGCGGCCGCCGCGCTGCGATACGCGCGTGAAACGTTGGGCCGCACGGAGATCACGAGCATCATCCGCCCCGCGAATGCCGCATCAATCCGCGTCGCGTCGTCACTCGGTGCCGTCGCAAGCGAGTCGGTCGAATTCTTCGGTGGCCTGTCGGTGATCTACCGCTACCCACGCGCCTAGGCGATCATGTACGGTCCGCTCGTCCTGGCCGGACGCTTGGGCAAGAGAGAAGCCGGGAACTCGAGATGAAATGATGTCGCGGAAAACTCCGTGGTCGAATATGAGTTTTCCGGTGCCACCATTCTTTCCAGCCGATTGGCCTTTCCTCCAGGGCTTCGGTTCACAGGTGTGGTCGCGTCGGCCGTCCGCCAACTCGGGCGCTCACGAAAGCAGTCCGCATGCCGCAGAAGTGCCGGGGCTTTTGTCAGCGTGACAGAGAGGAAAGGGTTGTTCGACGGAGGCCAAGAAAAACAGACTCCGTCCCGCTTTCGCGAGCTCTTCCAGCCGCCCGCCGCCCGCCGGCTCGGTTCCGCCGGGCCGGGAGGCATACCATATTCTGGTTGGCGTGCACGCCTCTGTGGTGATTGCGCTACTCAATCCTCCCCGCATC
This sequence comes from Gemmatimonadota bacterium, assembly GCA_040002695.1. GTDB lineage: Bacteria > Gemmatimonadota > Gemmatimonadetes > Gemmatimonadales > GWC2-71-9 > JBDUEA01. The sequence goes on along the minus strand of JBDUEA010000113.1, from coordinate 1,361 downwards.
CGAAGGCGGCAAGCATGAAGCGCCGCGATTTCATTCTGACCGGCACGGCAGCAGGCGCAGCTGCCCGTCTATCGACGCACCCGCTCTGGGCACAGCTGCGGGCACGCTCCACCAACCACTCGCCGATCGTCCCCCGCGTCCGGCCCTTCGACCTCGCCGCGGTCAGGCTCCATCCAGGGCCCTTTCTTGATGCCGCACTCGTCGATCGGCGCTTCATCATGGATCTCGAGCCGGACCGTCTGCTGCACATGTTTCGGGTGACGGCCAGACTCCCCACGAGCGCCGAGCCGCTGGGCGGGTGGGAGAGTCCGGACAACGAACTGCGCGGACACTTCTCCGGACACTATCTCTCCGCCTGCGCGCTGCTCGCCACGAGCCTCGGAGATGCAGCGGTCAAGGCGCGCGGAGACTTGATGGTCGCTGAGCTGGCGAAGTGCCAGGCGTCGCGCGGCACCGGATATCTCAGCGCGTTTCCCGAGGAAGTCTTCGATCGGTTGCGGGCGGGAAAGCCGGCGTGGGCCCCGTGGTACACGCTGCACAAGATCATGGCGGGTCTGCTCGACATGCACACGCTGACCGGAAACGCGCAGGCGCTCGACGTGCTCACCCGCATGGTGTGGTGGGCGCAGGGATGGACGGGACCGCTTGGCGACGCCGAGATGGCGCGGATGCTCGAGCGCGAATTCGGCGGGATGAACGAAGTGCTCTACAACCTCTCCGCGGTTTCGGGGAACGCCGCCCACGCGGAACTGGCGCATCGTTTCGACCATGAGCGCATCTTCGCGCCGCTCGCCGCGGGAAGAGACGAGCTCAAGGGCCTGCACGTCAACACTACGATCCCCAAGATCATCGGCTCGGCGCGACGGTACGAGCTCACCGGTGAGAATCGCTCACGTGACGTGGCGGAGTATTTCTGGCGCGAGGTCACGAGCCGGAGAGCTTACTGCACTGGCGGCACGAGCAACGGGGAGAACTGGAACACCGAGCCTGGCATACTCGCCACCGAGTTGGGAAGCGAGACGCAGGAGTGCTGCACCACGTACAACATGCTCAAGCTGACGCGGCATGTGTTCGGATGGACTGCCGACCCGCGCGCCGCGGACTTCTACGAGCGCGCCCTCTTCAACGGCGTGCTCGGCACTCAGCATCCGACCGACGGCTCGAAACTCTACTACGTCCCCCTCGCCTCGGGATACTGGAAGCTGTTCGGCGCGCCGCTCCACGATTTCTGGTGCTGCACCGGTTCCGGGAGCGAGTCGTTCGCCAAGCTTGGCGACAGCATTTACTGGCGCGACGAGGACGGCATCTACGTCAACCTCTTCATACCGTCGGAAGTCGAGTGGCGTGAGCGGGGCGTGCGG
>JBDUEA010000112.1:0-9907 GCA_040002695.1 Gemmatimonadota bacterium | reverse complement strand
AGGGCCGCTCGGTCGCCGCCCCTTTTATCTTCTCCGCCCTCTCGGTCGCGGCCGAGTCGCGCTACGCGCTCCTAAGGGCCGCTCGGTCGCCGCCCTCTCCGCCCCACCTATCCCGGCCTCGCCCTCGCCTGCTCGACCAGTCTCCTGATCTCCGGGTCTGGCGTGATCTCCAGTTCCTTCCGGAGCATCGTCATGTGGCGTTCGGCGTAGCGGATGGCACGGGGGCGATCGCCGGCCTGGAGACACGCATGCAGGAGACCGCTCACGGCGCGAACGTCGAGCGGATCCTGTTCGGTGAGCCGAAGCCACCATTCGGTCGCGGCTCGCGGATCGTTTCGGCCCATGGCGCCGAGGGCGAGGAGCTCGATCTGAGCGGCGAAGCGGCGGGCGAAGCGATCGCGCTGATCGTCTACCCAGCGCTCGAAACCGGGGGCGTCGCTCAGGTGAAAGCCGTCGAGAAAGGGTCCGTGATACAAGGCGACCGCTGCTGCCGCGTCCTTCTCGGCGATCGCGCGCTCGAACTCCCAGATGTCCGCGCCGATCACGGCCGGATTGAGTCTCAGGTCGGCGGCGCCAAGAATCACTTCGCCTTCGGTGAGCTCCTGACGGAGAGAGTAGAGCGTCTGCTTGAGGACTCCGCGGACCTTCTCGGGCTCGCCCTCCGGCCAGAGGTGTGCGGCGAGCTTGTCACGCGTGATGCCACGCTCTCCGGCTCCCGCGAGCAGCGCCAGCATCGCGAGCGGTTTCCGGCGATTCTCGGCGAGCGCCTCACCGGTGGGTCCACCGACGAGACTGAGGCCGCCGAACGTACGGAGCGTATAGGGCAAGTGAAGGCCTGGCTGACGGCGGTGTGACTGGAATCTGACGGGATGGGGATAGAGTAGCGGCTGATCGGCCCACCTCGCAATAGCATCGCCACCAGATGGACGCAAACCGAGGCTTGACGCATGCAGCTGCTCGATCGCCCCGGGTGCGACACCGACCCGTCATGGCTGGCCGTCCTGTCGGGGCGTGCAGCTGGCGGCGTCTTGCCGAATCGGGCCCGAGACTGCACAATATCCACCAGCACTCCTCTTTCTATCATAAGCAGCCGAGAGGGCGGACTGGTGCAGCTGGATTTGCTGGCTGCCATGCGGGACGCTTTGCGCGAGCGCTACGCGGTCGACGGCGAAATTGGCCGAGGCGGCATGGCGGTGGTCTGTCGCGCGCGGGACCTTCGGTATGATCGGCTGGTCGCGATCAAGGTGCTGTTCCCCGATCTCGCGCGGGCGGTTGCGGGCGAGCGGTTTCTGCGCGAGATCGGGATCCTTGCCCGGCTCTCGCATCCCAACATCCTGCCGCTGCTTGATTCGGGTTCGGTCGAGGTGGCCCCGGGCCTCGATGTGCCCTGGTATGTCATGCCGTATGTGGCGGAGGAGACGCTACGGGCACGGCTCGACCGCGAAGGGCCGTTGCCACTCGAGCTGGCACTGAGGTACACGCGGGAAATCTGTGCGGCGCTGGCGCATGCGCACGCGCAGGGATTCATCCATCGCGACATCAAGCCGGAAAATATTCTGCTGAGTGGAGACCAGGCCGTGCTGGCGGATTTTGGAATCGCCAGGGCGGTCACGGTCGCGGGTGGCACTACGCTCAGTTCGACCGGACTCGTGGTCGGAACACCGGCGTATATGAGTCCCGAGCAATCGATGGGCAGCGACAGGGTGGATGGCCGGAGCGATCTCTACAGCTTGGGTTGCGTGTTGTACGAAATGCTTGGCGGGCATCCACCGTTCACGGGGTCCACGCCGCAGGCGATCAGCGCGAGACACCAGTTCGAACCGCCGCCGCCGATCAGGGTGGTGCGGCCGACTATTCCAGACCCGTTGGCGGAGGCGTTGGAAAAGGTCCTGGCGAAGTCGCCTGCGGATCGTTATCCCGGTGCTGGAATCTTCGCCCAGAGTCTTGAAGGTGTGCTGGATCCGGCCCTGGTCGGGCGCTCTCACACGAATCGACGCTTACGCCGCTTCTATGTCACGGTGGCGCTCGCAGTCGTTGCGACCGCAGGTGGTTCGTGGGTATGGAGACATCACGGTCCGGAATTGGATACCGGGAAATACGCCGTGTTGCCTCTCCAGGCCGAAGGGGTTGATCCGCAGGGACTGCTGAGCAGCACCAACTCCGCGCGCCTGCTCTGGGAGGGTCTTCGTCGTTGGACCGATGTTCGCATGGTAGACCCGATGGCAGTTCCACGCGGAGTCGGTCAAATCACATCACCCCCGAATCTCGATGCCGCACGAGAGGTCGCACGATCTCTCGGCGCGGGCCGCTTCATCTGGGGCAGTGTCTACCCACTTGGAGACAGCATCGCCGTCCGTGCATCCATTTACGACGCGGCAGGGAGCGGCACTGATCCGATCGAGAGTGGTGGAATCCAGGTTGCGAAGGCGGACCTCGGCCTGAGCGCCGGCTCGGCTGAGCCGGTGATTGCCAGCTTCAGACGTCTGGCCCAGGCGCTTCTCGTCCCTGAAATGGGCAAGCGATCCGATGCCGCGGAGTTCGATCAGGCCACCACGGTCGCCACTCTTCGCGCGACGCTATCGGGCGATTCGGCGCTGGAGCGGTTCGATCTCGAGAAGGCGAAGCAGCTGTATGCGGAGGCATTGCGGGCCGACTCCTCCAATCCCGCGGCGATGCTTCGAGTGTCGCGGGTGGCATTGCTCCTGAATGAACCTCTGGGAACGTGGGGACTTCTCGCTCGACGGCTCGCGAGCCGACAGCAGGCGTTGCCGCCCGGAGATCGGAGTGAGGCGCGGGCGCTTGCTGCTTTCGCCGAGAGGGATCTACCACGGACATGTGACGAGTACCGGACGATGGTGAGGGCCGACAGCGGGAGCTTCTTTGGCTGGTACGGCCTCGGCATCTGCCAGGTCCGGGACGACGCGGTCGTCCCCGACGGCAGGAGCGCATCCGGCTGGCGCTTTCGATCGAGCTATGCGCAAGGCATGAAGGCGCTGGCACGGGCGCTCAAGATTGCACCGCTCTCGCATGCCGCATTCGGTGGATACGCGGTGGATCAGCTGGCCGAGCTCCTGTACGCCGAACCGAATCGGTTGCGACGTGGGTGGCCGGAGGGGGACTCGAGCAAGGCGCTCGCGGCTTATCCGGGAGTGATGGGTGACACGATCTCCTTCCTGCCCTACCCGATGGGAGAAGTCCTTCTCGGCCAACACCTGCCGGCCTCGCGTCTCGAAGCGGTGGGTTCGAGTCGGCGTCTTCTGCTTGATGTGACGTCGACATGGTTGACCGATTTCCCGAACAGTATCCCAGCGCTCAAGGCCCAGGCGGTGGCGCTGGAGTTGGCCGGCCTGCTCACGGATTCGGCCTCTGGCGGCGGCAGGGAGCGGTCGGCGCTCGCGATAGTGGATCGACTTCGGCGGGCTCTGCCCGACGATATCGAGCTCGGAAGCAGGCGAGCGCGCATTCTGCTCAAGCTCGGCCGGTTTCGTGAGGTTCGTTCCCTTGCCGACTCGCTGCTTCGGCTTACGCCCAGGAATACGGATGAACGTGAGATTCTCGCAGCGCTGGCCGGTCTTACAGGCAGGCCGATGCTCGCGGCTGATATCCTGGGTGGAGGCGACCAGAGTTGGGATGTGAGGGATCCTGAGGGAAGGGTTCTTGACGTGCCGGTCATCCAGAAGGCGGACGCGCAGCGGTTGCTCGCCTTCGCGGCCGCGGGGGAGCCGGCCGAGAGCATTCGAGCGATCGCGGCGCGTATCGGGGCGCGGGCGAGTCGAGGTGCGAACAGCGCCAAGGCGACCGCTGCCCTGTTGTACCGGCCGCGATTGATCGCCTTTCCATTGCTTGGCGCGCCCGAAGGAACGGACTATCACGCCCAGGTCGAACAGGCGATTGAGCGGGGCGACACGACTACGGCGAAGCACCTGCTTGGGGAGCTCGCGGGATTCCGGGAGCGGAGTGAGCCGGGGACGAGGTCGTGGGATGCGGTTGCTCTCGAATCGAGACTGTCACTCCTGATTGGTGATAGCTCCGCGGTAAATCCCAATATCGATGATGCGGTCAGGCATATCGATAGAAGTGAGCGCTGGAGCACGGCCGACGTAGCCGAAGCGGCGGGGATTCTGGAAGTTCTGCGTGGCTCTCGGCGTCCTCAACAGAACAAAGCTGCCGGCAATCCATGGGCGCAAGCCGTGGACGATCTAACTATCGTGTTTGGTCACTGATGTATTACCCCTTATGCGAGAACCTGATATGATCGCCAGCGGTGGATGCCCGAGTGTACGTAGATTGCTAACGTTTGCCTCCTTGCCCGGCGCGCTCATCGGGCTTGTGCTCGTGCTGGGAATGAAAGGCACGAGCGTTGTCGCATCAGTACCGACGTACCAGAAATGTCTCGACGAACTTCCGAAGATGTCGATCCTTCGCCACAGCACCACTGAGCACTTTCCTACCTCCAATGCAGATTTAGTCGTGTTCCCCCACTCGGAGAGCGCAAAGAAGCACAGGTTCGACAAGTTGAGCGGAAACCAAAAGTGGTTGGGCGCCATTCAGAGCCAGAACGGCAAGGCGGACGACCCGCACCGGGTCAGCGCAAATCCTGACACGCCCACTTGCATCTATTTCAACGGCTCCTCCGCGGGGGACAAAGGGCTTGTCCTGTTGATCGGTCCGACGACAGTCGACACCGTATCTCGCGTTATCTATATCTGTGAGACAGGGGAGGACAAGAATGCGCACGCGGCCTGGGCCAAGGAGGGTGGTTGCTTGAAGACCCATTCCCTTGATAAGGATGGCTTCCATCCGAACGTCCCCATTCCGGAAGAAACACTGGAGGACGGCCGAGCGGCGTGGGTAAGTTGTGCGACAAACGGGTGTTGTCGGATCCAGACTTAGCTACGCGGGCACACTTGACATCTTCTGTTCCTCCTTTGTTCAGGCACGCAGAATCCGCATGCGAGTGAGGGTGCCAGGATATTTCCTGACACCCTTCTTTGCGTCTTAGCGCAGATCCTTCCGCAGTTCGTTTGCCTCAGGGTCTTTCGATCTGATCTCCAGATAACTTCTGCCTGACACCCTGCCTCAACCCTGTTGGTGAAGGCTCGCCCGAGAAACTGGACCACCGGATCACCATCAGCGTGCTCTTCACGAAGATGACAGAGGCGCGTGTACCCAAGCGCGTGTGGCCTACGCGATCGCCGCGCGGCCGGAGCCCGCCGCGACGAGTGCGGCCGTGAGTGAGCCATTATCCGCCACTCGAAGCGAGGGGGCCGATAACGATCAAAGCCCCTGCTGGGCCGGCCCGTACGAATTCTTGCTTACTGATAGCCTGGGGCATCGGCTGAGGAGAGCGCACCGAGCACCAATATCGATGTGGCCATAGGCCACGAAGGGCTCTGGGTGACATGCAGCTCAGATGGATGTTGCCATCTGAAGGCGTAGCTTGGCACCGGACACTCCAAGGAGGAATTCGTCTCACTGACCCCTGATTGACCGGCCTCTGACGGGTCGATCGCACATTCCGTGTGACATCACGATCACCTCAATGTGTCCGTCAACCAGTGAGGCCCCATGCGCGGTGCTGCGATCGTTCGATACGTTGGGATCCTCCTTCTCACATTCCTGCCAGCCCCAGTCGTGGCCCAGAAGGCCTACGTCCTCAAGCTCAAGAGCACGGATGGGGCACTGCTCTCCCAGGCATGCTTCGCGGATACAGCGTCCGCCAAGAAGGAAGAGGGGGACACGACCAAGGATCAGCTCATTCTCCAGGTTCGTTCGAAGGATGACGCCATCGTCGCATCGCCAACGACCCTCCTGGTGTTTATCGATCACATCCCGGCCGATCTGACGACCATTCAGGATCCGAAGGAGCTCGTCCGGCTGGAAAAAGCCGGCGACCTGGACGGCCGTCTCATCGAGGTCGTCGAGAAGGATGGTGACGCACGAGTCTGCTCCGTTGTGCTGGGTACCAAACGCTCGGAGGTGAAGCAGGAAGGCTTTACGTTGTATACTGGCGCGGAGCTGTCGAGCGCCCAGAGTAACTTCTCTCAGACCGATACTCGAGTCGCGGCCAGCGCCTCCTGGGTATTGCCGCTCGTGGTGAAGCGTGGTTTCCGCCTGGAGTTCACTCCGGAGATGCACCTTACCAGCGCGTTGAAGATCGACTCCCGGTCCTCCTGCAGCCCCGGTCGAACGATCACTGCGGTCGGACCAAATATTCCCAATCTTCCGCCCATCGCCACCGCATGCGGTCTAGGCCGCGTCTCCGGAGACACGCTGTTCACGGTCATTCCGGTGGCGTTACCGGTCCAGTATGAGACGGCAAAGAGTGCGCGAGTGCTCGGGACCTTTCGACCGGAGTGGCAGATAGGCCGAACGAAGATCTGGGCGGGTCCCGCGATCTCCACCGGATTTCAAACGAATCCCGATGCGGACTTCGACCCGAACGTGGGAGTCTTCTACATGCTGGGAGGAACCCTCTCCCAGCTCTCGGCCAAAGACGAACACACGGTGTTCAGGTTGGATGTCATGGCCGGTCGGGCGGCGGACTTCGCGGTCAATACATTCACCACGAAGGTTATCAACAGCGACACGATCGGTACCGCGAAGGATACGGTGATCACGCGAGCGGTTTTCCTGGGGTACCGAACGCGGTTCCAGGTTCGCCTGCTGGCCGAACCCGTGTCGGGATTCTTTCTGCGAGGCTTCGCTCAGATCGGTCCGGGCGGACCGGATCTCGTACAGCTCGCTTTCCTGAAGGATGTCGACCTGAGCAAGATATTCGCGGGAATCTTCAAGTAATGCAGCATTGACGACTTCGTGACCGACGCACTTCCCTCCCTCCCCGCTCGGGGAGGGAGCGGCATCCATCCCTACTTCTCCTCCAATCCTTCCCACCCTCCATACTTCACCACACTGACCTGAATCTTTATCTCGAGCATATACCGTTCTTGTCAAAGGCGATGGATCCTGTGACGCCTTTGCAGGCCGGTGAGCCCGAACTGATGTTGGGGATCGCTTTGCGATCACTGCTTTCTGGATCGCGTCTCTGAGCAGGTAGGTGACGTCTTACATCGCGGTCGTGAAGTATTCCGCGCTTCTCTCAATGCGCGCGGTTAGTAACCCGCTCCGCACAACGCCGTCATCGAGCGATGAGATTGCCGCGTCGCGCGCCGTTGCGCGCTCCTCGCAATGACAGAACCGGTGGGCGCCTTCGTATTGGCGTCCCCCGTTCCCCCGTTCCCCCGTTCCCCCGTTCCCCCTTTCCCCTTTCCCCTTTCCCCTTTCCCCTTTCCCCTTTCCCGTTTCCCGTTTCTCTTTCCCCTTTCCCGGCGGTCCTCATCCTCTCAACACCCTTCTCGCAATCGTCCCCAGGATATCCCGCCGTGCCGGATTCGCGTGCAAACTGATGGCGTTGCGGTGGCCCTTGAGGTCCCAACCCGCCAGCGTCTGCACGGCGATCAATCGCAGCAGGTCTTCAGGGGGCATGGCGTGACAGTGCCCGGCGTCGTCGTCCAGCTGCAACTTTCCCTTGTAGTCGGTGAGCACCTGGTGCAGCAGTTCTTCGGACTCTGGTGACTGCGCGCTCGTCACCTGATCGATCGCGGCGAGAATCCCCGTCCACGGCCGTTTGGTCACGCCGGCGGTCGGGCTGAAGAGGGCGCCGCGCAGATAATCGTGGGCGCCGCTCATCGTTGCCTCGTGGCGCGCATCAGCGTGAATATCGCGTGATGCATCAGGTGGACCAGTAGAAGCGGATCGTGTCTCCACTATCGAACACGACCTGCGTCTTCACCGTCAGGCCGTTCCGGGTGTACGCGACCGTGCCGCCCGGCGCCGGATGCTCGGTCACGTAGCTGTGGCCACTGTTCTCCAGCGAGCCGAGCATGAATCCCACCGCGTTCTGGAAATAGGCGGTGAGCAGGTTGCCCTGCGACTTGAGATCGACCGTCTTCGGGTCGTCTCCCGAGGGCAGGGTGAATCCGGTAAGCGCGATCCCATGATTGAAGAACGACGAGTCGTACAGGATCCAGCCGTCGCCATTCTTCAGGAAGTTGATGCAGTGTCCATCCGCGATCTTGCCGGGCAATCCCCAGAACCGGTACCTGTGCGTCGTCAGCTCCGCAACTGCGCACTTGCTGAGCGGCGCCTGGTCGGCATCGTGATAGGTCGCGGAGCCCTCGATGGGTTCGGTGCGGTTGAGTCCGGGGTTCTGCACCACGATGGCGCACCACTTGACCGTCGTCGGCGCGCCCGCCGGCCAGTCGACGAGATACGAGCGACGCTCGACCTCGACGCCCTGCGTCCCCGCCAGCGCCTGGAAGAGCCGATACCATCCGCCGCAGAATCCGCCGCCGGCATTGAGCATGTTCCGCACGGTCCACGCGCCGATGCCGTACTTGAGTCCCGTCGTGCCGACCTGCGCGATAATCGCGTCGCAGATGGCCTTGGAGTCCTGGAGCCCGGTCGCCCACTTCGTGGTCCACCGAATCAGCGGCAGATAGGTCCAGCGCATCCCAGCCTGATCGGGCGGATCGACCGGCGCCGGATGCGCGGCCCACTCGACGGGATCGGTGAGTGGCGCCAGGGTGACGAGAATTTCGTGCGCCGAGCTGCCCAGTGAGGTTTCCTGTCCGCCGACGATGGAGTACCAGTCCCAGTGAAGCTGGAGACTGCTGATTGCTCCCGGGAGCGCGGTCTCCATTTGAAGATTCACCGGTCCCGAGTGTCCGGTTGCATCGAAGGTGAGCGTCGCGTCGGTCAGAGTCAGGCCCGGTCCCGGTTTGCTTCGGGCGCCGACCGTGAGGTGGATCGTGGAGCCGGGTTTCCCGGAGAAAGTCGCCTGTACGCTGGGTCGCGTCCCCCGCACATAGGCGGCGGGATTGCTGGCTCCTTTGGCGACCCACTCGGGTGTGGCGATGAGCTGGTCCGTGGCCGGGTCTCTCAGGCGGATCGCGTCATGATTCCCGGCGTACGCAAAGGCGACCGACGCGAGACTTACCGCGGACGGGGCGGCTGCTGGAGTGGCGGAAGGCGAGGGCATGGCAGGGAAATACCAGCCCTTCACCTCTCAGGCAAGCCGTCGCTTGACGCTGCGCCCGCCAGCCCGTATATCCCCTCCACTCGCGCACCAGCAGGGTTGGCGGGTGCTGTCGAGCGCACGACTCGGCCACGGTCGGATGTCCCATCTCAGGGAGGGAACCATGAGTCAGTTCACCAGCAGGGACGTGATGGTCACCGTACTTCCGGACGAAGTGATCGGCGAAATCAGCTGGGACGGCATCCAGGCCTGCACCGCCGGCAGCACCAAGGGCACCTGCACCACGTGCACCAACCGGACCAGCTCGACCGGGAAGCCCAAGCCGAAGCCCTTTGCGCGCGACTTCGCGATCATCAAGGCGCAACTCCGCTCGCGGCGCTGAGCGGAGCCGGCATTGCGCCGGCATCGAGCCGCGATCGGTTACGAGCTCTCCGCGGCTGACACACTGCCCGGGCCCGTCCTTTCGACGGGCACGGGTGGTGCGCTGCTTAGACCCGTTACCCCGCACCGTCGTCCGCTCCGGATAGTCGACGCCGCGACCGCAGAACTCTTCGCTGAACTGCGCGCTCCCGGAATCGTCGCCGCCGAGACCTCATCTCCAAATCATCTCGCTCGGCTCGTTCTCGATGGCGTGCTGGAAGTGGAGACCGACCTCGGCTGGACTTCGGGTCCGGCCGCGCATCCGCTCTACTTCGCTGCCTCGCGCGAGATTCCGTCGCACGGTCCCATCGCCCGGCTCTCACTCGAAGGCATCGAATACGCCGCGGCCCTCCGGCTTCGCGATGCGGCGACGATCGCTGATCGACTCTACCGCTGGAACACGCTTCCCGACACGCCGGCCTGGCGTCGTCGCGTTCCGACACCCGCGGC
>JBDUEA010000111.1:0-9981 GCA_040002695.1 Gemmatimonadota bacterium | reverse complement strand
AGTCGACGGCGTGCACATCGAAGGCGCGGATCGCATGCTCGTCAAAGGCGGTGACGAAGACGATCTGCGGAAGTCGCTCGACGTCGAGCGCTTCCAGTACACCGAAGCCGTCGAGGCCGGGCATCCGGATGTCGAGGAAGACCAGGTCAGGAGCGAACTGACGGATCGCCGATACCGCCGTTGGGCCGTCGTCCGCCTCGGCGACAATCTCGAGGTCCGGCAGACCCGCCAGGAGACGGCGCATCCTGGCTCGCGCGGGGCGCTCGTCATCCACCAGGATGACGCGCAATACGCTCACGACGGGACCGGCACGGTGTGATAGGGAATGTCGATCGAGATCCGCAGGCCGCCGCCGTCCGCATTGGAGATTTCGAAACGCTGAGCCGTGCCGTAGAGCCGGTCGAGCCTGGCCACGGTGTTGGAGAGACCGATACCCTCGCGTATCGCCCCGGCAAGCCCGGGCCCGTGATCCCGAACTTCGAGGTGAAGATTGCCGTTCGCGCGGGCGCAATTCACTTCGACCGTGCCACGACCGCTCAGGTCAAGCCCGTGACGGAGCGCGTTCTCCACCAGCGGCTGCAAGAGCAGCTGCGGCAGCAAAGCTCCGTGGACGCCCGCCTCGGCGACCACTTTCACCTCGAGGCGTTCCTCGAAACGGGCACGCATCAGCTCCAGGTAGAGCGACAGCACATGCAGCTCCTGCTCGACGGTCGTTTCCTGTCCCTCCGGTGCCTGCAGCGTCGCGCGCAACAGTTCACTCAGCCGGGCCAGCATCTGGTCCGCGCGGACCGGATCCTCATACATGATCGAGGAAATCGTGTTCAGTGCGTTGAACAGGAAGTGCGGATTGAGCTGAAGACGCAGGTTCTGCAGTTGCGAGCGGGCCAGGGACGCTTCGAGCTGGGCCGTCCGCAGTTCACGCGTGCGATTCTCGCGATAGTAGTCGTACAGGCCGACCAGGCCGACGAGGATCGCATAGTTGAGGGCGTCGTTCGGCAGCTCCATCAGGTAGCGGATGGCGAGGTTACCGTAATCGTATGCTGGCAGTCCGGACAGCCGGTACAGCAACGGGCGCGAGACCGCATTCCACGTGGTATGTACCAGCGAAACGACGACCATTCCGCCCAGCTGCGCGGGCAGCCGGCGGAGCCAGTGGGTACGGTCGAGGCGATAGCGCCGGATCCACCAGAGAATCGCCGGAAACATCAGCGCCGCTCCGTAGGCGCCGGCGAATTCGTCGATGAAGCGGCCGGGTGCGGTCCCTGGCTTGCCGCGGGTTAAATCGTCGAGATAGAGGTAGGAGAAGTGCAGGAGACCGATCAGCGTCCAGACTCCGACCAGCAGCGCAAATTTTTCTCTGCGTGATCTGGGAATGCCGGGATCAGCCATGCAGGAGAGTATGGCCTCGCGAACCATTCGTCCACTGACGCGGGACGAGCGGGACTGGCACGGGACCACCGGGCCGTTCCGTGGCCTTTCGCCGGTTCTCCGGGAGGCCTAGCATTCGGTCTGTGCCTCCGATCCCTTCGCTCGACCAGTCTTCCGGCAATGACGCCTCAGCGCCGACGCCGACCCCACGGCGAATCGACGCCGGAACGGCCGTACCGGTGCGCGTGGTCGATCTGCTGCTCGAGGAGATCATCCACAATCGGGATGCGCGCTGGCTAACGAACCTGCTCAACTGGATCCGGGACGCGGGAACCGAGCCGCAGGGCAGCGTAATCCCCAGAACCCGCCGGCTCGCGGTTCTCGCCGAGGCGATTGATGTCCACCCACGTGCCGGCGTCATTCGCGCGACGCTCGCCGGGGCATGCGAGCACCATTCAGCGGTGCGGATGATCGCGGAGCTCGGTCTCCCCGACAGCCCTTCCCTGATACAGGAAGCTTTCCGTCGCATCGAGGACGCGCTCGTTCCCGGTCTTCATGGAGAGGACGATCTCTTCTACCTGCTCGTGCATCTCGGGCTCACCGAAGCCGACGCTCGCTGGTTCGAGCAGTTATCTCCCGAAGCGCTGGCGCCCTGGCGGGAGATCGTGAGTCCGGGTCCGAAACGGTGGCACGACGCGGGTCTGCTGCTCGCGCATCGGGCCACCGCCGTCGGGCTCTCCCGGGACCTCCTCCAACTCGACGATGCGCCGGAAAGCGAATCCCCATTCTTCGCACTCTCGAGCGCGATGACTGCGTCGTTCGACGATCCCACCACTCCTGGCGCCCGGGCCCGAGCGGAGGCCGCGCTCATCGCCTGCCGCCTCGACCTGCATGCCACGCATGACCGGCTCGATGCGCGCGGTGTCTCCACCGGCGTGGTCTTCCGCCTGGAGCTGCTCGATGCCCAACTGGAGCGGCTGACAGCCGTCCATGATCTGAACGCGGGAACCGGGGACGGGCGGGCCTTCGCGGCGACGCTCATCCGGGCGAGCATCCAGCAGCGAGGCCTTCGATCGCTCACGCGGCATTCGCTGCACCGGCTCGCCCGGAAGATCGTCGAGCACACAGGGCAGACCGGCGAGCACTATCTCGTCACCACCCGGCGGGACTGGAACGAGCGCGGCGTCTCCGCGATCGGCGGAGGGATTCTCACCGCGTTCACGGCGGCATTCAAGTACACGATCACGGCGCTGCCGCTCGCGCCGATGGTGACCGGCATCGGGATCGCCCTCGACTATTCCCTCAGCTTCATCACCATGCAGCTGGCTGGCCTGACCCTGGCATCCAAACAGCCGGCCATGACCGCGGCAGCACTGGGTGGCGCGCTCGAACATCACGAACAGGTCGACGAACAGGTGGAGCTCGTCGCCGCGATCACCCGGTCCCAGGTCATCGCGACGCTGGGAAACGTGCTCTCCACGATCCCAATGGCGCTCCTGGTCGACTGGGTCTGGCATCTGCTCCGAGGCAGTTACATCCTCGACACCGCCGAAGCGGAGCATGGACTGCATGCGCTGCATCCACTCCTGAGTCTCACGGTGCCGTTCGCCGCGCTGACCGGAGTGTTTCTCTGGATCTCGAGTCTCGTGGCAGGATGGACCGCGAACTGGGCGGCGTACCGCAGGCTGCCGGAAGCGCTGAGTTACAACCGGCGACTCGGTCGGTTCCTCGGCGAACGCCATGCGGCCGGATTCGGCCGCTGGGTTAACCGGAATCTCGGCGGGATCGTCGGCTACCTCAGCCTCGGTTTTCTCCTTGGCTTCACGCCCCTCGTGTTCGCCTTCATGGGACTTCCGATCGAAGTCCGGCACGTGACGCTCTCGGCCGCCTCGCTCGCACTTACGTTCCTGCCACTCGCCGAGGCTGGATTGCTCCACTGGCCGCAGGTGGTCCTCGGGTTGTGTTCGATCGGTCTCATCGGGATCTGCAACTTCGGCGTATCGTTCTTCCTCGCGTTGCGCACCGCGATGCAGGCGAGAGACCTCGGCGCCACGGAACGAGCCCGGCTCCGTCGCGCATTGCGGCGCGCATTCCGTGAACGGCCCGCCCGGTTTCTCTGGCTGCCTCGCGGAGGCCAGCCGGGTTGAGTCCGACACTGGCGCCGACTGGATTCGAGCATGATTTTCCCCGCCTGACGCTTCAGCCGCCGACCATTCTTCTGGAGTCTCGCATGCCGTCATTCCGTCGCCTCACGGTCGCCGCCTGTCTGTTCGTGGCCACTGCCACTCCGGTCATGGCCCAGCAGGGGGACGCGGGGACTTTGACTCTTGAACGGATCTTCAACGATCCAGCGCTGCGGCCGTCTTTCATGGGGCCGACCAAGTGGCTCGCGGACTCCGGCGCCTATACAGCGCTCGAGGCCCGGCAGACCGGCGGCCAGGAGCTGGTGCGGTACGACGCGGAGACCGGTGGGCGTGAAGTGATGATTCCTGGAGAGCGGTTCACCCCGGAAGGAGCGGCATCTCCGCTCGAGATCGAGGACTACACCTTCTCTGATGATCAGCGGAGCCTGCTGCTATTCACTAACAGCGCCCGCGTCTGGCGGCAGAACACCCGCGGGGACTTCTGGGTCCTGGATCGCGCCTCGGGCCGGCTGCACCAGCTTGGCGGCGACGCCAAGCCTTCGACGCTGATGTTCGCGAAGTTTTCTCCCGATGGCGGGCGCGTGGCGTACGTGCGGGAAAACAACCTCTACGTCGAAGATCTGGCGTCTCACGCGATCACGCAGCTCACTCACGATGGTTCCCGCACGATCATCAACGGCACGTTCGACTGGGTCTACGAGGAAGAGCTCGACCTCCGCGACGGTTTCCGGTGGAGCCCCGACGGCCGCCGCATCGCCTACTGGCAGCTCGACGCTTCGGGGGTCCGCGATTTCCTCCTCATCGACAATACCGACAGCCTCTATTCATTCACGATTCCGGTACAGTACCCGAAGGCGGGCCAGACCAATTCGGCGGGACGCGTTGGCGTGGTAGATGCGAAGGGCGGCACCACAACCTGGTTCAACGTCCCCGGGGATCCGCGCAATAACTACATCGCGCGCATGGACTGGGCGGCGAACTCGAACGAGCTGCTGCTGCAGCATCTCAACCGGCTGCAGAATACCGATGACGTGCTCCTGGCCGACGCGAACAGCGGCGTTGTCCGAACCGTGCTCACCGAGCGGGACAGCGCCTGGGTGGATGTCGTGGACGACGTGCAGTGGCTCGACAAGGGAGCCCGCTTCACCTGGGTGAGCGAGCGCGACGGCTGGCGGCATGTGTACGCGGTCTCGCGCGATGGCAAGACGGTCAAGCTGCTCACCCGCGGCGATTTCGATGTCGCGAACGTCGAGCGGATCGACGAGAAGGGCGGCTGGCTCTATTACATCGCCTCCCCCGACAATCCGACTCAGCGATATCTCTATCGAGTCAGACTCGACGGGAGCGGCAAGGCGGAGCGGCTCACGCCCGCTTCGGAGCCGGGAACCCACCGCTATACGCTCGCACCCAACGCGAAGTGGGCGCTCCACACCTGGTCGTCGTTCGGCGTGCCGCCCGTGACGGACCTGGTCCGGCTGCCCGCGCATACCGTCGCGCGAACCCTGGTGGACAACGCGACGCTTCGCGCGACGGTGGACGCGCTCCGGCGCGGCAAGGCGGGCTTCTTCAAAGTGGATGCGGGCGGCGGCGTACAGCTCGACGGCTATCTCATGCGGCCCGCCGATTTCGACTCGACGAAGCGCTACCCGCTGTTCTTCAATGTGTATGGCGAACCGGCGGGACAGACGGCGGTGGATGAGTGGGGCTTCAGCGACTACCTGTGGCACCTCATGCTGACGCAGCAGGGTTATCTCGTCGCGTCGGTAGACAACCGGGGCACTCCGTCGTTGCGCGGCCGCGCCTGGCGAAAGTCGGTGTACCGGAAACTCGGCGTGCTCACGTCACAGGATCAGGCCGGTGCCGCGCGCACCATGATGCAGTGGTCTTTCGTGGATCCCACGCGCGTCGGCGTGTGGGGCTGGAGCGGCGGAGGCTCATCGACGCTCAATCTGATGTTCCGCTATCCGGACATCTACCGGATGGGAATCGCCGTGGCGCCGGTCCCCGATATGCGCTACTACGATACGATCTATCAGGAGCGATACATGGGCCTGCCGCAGGACAACGCGGCGGACTACGCCCAGGGCTCCCCCATCACGTTCGCGGAGGGACTCAAGGGCAAGCTGCTCCTGGTGCATGGAACGGGAGACGACAACGTGCACTTCCAGGGAACCGAGGCGCTGATCAACGCGCTGGTGAAGGCGGACAAGCCGTTCGATCTGATGACCTATCCCAATCGCTCGCACGGCATCTTCGAAGGGCGCGGTACGAGGCGGCATCTGTATGAGCTGCTGACGCGCTACGTGCAGACCAATCTCTAGGCGCA
Organism: Gemmatimonadota bacterium; assembly: GCA_040002695.1. Taxonomy (GTDB): domain Bacteria; phylum Gemmatimonadota; class Gemmatimonadetes; order Gemmatimonadales; family GWC2-71-9; genus JBDUEA01. The sequence continues at coordinate 4,143 of JBDUEA010000111.1, read as the reverse complement.
TCCGCAGCGAGAACGCGCCTGCTGCTATTCGGCACGCAGGGTCTGATTCGGATCGACGCGGGAGGCCCGCACCGCCGGGAAAATTCCGGCCACCAGCGCGGCCACCAGCAGTACGCCGGCTGCCAGGACATAGACCATTGGCTCCCTCGGCGACACACCATACAGGAGCGTCGCCCCCGCGGGCGCCACGAGAAGCGTCAGCGCAACGCCGAGGATGATCCCGAGGCTCACCAGCCTGAGACCATCGCCGAGCACCAGCGCAAGAATCGTCCGCGCGGACGCGCCGAGTGCGCTGCGGATGCCGAGCTCCCGCGACCGGCGCGTCACTTCGAATGACATGATGCTGTAGAGTCCCACGGCCGCCACGAGCAGCGCCAGTCCGCCGAACAGCGTGAAGAGCGTGGCTCCAAGACTCCACGCTCGAAGCTGTGGTTCGATCAGATCCTGCAGCGGCCGGGTTTCGATGTAGCGAACTTCGGCTGAGGCAACATGAAGCGCGCGTTGCACCGGCGCTGCGAGGGTCTCGGGCCGGCCGGTGGTCCGGACGAAGAACGCCGCCTGATAATCGTCGTTCCATCGTTGAGCCTTCGGGACGTAATACTGAACGGTTCTTTCTTCGAACAGATTCTGGCGCCGTGGGTCCCGCACGATGCCGATCACCTCGCTGCACGGCATCGTATCCCCGCCGATCTTCATGCATTTCCCGAGCGCGTTCTGTCCCGGCCAGAGCAGCGCGGCCATCGCTTCGCCGATCACCGTCACGGCCGGCGCTCCTCGACCGTCCTGTTCGCGGAACCAGCGGCCGCGCGCGAGCGTCATGCCCATCGTCGAGAGAAACGCCGGTGTTACCGCGTTGACGTAGGGGCCGCCGTCCTTCGGACTGGGAATGCTGTCGAGACCCGGGACCGAGAGGTCGATCGCATAACTCGACCAGAATGGAATGGAGCCGGACACCGCGACGTCCTGCACGCCGGCCAGATGCCGGATGCGCTCGATGCCATCGTCGAGAAACAACGACTGCCGCGCAGGGGTCATCGTCGAAGCGAACTCCGGCTGCACCAGCAGCACATTCGACGTCGACATGCCGAGATCGAGACCTCGGACGGCGCGCAGGCTCTGGACGAACAGCCCCGCGCCGACGAGCAGAATCACGGAGAGCGTCGCCTGCAGGATGAGCAACGCCGACTGCAGTGCAGAGCGGCGGCCGCTCGCCCCGGACGACCTGAGCGACCGCGTTAGATCAGGGCGGCTCTCGAGCGCGGCCGGTGCCAGGCCCGCAGCAATTCCCGCCACCAGTGCCAGCGTGATCGTGAGAACAATCGTCGTGCGGTCGAGTCCCAGGGTGAAGGTTGAATTCCCATCCAGCATGAGTCGATGAAAGAATTGCCCGCCCACGGCACCGAGCACCAGCGCCCCCGCCGCCCCGAGGAGTGCGAGCACCACGCTCTCGGCGAGCAGGTGGCCGACGAGACGCGCGCGACTGATGCCGAGCGCCAGGCGCACGGCCGTTTCGCGCCGGCGACGCATGGCGCGGAGCAGCAGAAGATTCGCCACATTCGCGCCCGCGATGATCAGCACGATCAGGGAGACACCCGCCACCCAGACGTATACGGTCGCTTCGCGCGGACGACCCGGACCGCGCGCCTCGATCAGCGACGCGAGCGTGACATGCCGGACGTGATCGTCATCCTTCGTGCCCTCGCGCGCCCGCCGATGGAGCCGCGTCGCCTCGGACTCCCCCGTCTCCGTCGTGACGCCCGGCTTAAGCCGGGCCAGCCCCACCAGCCAGTAGTAGCCCCGCGAGTGCTCCCAGTCTCCGCCTTCAACTTCCGCGGCCGCGCCGCGCAGCGGCAACCAGACGTCCGCCGCATTTTGTTCGGCGCCGGTGAAACCTTCGGTGGCCACTCCGATGACGGTGTAGTGGCCCTCTCCGATATCCAATACACGTCCGAGCACATGGGGATCGCCACCGAGTTGCCGGCGCCAGAAACCATAGCTCACCACCGCGGCGCTCCCGGTACGAGGAAGCGAATCATCCGCGGGGATCAGCGGCCGGCCCGAAAACATCGGAGCACCCAGCAGGGAGAAGAAAGTTGGTGAAACGATCTGTGCGTGGAGTTTGGTCGTGCGTTCGCCGGTGCCGTATGTCAGCTCGACCGGAGCGTAGGCGGAGATACCACTGAAGCTGTGCGCCGCCACGAGGTCATGAATGTCGGACCAGTTGCTGCTCGAGGCGCCGACGAAATACACCTTCCGCACCCGCTCGCTGTCCGCGATGTGCGCCGGCGGTTCGAAGAAGAGATGATTGAGGATGCCGAGCATCGCGGCATTGACGCCGACGCCGAGGCCCAGCGTGAGCGCCACGAGCAGCGCGAAGCCAGGGTTTCGTCGCACGCCGCGGAGCGCGAATCCGATGTCCTGGCGTAGAGCGGCAAACCGCTCGCTCCACCGGTCACGCGCGTCCCGCGCGCCGTCGACGGCGAGCAACTCCGCGCGCCGCCGGCCGAGATTTCCGAAGCGGCGCTGCGCCTCCGCCCGCGCTTCGGTCGGATTCATTCCCTCCGCGACCAGCTCCTCCGCGGTCGTCTCGAGGTGGAAGGCGAGTTCCTCGTCGATGGCCTGGCGCAGCGCTCCTCGACCCGTGGCCAGCCGGAACATCCGGCGCACTCCAGGAAAATCCCGCATCACGCAGAGTCCTCCGCCGCACGCAGCACCTTGAACACCGCCTCGGCGTAGCTGGTCCAGAGCCGAGTGCGCTGCTCGAGTTGTTTCCTGCCCTGCGCCGTCAGCTGATAATATTTCGCCCGGCGATTGTTTTCGGAGAGACCCCACGTGGCGCCAAGCCAGCCGCGCTTTTCCATCCGGTGCAGGGCGGTGTAGAGCGCGCCCTCCTCGATCTGCAGTGATTCATCGGCGGCCTGGCGGATCCATCGGGCGACGGCGTAGCCGTGCCGCGGCCCGAAGACGAGCGCCTTGAGGACGAGCACATCGAGGGTGCCCTGCAGCAGTTCGAGATCCGGTGCGTTCATCTGTTCCCCTCAAACGTTGATGGGAACAAGGTTGCGCCCGCCGCCGGTTCTGTCAAGCCGCGGACATGATCCACCGGTAGACGGATGCCGGGTCGCGGTTTATGGTAGGTGGCCCTGCGGCCCGACCTTTCTCCGGAGTCTTTGAGTCGATGCGCCTTTCCTTGCTTCGCCGGTCCGACAGCGCGCTGCTGGTGCTGCTCCTCGCGATGGCCGGATGCTCCTCCCCGCATCCGAACATGGATCCGGCGCCGCTCGTGCTGCCCGTCGAGCATCCGGACGCGGCGCTGCAGTCGGAGCTCGAGGGGCTGGTGAAGAATTTTCACGGGGACGTCGGTGTGTATGTCCGGCATCTTCCGAGCGGTCGGAGCGCCGCCATTCGGGCGGATGAACTCTTTCCGACGGCGAGCATGATCAAGGTCCCGATCATGATCGGACTGTATGACGCGATGGCGCGGGGCACGCTCGAATTCAAGCAGCCACTGCTGTATCGTGACTCCCTCCGGTACGAGGGTGACGACATCCTCGGCTCGTTCAAGGACTCGAGCGAGGTCGTGCTGAGCCGGGTGCTGATGCTCATGATCACCATGAGCGACAACACCGCGGCGCTCTGGAATCAGCGGCTGGCAGGCACCGGAACCGTCATCAACGAGTGGCTGGCGGGTCACGGCTTCGATTCGACGCGCGTCAACTCCCGAACGCCGGGACGCGAATCGAACCGGAGCGTTTTCGGCTGGGGACAGACGACGCCACGCGAGATGGCGCGTCTCCTGGTGACGATCCGGCAGGGCCGCGCAGTCAGCGAGGCTGCGAGCGAGGAGATGTACCGGGATCTCACCCGTATTTACTGGAACGGTGAGGCCCTCTCGCAGCTGCCGCCATGGGTACAGGCAGCCGCGAAGCAGGGAGCCGTCGACCAGAGCCGATCCGAGGTGGTGCTTGTCAACGCGCCCCATGGTGACTACGTGTTCTGCGTCATCACGAAGAACCAGGAGGACCAGTCCTGGGAGCCCGGCAACGCCGGATACGTCCTCCTGCGCCAGATTTCGGCTCTGCTCTGGAAACGGTTCGAACCGGAGCACCCATGGACGCCGGCGCCGGGGGCGGACAAGTTCAA
>JBDUEA010000110.1:0-10220 GCA_040002695.1 Gemmatimonadota bacterium | reverse complement strand
TTCACCTGGCTCGGCGCCGTCCTTGGCCTCATGCTGGTCGCGCATCCGCAGCTGGCGTACTACGCCTATCTCGCGCTGGCGGGCTACGCCGTGGGATCACTCTGGAGCAGAAGAAAGCAGGGGAGCGGACAGGTTGCGCGGATTCTCGGAGGCGGCCTCGTTGCGGCGGTCATCGCTATCGGCGTCGCGGCGTTCGTCCTCTTTCCCATGTATCGCTACCTGAGAACGGACTCCCCGCGGTCGGGCGCGGGTAAGGGGTTCGAACACGCAGCCAGCTATTCACTGCACGCGGCCGAGACGTTCTCCCTCTTCGACCCGGATTTCGTAGGTACCGGCGCGGAGCCGGGGACCTACTGGGGCAAGAATCCGCTCAAGGACAACACCGAGTACGGCGGGGTGCTCGTGCTGGTGCTCGGCGTCGGCGCTGTGATCGCCCTCAAGCATGATCGCCGACGCTGGGGACTCGCGGCGATCTCGGCCGTGGCATTGCTCTATGGGCTGGGGGCAGGCACGCCGTTCTTTCGCATCGTGTACACGGTGCTTCCCGGCGTGAAAAGCTTTCGCGCGCCGAGCCTGGCCACCTTTCTCTTCATCGCGTGCGCGACGATTCTCTCGGCAATGCTGCTGGAGCGGGTGCTCGCCGAGCGTGATGAATACGCGGCGACGATACTCTCGCGGAGCCTGCTCATTGGGGCCGGGCTCGCGCTGCTGGTCACCGTGTTCGCCGCCGCGGGCGGAGACGCACTTTATACGTTCTGGACCGGAATCTTCGGCGATGCCCCGGGTGGCCGCTCCGCAGCCTTTCAGGCGAACCTGCCACACCTTCTCATCGGCTCGTTCCTGACGTTCGTCTGGTGCGCCGCCGCGTGGGGAGCGGTCCTCGCGTTTCGCCGAGGCGCGCTCAGCGCGCGCATGTGCGTGCTCTCGCTCACCGCCATCACCGTACTCGACCTGGCGCGCGTGGACCTCAGATATCTGCAGGTGGCCAGCTACGCTGACTTCTTTCCTGCTGATCCCGGTATCGACGCACTGAGAACGACCCTGGGTCCGGGTGAGCGCGTTCTGGATTTTCCCGGCGTGTTTCCAAGTGCAGGATACCTCGCCACGAATCGAATCCCGCAGGTCTTCGGCTATCACGGGAACCAGCTCCGGTGGTACGATGATCTCACGCGGGTCTCCGTGCGTGACGGGGCAACCACGCAGGAACAGCTGCAGAAGTATTGGTTCGATTTCCTGAACAGTCCGGTGCTGAAGGCGCTCGCGGCGCGAATCATCATCTTTCCCGGCAAGATCGATCTTCCCGGGATGCAGCGGATCGGCGGAGACGAACGTGTCTCGATCCTGAGAAATTCGAGTGCGATGCCTGGCGCGTGGCTCGTCTCACGCGTGGTCGTGGAACCGGATTCCGCGAAGCAGATCGACATGCTGTGGCGTCCGGACTTCGACGTCGCCACAGAGGCCGTTACGGCCAGTGCGCTACCATCGATGCAGCAGGGTGGTGGCACCGGAAAGGCCGAGTTCACGAGCGACGCCGCAGATTCCGTGGTGCTCAAAACGACCGCCAGCGGACCCGCAGTCGTGGTGCTCAGCCGGAACTTTCATCCGTCCTGGAACGTCACCATCGATGGCGCTCCTGCCTCCGTCGCCCGAGTCGACTATGCGCTGCTCGGCGTTCCGGTTTCGGCGGGAACGCACACGGTCGTATTCCGGTACCGTCCGGCGATCGTCGTTACGACGAGGCGCGTCACACTCGCGACCTGGGCCGCCGTCTTGATGCTAACGCTCGCGTTGGCAGGGGTCCGTTACTTCCCGAGGGCCTCGCGTGCCTGATCGTATTCTCGTCATCGTCCCGACCTACAACGAAGCGTCCAACCTCCCGCAGATCGTTCCCGAGATCCTGAAACAGGATCCGCGCATCGAACTGCTCGTGGTGGACGATAATTCTCCGGATGGCACCGGCGATCTCGCCGACCGCATGAGCCGGACGAAGCCGCGCGTACACGTCCTGCACCGGGCGGTGAAGGAGGGCCTCGGACGGGCCTACATCGCGGGATTTCAGTGGGCGCTGCTTCAGGGCTTCGACGTGATCTTCGAGATGGACGCTGACTTCTCGCACGACCCCGCTTTTCTGCCCGCCTTTCTCACCGAGATCCAGAATGCCGACGTGGTCGTCGGTTCGCGATACAAGACCGGGGTCAACGTCATCAACTGGCCCATCTCGCGTCTCCTGCTGTCGCTCGGCGCCAATTTGTACGCCCGTCGCGTCACCGGGCTCCCGCTCACGGACTCCACCGGCGGATTCAAATGCTTCCGGCGGGAAGTGCTGGAGACCATCGACCTCGACCGGGTGCGCTCGAACGGTTACGCATTCCAGATCGAGATGAGCTTCCGGGCGTGGAAGAAGGGATTTCGCGTCGTGGAGATTCCGATCATCTTTCATGACCGGGTCGAAGGCCAGAGCAAGATGAACAAGGGCATCGTTCGCGAAGCCATCTGGATTCCCTGGTGGCTCCGGCTCCGCGCGATCCTGAGGAAGCTATGAGGGGAACGATCTTCTATAAGATGAGCGGCTCCGGTAACGACTTCATCATGCTGGACGGGCGCGCCAATCCCGTCGAGCGGTGGGCGCCGGAGTGGACGCCGGAGCTCTGCGATCGAAGGCAGGGAATCGGAGCGGACGGGCTGGTCTTTCTCACCCCGGAAGCTCCCAATCGCGTCCGTATGACCTTCTTCAACTGCGACGGCTCCCGGGCGGCTATGTGCGGGAACGCCGCGCTGTGCAGCACCACGCTCGCTACCTATCTCGAGATGTCGTCGCCCGACGGAATGAGTCTGGCTACTGATGCGGGGACCTTTCATACCCGGATCAACCAGGCAAGCGGTGAGGCTGAGCTCAACCTCCCCGACTTCGCGCCGCCCCGGGATGTGGAAGGCATCACCCGGCAAGGCACGGAGCGGAGGCTTGCGGCGACCGTCGTCGGCGTCCCGCACCTCGTGGTCCTCGTCGATAGCACCAACAGTGAAGACCTGATGCTTCGAGGTCGCGAGCTCCGTTCGCACCCCTCGCTCGGCGACCCCGGAGCCAACGTCAATTTCATCTCGCTCCGCGACGGTGCCTCCGAGACCCCATGGGATATCCGGACCTATGAGCGCGGGGTCGAAGGCGAGACCCTCGCCTGCGGCACTGGGACTGTCGCGGCTGCTGCCGTGGCGGCCCAGGCGGGATATGGGCCGGCGCCGATCCGGATGCGCACCCGAAGCGGCCGGGCGTTGACCGTGACGCTCAGTGTCGGGTTCGATCTGGTTCGGAATGTCTGGCTGGCCGGGGAAGGGAGGCTGGTCTTTCAAGGCGTTCTCTGACGTCAGCCGGACGGCAATCAGGAAGGTCCCACCGAGATGATGGCGGTGATGGTCAGGAGGCCGACCTAACCCAACCATTAGTTCATCAATGGCTTACAACACGTGAGGGAGAGTTATCCAGCTTTCTCCACAGTTATCCACCGAGTTACTTAACATAATACTTATTATACGTCATTGATCCATGTGCCTCACGCCTGCTGACGAGCTGATCCGGCTCGGCCTCACCCCCCGGATCGCCGGCCCAGGCTTGACCGACGAGCTCCGCCTTTCCACGCTGGCCCAGACAGCAAAAAGGCCCCGATCGGAATCGGGGCCAATTGCGTGCTTCAAACTAATTTCCCCTCGATTACATCCTGCCTTGCGTCAGCTCCGCCAGGCGAACCTGGGCCTCGGTGAATGCAGGCGTCTTCTCGAAGTCCTTGATGATCGCCCGGAAAGCATCGGCGGCCTGTGGAACCTTGCCCGCGCTCGCGTACGCGCGACCGGCGTCCAGCAGATAGTCTGCCCGAAGATAGTCTACCTCCGCCGCTTTGGACGCCGACGAGAAGGCATCAGCGGCCTCGAGGGTGTGCCCGCTGTTTTCGAGTGCAGCGCCCAGCAGCCCGTACGCCGGAGCCTTGTACTGCCCTTCCGGATTCTTCTTCAGAAAATCCCGCAGCCCGACCGCCGCCAGCTCACTCTGACCGTTCACCATCCGCACCTGGTTGAGCGTCAGTTCCGCTTCCTTGGCAGCGTCCGTTCCACCATACGTCGACATGACCTTCTGCAGCTCGTTCGAGGCCAGCGCGAGATTGTTCGATTCCGCGGCTGCTCGGGCTTGCTGCAGCGCGCGTGAGGCGAAATCCTCTTTCCGGCGTCCACTGATGATGATCACCCATGCCAGCAAGCCGATCAGCGCCACACCGCCGACCGCGACCGCGGCCCGGTTGAGCGGCACATCGATCCATCGAGCCGCCTTCGCTGGCGGCGAGGCTGGCGCAGTGGAGCTCGGGGGTACGGCGGTTTTGCGGGCATCCATAGTCGTCGAAGTCATCTCGTCCGATACCTGAGTGATCCAGCCTGGGTCGGGGTGGCCCCGCACCGGCAAAGTGCCCCCGGGGCGACTCGAACGCCCGGCCAACAGTTTAGGAAACTGCTGCTCTATCCAGCTGAGCTACGGGGGCGGCGTCGAGCTGTGCCAGAAGCAAACCGGACGGTGATACCTGATACTGCGGAGCCCGTCGCAGTTTCTGTCGCAAGCCGTGAAGTGTAACCTCGCAATGGACGCATCGCCAGCGGCTTACGGGGATTTTCGCCCGAGTTCAGACGCACTTGGCACGCGACTCACACTATTTGACGACCAGAGAATGAACCGCGGCGCGCTCCAGCTTCGAACGACCGTGCAGGAACCCCAATTCGAGCAGGAACGACCAGCCAATCAGCTCGCCGCCCAGCTTCCGGACCAGTTTGCCGGCCGCCTCCGCCGTCCCACCTGTGGCGAGGACATCATCCACGATCAGCACTCTCGATCCCGAGGCACACGCATCATCGTGCGCCTCCAGTGCGTCCGTGCCATACTCCAGCGCGTAGCTCTCCCGGATCGTCTTCCAGGGAAGCTTCCCCGGCTTCCGGGCTGGGAGAAAACCGGCACCAAGGAGCATCGCGACCGGCGCCCCCAGGATGAATCCTCGCGCTTCGATCCCCAGCACATGACTCACGCCCATTCCACGGAACGGCTCGGCCAGGCCCTCGATGCACTGCCGGAAAAGCAGCGGATCACTCAGAATCGGAGTGATGTCCTGAAAGACGATCCCGGGCTTCGGGTGGTCCGGAATAGGCCGGAGAGCCTGCTCCATGCGGGTAGTCAGAGTGGCCGTCATGAATTAGATAACACTCGATGTGGAATGTTTATTTATATGATATCAAAGGCTTTGAGGCCATCGGGATAATCTACATTCTCAGCCTTTTCCACACGCTCGACGTGTGCGCCGGCTGGACCCTTTCTCGCAATTCTCTCCAACTCCTCCAGGGCTTCGGCGGAGCCACCTGCGAAGATCTCGACCCGCCCATCCGGCAGATTGGAGACGGTACCGGTCACCTGCAATCGGCGTGCGGTCTGCTTGATGAACCACCGAAAACCCACTCCCTGCACGCGGCCGGAGATCACCAGCCGGATCGTCATGCGGCGCGGACTCTCCGCCGCTGCCAGATGACGTAACCCACCACACTCACGAGAAGAACGGGCGCCAGGTAGAGGAGCGCCTGTCTCGTCATCGCGTGAACCGACGCCTCCTGCAGGGCCCCCTCGTTCCTTCCCAGGAGCCACCCGATGTACGTGAGCACGGCGCACCAGCTCCCTGCCCCGATGGCCGTGAAGATCGCGAACCTCGCCTTGTTCATTCTCGCGAGACCGGCTGGAATGGAGATGAGATGCCGCACCACGGGGACCAGTCGGCCGAGGAGCGTCCCGAACTCCCCATGGCGCTTGAAGAACGCCTCCGCCTTGTCGAGCGAGGCGTTGGAGATCAGTACGTACTTGCCGTAGCGGCGCAGCACCGGCTCGCCGATCAGCACCGCCAGGTAGTAGTTGATCATCGCGCCCAGCACGCTGCCCGCCGCACCGGCCAGCACCGCGAGGTAGGCGTTCATCTCGCCCTTGGCGGCGAGATATCCGGCCGGAGGCATGACGAGCTCGCTGGGGAGCGGCAGCACCGAGGACTCGATGGCCATCAGCGCCACGATGCCCGGATAGCCGAGGGTACGCGCCGTATCGATGAGCCAGTGAATCAGTTGAGCGAACATGGAGGTGTCGGCGGAAATTGGGGGTGAACGGGCGATCAGCTTTCAAAACCGAACTGACCGACGAGGGGCACGAAGCGTACGTCTCCAAGCGGTTCGGTCGTGTATCCGTCGCCCTTTCGGCGCACGAGCGTCAGGACCTGTGCCGCGCGATCGCCCAGCGGGACGATGAGCCGGCCGTCGGGTGCAAGCTGGTCCACCAGGGGCGCCGGCACACTGGGCGAGGCCGCGGACACCAGGATGGCGTCATACGGCGCATATGGTCGCCACCCGAGCGTTCCATCGCCCGTCATGATCGATGTGTTGCGAATCGACGCTGCCTCGAGGGCCTGCCGCGCACCCGCGGCGAGCGGCGCCAGCCGTTCGATACTGAACACCATGCTCGCGAGCAGCGCGAGCAGTGCGGTCTGATACCCCGAGCCCGTTCCGATCTCGAGCACCTTCTCCCGTCCCGTAAGTGCGGCCAGCTCGAGGTATCGGGCCTGGACCCACGGCTGGGAAATGGTCTGCCCCGACGAAATCGGAAGGGCGGAATCTTCGTATGCTCGGTGCCGAACACTTTCTGGCACGAACAAGTGTCGTGGGACCTGGCCGATGGCGTGGAGCACTGCCAGGTCGCGGATTCCCTTCCGCTGCAGCTCGTTCACCAGCTGCGCGCGGTATCCGCCGTAGCTGTCGCCCTCCCCTACCCCTCGAGCGACCATCCGCGCACCGTTTCGAGAAAATCGTAGTTCGTGAGATCCATGTGCAGCGGCGTGATCGAGATGTAGCCCGCCGCCACGGCCTCGTGATCCGAATCCTCTCCGCCGGTCCAGTGGATGGTGCCTCCACCGATCCAGAACATCTCCCGCCCCCACGGATCCTTCATGCGGGTGAGACTCTCCTTGAAGAACCGGCTGCCGAGCTTCGTCACCCGCACTCCGCGCACATCCTGGGCAGGCACCCGGGGAAGGTTCACGTTGAGCAGGGTGTCTACAGGGAAATTCTCGACCCGCGTAATGCGCGCGACGAGATCGGCAAGGCGATCACCATAGGTCGCCATGATTTCCGGATCGCCACCCGCGAAGGAGATGCCGATTCCCGGCACGCCAAGCGTAACAGCTTCCATGGCAACCGCGACCGTGCCGGAATAGAGCACATCCTCGCCCATGTTCGGCCCATGATTGATGCCGGAGAACACGAAGCTGGGTTTCTCCGGCATGAGGGCGCCAAGCGCGAGCAGCACGCAGTCCGTCGGAGTGCCATCCACCTGGTACGCACCATCCGGACGGAGCGCGGCGCGTACCGGACGATGCAGCGTGAGCGAGTGAGAGGTGCCGCTCTGTTCGCGATCAGGCGCCACCACGGTGACAGTTCCGACTTTCCGGCATGCCTCGGCAAGCATCGCGAGGCCGGGGGCAAGGATACCGTCATCATTACTGACGAGAATGTGCATGGAGGGGGAAGATAGCCGCCCCGAGGGGGACCGGGCAGCCGCGCGCGAGTCATCCCCCGTGCTCAGGTCGGATTCGGGTCGGGCTCGGGCCGTGGCGCCGGCGTCTTCCCGTCCAGCACCGCGAGAATTTCCTCGAGCGCCGCATGCAGCTCCGCCACCGTCTCGGTCGCCATGGCGCGCCGTGCCGCGCCGCGCAGCTCGCCGGTACGGCGGTACTGGTCGATCCGCTGACGCGCGCCGTCGATCGTGAACTTCTCCGTGTAGAGCAGATGCTTGACCAGCATGATCAGCTCGACTTCACGACTCTTGTAGACGCGGTTCCCCGACCGGTTCTTCGCCGGGTTCAGGAAACGGAACTGGCTTTCCCAGTAGCGAAGCACGTGCGGCTTGAGATCGGTGAGCGCGCACACCTCACCGATGGAGAAAAACTCCTGGACCGGTCGCGCCATGGTCACCGCCACTGCTCCGACTTGAGGGTTCGTTCCATGAGCTCACCCACCGCCCGCTTCGGCGGCTTCCCATGAAAGAGGATCTGATACACCTGCTCGCAGATCGGGAGTTCCACACCGACCCGTTCGCCGAGGGCCACCGCCGCTTTCGCGGTATTGACGCCCTCCGCTACCGTCCGATGCTGGGCGCTGTACGCTTCAAGCGTTGCGCCGCCAGCCAGCGCCATGCCGAGCGAACGATTGCGACTGAGCGAACCACACGTCGTGAGGATGAGATCTCCCATACCCGCGAGTCCGGCGAACGTCAGCGGATCCGCTCCCATCGTCACACCCAGTCGAGTGATCTCCGCGAGCCCGCGGGTGATCAATGCTGCCCGCGGATTATTACCGAGGCCGAGCCCCTCGAGGATTCCAGCGGCAATCGCGATGACATTCTTGAGCGCACCAGCCAACTCGACGCCGACGACGTCCTGATGCCAGTACACCCGGAACCTCGGCGTCGAAAACACCGATTGCACGGCCTGTGCAGTGCCCTGCTCCGGCGCGGCCGCGACGACGGCGGTCGGCTGTCCCGCGAAGACTTCCTGGGCAAAGCTCGGTCCCGACAGGGCCGCGATCCGGGTGCCTGGCAGAGTCTCCGCGAGAACGGTCGAGACCAGCTGCAAGGTGCCCGGCTCGATTCCCTTGGTCACGCTGACGACGAGCGTGTTCTCACGGATCGCCCCGGCGACCCGGCCCGCTACGCTCCGCACCGCGTGGCTCGGCGCGGCCGAGAGTATCACGTCCGCGCCCTCGACCGCTTCCAGCGGATCCTCGAACGCGCGTAGTGAGGCGTCGAGCGGAGAATCCGGCAGGAAAACCGGATTGGAGTGATCGCGATTGATCGCCGCGACCACTTCGGACTCATGCGCCCAGATTCTGACCCGCGTGCCCTTCCGCGCCAGCAGGTCCGCGAGCGTGGTTCCCCAGCTTCCCGCGCCGAGCACGGCGACCGTGGTCATCGAATCGTGGTCGCCGACGACGCCCGCCGTCCAAATCGATTTTCGGTCCCGGCCAGCAGCCGCCGGATGTTCGCGCGATGCTTCCAGATGATGAATGCGGCCAGCGCGACATCAACGATGAGGGTCACCGTCGATCGCCGGGCCGGATGCAGTAGCCAGTCGGCGAGTGGAAAGAGCCCCGCCGCAAGCACGGAGCCGAGCGAGACGTAACCGCTGAGCCACACGACCAGCGCCCACATCGCGACGACCGCGGCGAAGGCCAGAGGCGCCATCCCGAGTATCAACCCCGCTGCAGTTGCGACGCCCTTGCCGCCCTTGAATCCCACGAAGACCGAGAAGACGTGACCCAGCACCGCGGCGAGTCCGCAGAGCACCGCGAAAAAAGGAATACCGGGGACACGCGGACCGAAGAGCAGCACCGGAATCAAGCCCTTCGCGGCGTCGAACAGTCCCACCGGCACCGCGAATTTCCATCCCATCGTGCGGTACAGGTTCGTCGCGCCGAGGTTTCGGCTGCCATGCTCGCGCAGGTCGATGCCGCGAAACCAGCGTCCGACGAGGAAACTCGTCGGAATCGCACCGAGCAGATAGCTGGCGAGCAGCCACAGCACGGCAGTCACCGGTTAGCCTTTGAGCATCTACATGAATAGGAAAGCCGCACGGACTCGCGCATGCCCACATCCTTCATGGTGACGAGGAGTAGCGACGACGTGCCATGATCCCCTCGATCGAACATCAGCGATCAATCCCTCGACCCGCGCCGGGTGAACTTGAGCCGGAGCGGTGATCCGTTGAACGGCCACTCACTCCGGAATCCATGAATCAGGTAGCGCTGGTAGGACTCCGGTACGTCGTCCGGCCGATTGCTAACGATCGCGAACACCGGTGGCTCGGTTCCGATCTGCGAGGCGTAGAGCAGCTTCACCTCTTCGCCCGGTTTCTGCGGCGGCGCGCTGCGCTCGATCAGGCTCTCCAGCACCTTGTTCACTTCGGACGTGCCGACTCGGACTTTCCGCGCTTCCGCTACCTCGAGAATCATGTCGGGAAGCTTGGAGACCCGCTGCCCGGTCACGCTCGAGATGTAGATGAAAGGCACGTAACGCAGGAAAGGCGCCTTTTCGATCAGATGTTCCTGTCCGTCGTGCGCGGTGTTCGCATCCTTGTCCGGAATGAGATCCCACTTGTTGACCACGACGA
>JBDUEA010000109.1:0-10256 GCA_040002695.1 Gemmatimonadota bacterium | reverse complement strand
GCCGTTACCGTCGAGATCACCGAGCAGAAGCGCGCGGAGGCAAGGCTCGAGGAGCGGGTGAACGAGCGCACCGCGGTGGCCGAAGAGCATGCGCGGGAACTCGGACGCTCGAACGCGGAGCTCGAACAGTTCGCGTACGTGGTGTCACACGACCTGCAGGAGCCGCTTCGCATGGTGGTGAACTTCACCGAGCTGCTCGCTCACCGGTACGAGGGGAAACTGGGGCCCGAGGCGGACGAATACATCGCGTTCACCCGGGATGCGGTTGAACGCATGCATGCGATGATCACCGACCTGCTCGCAGTCTCCAGGGTTGGACGCAGGGACCAGGCACTCGAGAAGGTGGATCTGAACGAGCGCTGCACCGCGGCGATCCAGTATCTGATGCCGGCGATCCGGGAAAGCGGCGCGGACGTCTCGATCGCGCCCCTGCCGCACCTGGTGGCCGATGGCGGCCAGATGCTTCAACTCTTCCAGAACCTGATCGGCAACGCAATCAAGTTCCGCGGCGAGAGGTCACCGGTGATCCGGATTCTCGCCGACCAGAAGTCGGCGGAACCGGAGCGCCCCGGGCAGCCGGGCGAGGTGGAGATCCGGGTCATCGACAACGGCATCGGCGTGCCGCCGGAATACGCCGACAAAATATTCGGCGTATTTCAACGGCTCCATGGCCGCGCGCGTTATCCGGGCAATGGCATCGGGCTCGCCATCTGCAAGAAGATCGTGGAGCGGCATGGAGGAGAGATTTCGGTCGAGCCCACGCCGGGCGGCGGCAGCACATTCAAGTTCACGCTCGCGCCCCACTGACCTGACTCCAACCACAATCCCCGGCGCAGGCATGACTAGAGACCTCGTGGTTGTGGGCTGTTCCGCGGGGGGCCTCGAAGCCCTGATCGCAATCATGGGCAGCCTGCCGACCGACCTGCCCGCGGCGGTGCTGGTAGTTCAGCATTCTCCCGTCGGCAGTGAAAGCATGCTGCCTGCCATTCTTGCTCGATCCGGCCCCCTGCCCGCATCCGCCGCGCGGGATGCCGAGCCGATCGGGCGCGGTCGGATTTATACCGCGCCCTCGGGAAGCCACCTGATCGTCGAAGACGGAATTCTCCGGCTCTCGAAGGGCCCGCGCGAGAACGGTCATCGGCCGGCGGTCGATCCTCTTTTCCGTTCGGCCGCGCGAGCGGTCGGCCCGCGAGCGATCGGTGTGGTGCTGTCGGGCACGCTTGATGATGGCGCGATCGGGCTGCGCCACATCAAGACCTACGGCGGACTCGCGGTGGTACAGTCCCCCGAAGATGCCGCCTACCCCGACATGCCGAGAAATGCGATCGCGACGGTGTCTCCCGATTTTGTCGCGCCAGCGAGCGAGATTGCCACGCTGGTCGATCGGATCGCGCGGGAGCCGATCCCGCCCGAGGACATCGAGCGCGCCGCGTCAGCTCTGAGTGCGGAACGCTCCACGCTCGGCAGCACGGCCACCATGCTCAGCTGTCCGGAGTGTGGGGGAACGCTGCGCGTGACCGAGATGGGCGGCAGAGAGCTCTACCGCTGCCACAGCGGGCATGCGTATTCCGAGCTCACCCTGGAAGCGGCACAGAACACGCGGGTCGAGACCGCTCTTTCGCATGCGTACCGCGCGCTGGTCGAGCAGGCGACGATCCTCCGCCGCCTTGCCGAGCGTTCGAGAAACTGGGGACATGGGCTGGTGCTGGAGCGGATGGAGGAGCGGGCGAGGGAGGCGGAGCAGAAGGCAGCGTTCATTCACCACGCCATCACCGGACACGTGAAGGCCGACTAGCGCCGGCTCGGGCTGGGGGACATGCCTTCGAAGGCAGGGATAGTGGTATTTTACCTCCGCCTTCTCATCCGCACGGCCCATGGAGAACGACATGGCCCAGCCCCGCCCGAACCTTCAATTCGAATCGCTGCTCGACTACCTGAAGGTGAGTCGCGGCTTTGATTTCACCGCCTACAAACGATCCAGCCTGGTCCGGCGGGTCGACAAGCGGATGCAGGAGATCCGGCTCTCCAAGTACGAGGAGTACGGGGACTACCTGGAGGTGCATCCAGAGGAGTTCACTCTCCTTTTCAACACGATCCTCATCAATGTGACCAGTTTCTTCCGGAACCCCGACGCATGGCGCGTCGTGGCGGAAGCGGTGATTCCCCGGATTCTCGAGTCAAAATCTGGACATGAGCCGATCCGGATCTGGAGCGCGGGATGCGCCTCGGGGCAGGAGGCCTACTCAATTGCCATGCAGCTCGCGGAAGCGATAGGCATCGAGGAATTTCAGCGCCGGGTGAAGATTTATGCGACGGATGCGGACGAGGAAGCGCTGCAGCAGGCACGTCAGGCCACATATTCCGCGCGCGAACTCGAGACGGTTCCACCGCCGATGGTCAAGAAGTATTTCGAGCAGCGCGACGCCAGGTTTTCCTTCCTGAAGGACCTGCGGCGGATGGTCATCTATGGCCGGCATGACCTCATCAGCGACGCGCCGATTTCGCGCATCGACATGGTGACCTGCCGGAATACGCTGATGTACCTCAACGCCGAGACACAGGCCAGGGTACTTTCGCGGTTTCACTTCGCGCTGAATGATGGAGGATTCCTCATGCTCGGGCAGGCGGAAACCCTGCTGAGCCACCTGACCACGTTCACCCCGGTCGATCTCAAGCGCAGGGTATTCATGAAGGTCACGCGTGGTGGCCCGCGAGACCGGCTGTTCCTCCTCGGTGACGGGGCGCCCGAGCCCGCGGGTGCCACGCAGACCCCCGGAATACTGATCGGAGCAGGAGCCGACGCGGTTCCCATCGCCCAGATTCTCGTGGACACGAACGGCATACTGGTGCAGGCGAATCAGCCGGCGCGACAGCTGCTCAATATCAATCCCAGGGACATCGGACGGCCGCTGCAGGACCTCGAAATCTCGTACCGCCCGGTCGAGCTGCGCTCACTCATCGAACAGGCGCAGACCCAGCGCCACGGGGTGACTCTGCGGGATATTCCCTGGAATCCGCCGCGCTCGGAAGGTTACCTGCTCGAGGTGCACATCAGCTCGCTGATCGAGGCTGGGAGCTTCGTGGGGGTGAGCATCACGTTCCTCGATACCACGCGATATCACAAGATGCAGGAGGAGCTCGACCAGTCCAGGCATGAGCTGGAGACCGCGAGCGAAGAGCTGCAGTCCACCAACGAGGAACTGGAAACCACGAATGAGGAGCTGCAGTCCACGGTCGAGGAGCTGGAGACTACCAACGAGGAGCTGCAGTCAACGAACGAAGAGCTGGAGACGATGAACGAAGAGCTCCAATCCACCAATGAGGAGCTCCAAACCCTGAATGACGAGCTGCATCAGCGGGGGGACGAGGTCGCCAACGCGAACGGATTCCTGAATTCCGTGCTCACCAGTCTTCAGGGTGGCGTGATCGCCGTCGACCCGGAATTCCACATTCTCGCGTGGAGCCAGCACTCGGAAGAACTCTGGGGACTCCGCGCCGCCGAGACCCGCGGCAAACACCTGCTCAGCCTCGATATCGGTCTTCCGGTTGAGCAGCTCAAGGGCCAGATCCGGCTCTGCCTGAGCGGCGAGCAGAACGCGCAGACCGTCCTGCTCGAGGCCACCAATCGAAGAGGAAAGAATATTTCGATCAAAGCGGCCATCACGCCGCTATATGATGGAAAGACAGGGATCCGCGGGGCGCTGATTCTGGTTGAAGAAAATTAGCTTTTTCACGGTCATTTCACGGCGCGCCGTCATCTTTTGTCCGCTTTCCGCTGGTAATCCGTGAAGGCAAGCCCGCTCCAACCGGAGGAAGTCCATTGGTGGCCGTTCGACCCGGTCAGCGGCGGGCCGCCCTGATCAAGCATGGCTCCAAGGCACTGGCAGGAAACGATTTGGCGTAATGTCTCACCGCGAGGCAGACTCTCTCCGTGACCCAGAATGAGGATCCCGGCTCATCTGAGCCGTTCGGAATGCAGACCGATTCTGCGTCCGCCGAGGCACGTCCGCTATGGCGGAGGAATTCGTATGTCCCATTCGCATCGGCATTTACGCGCATTGTAGAGTTCGAGCGGCGGATTCGCGCCGAGCTTCCGAGTGAAAACCAGCCACTCAGCGAGTTGTTCAAGGATTTTCACGCTCTACTGGAAGAGCTTCAGGTCGCGAGCGACGAGATCCAGCGTCAGGCCGAAGAACTGGGCGAGGCCCACTCCCTCAAGGAGCAGGAGCGACGGCGCTTTCAGGAGCTGTTCGATCTCGCTCCGGATCCCTATCTCCTGACCGATCTCGAGGGCCGGATCCGCGAAGCCAACCTCGCCGCGGACCGGCTCTTTCGCTCCCCGCGACGGAGTGGCACTCGAAGTCTCCTGATTTCGCTGCTCCAACCGAGCGACCGCGGCGTGTTTCGGAGCGAGCTGCGCCGCCTCAGACACAATACTCCCCCGCATCCGGAAGTCTGGCCGCTGCGTTTGCACCTGCCAGGCGGCGGAATCGCGCGGGTCGAGGCGACCGTCGCGACCGCGGTAGATATTGCGGGAAATCCGGTAGGTCTCCGGTGGTTGCTGCGCGATGTGACCCGTCGGGATGAGGCGGAAGAGCAGCTGCGCTGGAACGAGGCTCGCCTGCAGCAGGCTCAGGAGATCGCGCACCTGGGCAGCTGGGTGTGGGACCTCGACAGCGACTTGGTCACCTGGTCTCCGGAGCTGTTCCGGATTTTCGGTCTCGAACCTGCCAGCGTGGTCCCGTCCTTCGGCCGATACCTGTCACGGGTGCCGGCTGAGGAACGGGAATCGATCGACGGCATGATCCGCACGGCGATCGAACACCGTGAGCCATTCCACTTCGAGCACCGCATCATGCGGGGCGACGACTTGCGAAGGATCGAGGCGCGTGGACAGCTCGAATTTGATTCCGACGGGGCACCGGCCCGCCTCATCGCCACGGCGCACGACATCACCGATCTCAAGCGCGCGGAAGATGCGAGCCGCGCCCTGAATACCGAGCTGGAGAATCGCGTCGAGACTCGTACCCGCGCGCTGGCGGACGCGCACCGGCTCACCGAGGCGCTGTACGAGCGAGAGCAGAAGGCGAGAACGCGCGCGGAATTCAGCGAGCGAAGCTTCCGCATGCTCGTCGAGACCGCCAGCGAGGGCGTCTGGATTCTCGACCAGGAGCTGCGGGCGCAATACGTGAACCGGCGTGGCCTCGAACTCCTGGGGACGACGGAGCTGGCGGGCGAGGGGTCGTTTCTCGAGCTGGTGAGCCCGGCGGATCGTGCGGTTGCGCGGCGGCGTTTCGCCCGAGTGAGCTCGGGCAGGCAGGCCCGATTCAACGCCTCCCTGACCCGCCCCGACGGCACACTCCTGTACGTCCGAATCTCGGCGAGCCCCACGAGCATCGCGAGCGGGGGCGAGCAGGGTAACGTGCCCGGCGTCCTCACGCTGGTCACCGACCTCACCGACCAGCATCGCGCGGAAGCCGCGCTCCGGAAGACCGAGGAACGATTCCGCGTGGCGGCCGAATCGGCATCGGACCTGATCTATGAGTGGGATCCTGCCTCGGGTGGGATGCGCTGGTTTGGCGATATCGAGCAACGGCTCGGGTACGATGAGGGCGCGCTCGCATCGACGTTCGCAGCGTGGGCTGCCCTCATTCATCCCGAAGACCGCGAGCGCGTGCTGGCGGCGGGACGGGACGATCGCGGCGCTGCCGAGCGGTTCCTGCAGGAGTATCGCGTGATCCGTCAGGACGGCGCGGTCCTGCACTGGATGGATCGGCGAACGGCGCTGCGAACCGAGGACGGTGCCCCGCCAAGATGGGTCGGCGCGATCACGGACGTGACGGAGCGGCGCGAAGCAGAGGCATATCGGGAACGACTGCTTCGCGAGCTGCAGGTCAGCGACGCCCGCTTCCGCGCGCTCTCCGACTCAAACGTCATCGGCATCATCCTGGCCTCGCCGACGGAAATCCTCGAGGCGAACGACGCCTTCCTGCACCTCGTCGGCTATTCGAGGGAGGAGGCCTCGGCCGGTCATCTCTCGTGGGATGAACTCACTCCCCCGGAATTCGTTGAGCTGGACGCGGACCGGCTGCGTGAGCTGATCGCCACCGGTGTATGCGCCCCGTATGAAAAGAGTTATCAGCGCCGGGACGGCGTCAGGGTGCCGGTGCTGGTCGGAGGCGTGGTGGTCAAGCGCGGGCCGCTCGAGTGGATCTGCTTCGTGCTGGACGACAGTGGACGCAGAGAGGCGCTTACCGCGCTCCGCGACAGCGAATCACGATTCCGCACGGTGCTCAAGCACCAGAACATCCAGGTCTCGATGCAGGACCGGGACCTGCGATACACCTGGGCCTACAACCTTCCTGGTGGTGTGCTGGCGGACGACATCCTCGGCCGGACCGACGCCGACATTTCGTCGGAGGATGCTGCGCGTTTCGCGACGGCACTCAAGCGCCGGGTGCTGGAGCAGGGGGTCGGCGCCCGCTCGGAGATCGTCACCGAGCGCGACGGCCGCACCGCCACGCTCGACCTGACGGTCGAGCCATTCCGCGACGCCGCGGGCAACGTGATCGGCGTGACCTCGTCCGCGCTCGACATTTCCGAGCGCAAGCGGCTGGAGACGGCACTGCGCGACAGCGCGGCGGATGCGCGACGGCTGGCGGAAGACGCGGAGATGGAGCGGGCGAAGATCGCGGCGATCATCGAGAGCATGGTCGAAGGCGTTCTGATCTTCAGCGCCGAAGGAAACCTCGACCACATGAACGCCGCGGCCCTCACGCTCCTGGGCTTCGACCAGATCCCCACGATCGACGAGTTCACGGGGCTGATTGAGATGTGGGGGGCTGATGGGCGCCCGGTGGGCCGCGACGAATGGATCGTTGCGCGCGCCTTGCGCGGCGAGCGAGTCTCCGACCAGCAGTTTTCCATTCGACGGCGCGACAAGCCGGTCAATTTCATCGCGAGCCTCAACGCGACGCCCGTCGGCGGGCCGATCGGTGACGTCAGTTATGTCATCGCGACGATGCACGACATCACCGCACGCCGGCGCGCCGAGCTGGCCTTCCGCGCCAGCGACGAGCGGCTGCGCCTCGCGATGCGCGCGGGCCGGATGGGGAGCTGGGACCAGGAGATCGCGACCGGTAACGTGACGTGGTCCGAGGGGACCGGCGCGCTCTTCGGCATCGATGATGATGCGTTCGACGGCCGCTTCGAGACCCTCTCGGGGTTCATGGTCCCGGAGGATCGCGATCGCATGCTCACCGCCATCCGGTCCGGAACCACCGCGCAGGAATACGAGGCCGAGTTCCGGGTCACATGGCCGGACGGCGGCATCCACTGGATCGAAGTGCGCAACCGGATCTACCGCGACTCGAGCGGACAACCGACGCGGATTACGGGGATCGGAATCGACGTCACTTCACGAAAGCGAGCCGAGTCTGCGCTGGCGGAGAGCGAAGGGCGTCTCCGGCAGCTCGCGGCGACGCTCGAGGATGTGCTGTACGTCTGCAATCCCGGCGCGGACAAATTCCTGTACTTGAGTCCGGCCTACGAGCGCATTTCGGGGCGGAGCATTGACCGCACCCGGGCCACGTACAACGAGTGGCTCGCCGGCGTCCATCCCGATGACAGGGAACGGGTCGCGGCGGCGTTCCTCACCCGCGTCTATCAGGGTCACTACGCCGAGGAGTATCGCATCGTCCGGCCGGACGGATCGATTCGCTGGGTGCGAGATCGCGCGGTGCCAATTCTCTCCGAAGAGGAGCCGGGGCGGGTCGCCGGCGTCGCGAGCGACATCACCGAGCGGAAGCAGGCGGAGACCGCCCGTGAGATGCTTCTGGGCGCACTCGAGGATTCGCGCAAGCGCCTGGAAGTGATCATCGAGCAGATGCCGGTGGGTGTGATTCTCGCCGAGGCGCCCAGCGGAAAACTTCTGCTTGGCAATCGGCAGGTCGATGAAATGTGGCGTCACGCCTTTCTCGCGTCGGCGGACATTGCGGAGTATCGCGTGTATCGCGGGTTCCACGCCGATGGGCGGCCATACGAACCGGAGGAATGGCCGATTGCGCGCTCAGTGCGGCAGGGAGAATTCGTCACGGCCGAAGAGGTCGAAATCGTCCGGGGCGATGGCACGCGCGGGGTGCTGAGCATCAACTCGGCGCCGGTCAGGAACGCGGAGGGAGAGCTGGTCTCCGCGGTGGCCACCTTCTACGACGTGACCGAGCAGCGGCGGAATGCGGAGCGGATGCGCATCCTGGCGCACGCGGGCCAGGCCCTCGCAACCTCGCTCGATCTTCCCATGGTGCTCGAGACTGTGGTGCGGCTCGCGGTGCGGACGGCCGGCGACTACTGCGCCATCGACTTCCTGCGTTCAACCGGCGTGCTCGAGCGCCGGGCGCAGGCGAGTGCGGATGGGATCACCGCCAGCCACTGGAACGCGGAGGCGCGAAGCTTCACCTTCGATGCGGATGGGACGCATCCCCTGAGCGTGGCACTGCGCACCGGACAGCCGACGTT
Organism: Gemmatimonadota bacterium; assembly: GCA_040002695.1. GTDB lineage: Bacteria > Gemmatimonadota > Gemmatimonadetes > Gemmatimonadales > GWC2-71-9 > JBDUEA01. The sequence goes on along the minus strand of JBDUEA010000109.1, from coordinate 1,742 downwards.
CGATCTCGACGTGAACGACGAGACGCTCCGGCGCATCGCGAGCGGGCACGAGCATCTGGAGGCGCTCCGGACGCTCCGGCCGCGCGGCTACGTGGCGGTACCGCTCATTATCCGGCACCAGACGATCGGCGTGATGTCGTTCTGGACGTCCGAGCCGGGATCGGCACCCCCTGATCTTGCCCTGGTTCAGGAGCTCGGACGGCGCACCGCGCAGGCGGTGGACAATAGTCGGCTCTACGCCGAGGCGATCGCCGAATCGAGACGGAAGGAAGAAGCGCTGGCACTGCTGGAGGGAGTGCTCTCTACCGCCCCGGTGGGACTCGCCTTCTTCGATCGTGAAGGACGCTTCCTCCGGGTGAACGCAGCGATGGCCACCATGGACGGACTGAGCGAGGAGGCCCACCTCGGCAAAACCGTCCGGGAAATCGCCCCTAATCTGGCCGCGGCATTCGATCCGCTCCTCACCCATCTGTTCAAGACTGGTGAATCGAAAGTCGACGTCGAACTGACCGGCGAGACTCCGAGCCAGCCTGGAGTTCGGCGGGCATGGCTCATGAGTTTCTTCCCGGTCCGCCCGGCGGAAGCGGGGGTACTGTGGGCCGGAGTGACGATGCTCGAAATCACCGAGCGGAAGCGCGTCGAGGCGGCACTCCTTGAAAGCGTACAGACGCTGGAAGCGATCTTCGAGGCGTCGCCGCTCGCGATCATGACGCTCGATCGCAACGGCCTGGTCCGGCAGTGGAATCCGGCCGCGGAGCGGGTCTACGGCTGGAGCGCAGAAGAGGTGCAAGGCCGCCCGCTCCCTGATCTCCGGAAGCCCGGGCCCGGCGCCTTTGCGCTGGATCTCGACCGGATGCTCCACGGGCCTGTGGTGCTGGGACAGGAATTCCGGCGGGCGCGGAAGGATGGAACGCTGATAGACCTGAGTCTCAGCGCAGCGCCGCTGAGCGACCGGTGGGGAGAACCGGAGAGCATGCTGATCATGGTCGAAGACATCACGGAGCGGAAGGAGACGCGCCGGGCACTGCAGGATTTGAACGAATCGCTCGAGCGCCAGGTCTCGGAGCGCACCGCCGCACTCGCCGCGCGGGCGGAGGAGCTCACCCGGTCGAATGCCGAGCTGGAGCAGTATGCGTACGTCGCCTCGCACGATCTGCAGGAACCGCTCCGGATGGTGGCGAACTTCACGCAGCTCCTCGCGCACCGTTACCGCGGCCGCCTTGATTCCGACGCGGACGAGTTCATCGGGTTCGTGGTGCAGGGGGTGGAGCGGATGCATGCCCTGATCACGGGGTTGCTCGCCTACGCCCGCGTCGGAAAAGCGGAGCAGAATCTGACCGCGGTCGATCTCTCGGAAACCTGCGCGGCGGCGCTCGAGCAGTTGCAGCAGGCGGTCGTGGACTCCGGCGCAGTCGTCACCTGTGACACGCTGCCGACGATCGAAGGCGACCGTCAGCTGCTCGCGCAGCTGTTCCAGAACCTGATCGGCAATGCTCTCAAGTTCCGGCGCGGCCCGGAGGTCCGGGTGCACATCGGGGTGGAACCGTTCGATCCGTCCGCACCGCTCGTCACGATCAACGTCGAGGACGACGGACTCGGCATCGCACCCGAGCACAGCGAACGGATCTTCGGCATGTTCCAGCGCCTGCACGGACGGGACGAGTATCCCGGCACCGGCATCGGGTTGACCATCTGCCGGAAGATCGTGGAACGCCACGGGGGGCACATCTGGGTCGAGCAGA
>JBDUEA010000108.1:0-10609 GCA_040002695.1 Gemmatimonadota bacterium | reverse complement strand
ACGAGGGCATGCATGATCCCGCTCTTGATCAGTCCGTTCTCGACCGCCTTCTCGATGGAGCCCACGGCGCGAACCCGGTTGATCGCCCGCATGTGGAGACCATGCCCGCCGGTGGTGGGCTGTCCCGTGTTCGTCATGCCAAGGGTGGTGCCGAAGATCGCGGCCTCGATGTCATGCACGGCGACGGCATTGCCGGCGAGCACGGCCTGGACGTAGCCGTTCCGGATGAACCACTCGAAATCACCCCGGGCGCGCGAATGCACCAGCGCCGGACCGGCAACCCACACGAGATATCCGCCCCGCTTCTTCTCCTCACCGAGCCGCGCGGCCAGTTCCTCGTAGTTGACCGGTCGCTCGCGGCTGACCTCGGTCGACATGAAGCGGAATTCGTTCGCGCTGTGCGCGCCGCCGAGGAATCCCTCGGTGTGGACGAAAATCCCCTCGGTGCCATCCTCGGCCTCGCCGATGGCGATCAGGTCGCCGCGCTTGAGGCGCCGCGGCTCGATGACCTCGAGCCCTGAGGCGCGCTGCACGATGACGCAGTCCATGCGCGGGCGAATGGGGGTCTCCCATTTTCCCTTCACGCGCAGGTAGGTCGGCAGATTGGAAGTGCTGAAGAAGCCTTCAGGGAGGACGCCATCGGCGGGGAGCGGCTCGAAGCGGGCGTCCGGAGCGTTCGCGAGCGGCGGCTTGGTGAACTCCGGCGCGCGATAATTGGAGGCGGTCATAAGGTGGCCGAGAATCTAGACCGACCCCTCTGCCGATTCAAGCTATCTCGTCTCCACTGTGTATCTTAATGCAGACCGATGTGTACCCGGGTAGCTTGTCGTGCCCTGAGGAACACGTCATTCAACGACCGACTGGAAGCCCCATGCCCTCGTGTGTCGTCACCCCCTGTTCCGCTCCATTTTCGGCGCGGCAGACCCTCGTCGGACTCATGCTGGCCTGCCTGCCCGCGCTCGCTCAGGCCCAGGTTGGCCAGCCGGATTCGACGCGCAAGGACAGTGCGAAGGTGGTGCTGCCGGAGGTGACGGTCACCGTGACTCGCGAGGCAGAGCCGCTCAGCCGGGTGCCCGCAGCCGTTGGAGTGGTCGGTACCAGTGATCTCCGCCGGAGCCGGCTCACCATCGGGCTCGACGAAGCACTCAACGACCTGCCGGGCGTCTTCGTCGCCAACCGCTACAACTTTTCCCTCGACCAGCGGCTCTCCATTCGCGGATTTGGCGCGCGTTCCAACTTCGGCATCCGCGGAGTCAAGGTGCTCCTCGACGGCGTACCGCAGACCCTCCCCGATGGCCAGAGTCAGCTCACCAACGTAGACCTCGGCGGCGTTGGCCGGATCGAAGTGCTCCGCGGCGCCAGTTCGTCCCTCTATGGCAATGCGTCGGGCGGCGTGATCTCGATTCAGAGCACCCAGGCCGCGGCCGGTCCGTTCGCGGAGAGCGTTCGCGGTGAGGGCGGCGCGTTCGGATTGTGGAAGGCCTCGAGCTGGTCAAGCGCGAGACAGGGACCGCTCAGCGGAACGCTTTCGGTCTCCCACACCAACTTTGATGGCTTCCGCCAGCAGAGCACCGCCCGCTCCACCCAGGTGAACGCCGGGCTTGACTATGCACTGTCAGCTGCAAACACCGCCACCGTCCGGTTCGGCTATGGCGACCAGCCCAAGGCCGAGAATCCTGGCGCACTGACCCGAACCGAGTTCTTCGCGAATCCGGATTCCGCGGCGGCCAACAACATTCTTCGCCGCGCCGACAAGGCGGTGAACCAGGAGCAGCTGGCGCTGAGCCTGCACCACCGGACCGAGGCCACCACCTGGTCCGCGACCGTCTTCGGCACCTTGCGCGATCTCAAGAATCCGCTCGCGGCGCCGCCGCCGCAGGGAACCGGCCCGACGGTGGGCACCTACGTGACGATCGGCCGCCAGGTCGGCGGCGCGCGTCTCGAGGGGGAGCGTCGGCTCGGGAGCAATTCGCTCTCCCCACGTTTCTCCGCGGGCGTCGACGTGCAGCGGATGCGGGACAACCGGACCAACTCGCTGGCCCTCGCCGGCGTCCCCGACACGCTCTTTCTGGATCAGCGCGAGGTCGTGACGGAAGTCGGCCCCTACGCCCAGCTTCGTGTCACACCCACCGCGCGGCTGCTCGCCACCGGCGGCGTCCGGTATGATGCCGTCAAGTTCAGCGTGCTCGATCATCACTTGAGCGACGGCGTCGACAACAGCGGCTCCCGGACCATGCACGCCTGGAGCGGTCACGTCGGCCTGAGTTATTTCGCGGACGAGGCCTTCGTGCCGTACGTCAACGTCTCCAACTCCTTCGAGACGCCGACCACCACCGAACTCGTCAATCAGCCGAACAGCACCGGCGGCTTCAACACCGGACTCGATCCCCAGCGGGCGGTGAACTACGAAGCCGGCGTCCGTGGTCGCACCGGGGCCTTGAGCTACAGCGCCTCCGGTTTTCTCGGGCGCATCCAGGACGCGATCGTGCAGTTCCGTGAGGTTGGTGGTCGCGCCTTCTTCGCGAATGCCGGTCGTCTCCACACCGACGGCATCGAGCTCGGCGTGAACGGACGCGCCACCCGCTGGCTCGGGTTGCAGGCGAGCTATACCTACGCGCACTATCAGTTCGCCGAGTATCGCATCGTCACCGGCGCGGTAGTCGATACGCTGGACGGCAACTACCTCGCCGGCGTGCCGAAGGCATTCGTGCGGCTCGGACTGCGCGTGGGACCGGTCCAGGGGTTCGGTCTGGCCGTCGATCATACCATGAGCTCCTCCGTCTGGGCCGATGACCAGAATACGGTCTACGTGAACGGCTGGGGCAAGGCGGCGCCGGGAGACGTGAACGGGTACGGACTCGGCGTGACCGACCTGCGCCTGACCTGGGATGGCGTGTGGGGAAACAGCCGCGTCGCACCGTTCCTCGCCGTGAACAACATCTGGGACCGTCACTACGTGAGCTCGGTGACGCCAAACGCAACCTTCGGCCGGTTCTTCGAACCCGCGCCGGGCCGCAATCTGTACGTGGGCCTCGAGCTCGGCTGGGCTGCTGAATAGCGGGGTGACGCGTTAAGAGTAAAAAGTTGAGAGTCAAAAGTTGAAAGTAGAAAGTTGGGAATCGAGCGTCCAATCTTTTCACCTGTCACTTTTCTCTTGTAACTTTCAACTTGTAACTCTTAACTCGTCCCCTCCATCCCATCACTTTCACTTCCCCCTCCCCCATGGTCCCTCGCCAGCCCTGGTTTCAGCGTCGCTTCTCCTTCGACCTCCCGGTCAGCGCGGCCGCCGGTATCATCGAACGGCTCCGCGGCACGCCGGCGCGGCTGCGGTTCCGCCTCGCCGGGCTCACTTCGGCGCGCCTTGTAAACAAGATCGGCACGCGCTGGTCCATCCAGGAAAATGCCGGGCATCTCGCCGACATCGAGCCGCTCTGGATGGAGCGCATCGAGGATGTGGCGACCGGAGCCCCATCGATGCATCCTGCCGACCTGGACAACCACAAGACCGAGAACGCGCATCATAACGGCCGGGATCTCCGGGAAATCCTCGATGAATTCCAGACTGCACGGCTCGACATGGTCGGCCAGCTGGAGTTGGCCGAAGCCACCGACTGGAGCCGCTCTGCGCTCGACTCGCAGCTCCATTCTGCCATGCGCCTCATCGACCTCGCCTATTACATCGCCGAGCACGACGACCACCACCTGGCCACGATGACCGAGCTGTTGCGGTTCAGCGCCTGAGCCGGAGGCCGGCAACCTGCGGTTTCCGCCCGCTACCGCCGGTCGCAGGCGTCCGGAGTCACCCCCGCCGCGCGCCCCTTCCGCCGGGCCTCCACTAACGCCATCATTGCCGACCGCCACCGGGGCTCCCCCGGTGCCGCCCCGACTGTCACCCCGCAGCGGACCGCGCGCCCGCTGCCGCCCCATTCCGAGGCCTTATGGCTGCGACCAACGGCAAGAGCCGCCCCCGCGCAAGCGCGGAGAAACCCAGAGGAGGTCCGATGACCGCCGCGCCCGATGCCGCGAGTCCCGCCGGCAACATCGATCAGATTCGCGACATCATCTTCGGCGCGCAGATGCGAGACTACGAGCAGCGCTTCATCCGACTCGAGGAACGGCTGCTCAAGGCCTCAGCAGACCTGCGTGACGATCTCACCAAGCGACTCACCGCCCTCGAGCAGTTCCTCCAGAAAGAGACCGAGGCGCTCGGCGCCGAGCTCAAGGCCGAGCAGAAGGCGCGCGTGGCGGACGTGAAGGAGCTGGGCGCGGGTCATGCCGGCGCCGCCAAGGCGAGCGAGCAACGCTTCGCCAAGGTCGAGGATCTGGTGGCGCGGGGGCAGCGCGAACTCCGCGGGCAGCTGCTCGATCAGTCCAAGAGCCTCGGCGATGAGCTGCAGCGGCGGCACACCGAGGTCACTACCGCGCTGCAGAAGGAGGCCGCGAGCCTGCATGCCGGCAAGACCGACCGGACCGCGCTCGCGGCGATGCTGGCCGACATGGCGAAGAAGCTGGCCGAGGACGGGAAACGCCAGGACCATGCTGGAAAATGAAGGCGCGCCTCCTCAGCCGAACGGCAACGGAGGCGAGCAGGAGCGGCTGACCGAGCTCCGCGAGATCGTGCTGGGACCCTATCGAGCCGAGCTCGGCGAACTCAGCGCCCGTCTCGATGACCCGCTCCGGCAAGCGGAAGAGATCAGCCGCCACCTGCCGGCTGCAATCTCGCTGCGCTCCCGTCAGGACACGGCACTGGCCCGGGCCATGGCCCCGGTCGTGGAGACCGCGCTCCAGACGGCCGTGCGGCGGAATCCCGGTCCCCTCGCCGAGGCGATCTTTCCGATCATCGGCCCCGCCATCCGGCGCGCCATCACCGCGGCGATGCGGGAAACGGTGCAGTCGCTCAACACCGCGCTCGAGCAGACCATCTCGATCCGCGGAGTCCGCTGGCGGTGGGAAGCGTTTCGGAGCGGACTCTCCTTCGCGGAAGTGGTGCTGCGTCACAGCCTGGTCTACCGGGTAGAGCAGCTGCTCCTCATCCACCGGGAGACCGGACTCCTTCTTCAGCATGTCGCGGTCGAAGGGGAGATGGGCCAGTCACCGGACATGGTCGCCGGAATGCTCACGGCAATCCAGGATTTTGCCCGGGACTCGCTTCGGACAGGCAGCGGTGACACCCTCGAAACGATGGAACTGGGCGACCACACCGTCTGGATCGAACCGGGTCCGCGTGCAGTGCTGGCAGCAGTGATTCGCGGCACGGCGCCACTCGGGCTCCGGAACGAGCTCCGCGCCATCCTCGAGGAAATTCACGCGACCCTCGGCGTCGATCTCGCCCGCTTCAAGGGCGACGCGACGGCCTTTGCCCCGACTCGTCTGCTGCTGCAGTCGCTGCTCCGGAGCGAAATCGGGACCCCGGGAAATCGCGCGCGCCGGGGACCCATTCTCGCGGCGACTGCGGTACTGCTGACTGTGCTCCTGATCTGGCTCGTGCCGAGGATCCGTGAGCAGCGCCGCTGGAACCGGTATCTCGACGTGGTCCGTGAGACCCCCGGCTTCGTGCTGACCGAGGCGGGGTATCAGCATGGCCGGCGGTTCGTGTCGGGACTCCGCGATCCGCTCGCGGCTACCTCGGACTCCCTGCTCCGCGGCGCCGGTTTCGACCCGTCGGTGGTGGACGCCCGCTGGCGTCCATTCGCCACGCTGGAGCCCGCACTCGCGCTTCGCCGGGCGCAAGCCGTGCTCGCCTCGCCTCCGACCGTGACGCTCGCGCTCGATGCCGGGCGCCTCACCGCGAGCGGCTCGGCTCCGCACGAATGGATCATGGAATCACGCCTGCTGGTTCGGGCACTTCCGGGCATCACGAGCTTCGCGACCACGCAGCTCGACGATCGGGGCCCCGCCAGCGTCGCGAGTCGCGTCTTCGACGTCGAGCATCGGGTCTTTCTCTTCGATACCGGCAGCGATCAGCTTCAGCCCGAGGCGGCCCGGCAGGCGCAGCTCACCGCCGCCGACATGCGCATCATCGAGAATGCGGCGCGCGGCGTGGGACTTACCGCCACGCTCGGAATCCAGGGCTCGGCGGATGGTGTGGGGCCGGCCGAGGTGAACGCGGCGTTGCGCCGCTCGCGCGCGGAACGGGCCCGCGATGCGCTGCTTATCGGCGGAGTACCGTCCGGCAACCTGTCGACCGGCACGTCCACCGAACCGGCGAGCGATGCCGGGGCGCGACCGCTGCTCCGTCGCGTATCATTCTCGTTGTCGTTCCGTCCTGTTCCCTGAGGAGGTCCGGTGTCTGAGTTGCAGAAGAAGGTCTGCATGCTGGGAGCGCCTGGCGTCGGGAAGACCAGCCTCGTCCGTCGTTTCGTCGAAAGTATCTTTTCGGACAAGTATCTCTCGACGATCGGCGCCAAGGTCGATCGAAAGGTGGTATCGGTCGGCGGGCGCGAGCTGAGCTTCATGCTTTGGGACCTGCAGGGGGAGGAAGAGTACGAGTGGATCCGGATGCAGTACCTCCGGGGCGCTGCGGGGTATCTACTGGTGGCGGACGGCACCCGGAAATCCACGCTGGAAATCGCGCTGGGGTTGCAGCAGAACGCGGAAGGCCGCGCGGGACAGATTCCGTTCGTGCTGATCGTCAACAAGGACGATCTCAAGAGCACTTGGGAAGTACAGCCGGAAGACCTCAAACCGCTTCAATTCGCAGGGTGGACCGTGATCGAGACCAGCGCAAAGTCAGGAGGCGGTGTGAACGAAGCCTTCCAGCTCCTGGCTGTCCGGCTGCTTGCGGAGCACGACGCAACGGGAAGCGGTGAGCTCGACATGGAATGAGGGTCGCCCGGGCTCGAGTCAGTTGTCACGCTGCTGGACCGGCGGCGGACTACGCTCGGCCGGGTACCAGCGGCCCGCGAATGTCAGACAAAACCCTTCACCCCGATCGAGGACACATCGCCCCTTCATCATCTGGAAACCGTCGTCTGAATTCCGCGTACCGGTCGCCATCCCTTCCCGTCAATCTCCGCTTCCCGAATCCGCTCGTCCGCAGCGCCCAGCGAACATCGACACGCCGCGCGGGAGGCGCGTCGTCGCGCAGGCGTTGCAGTTGCAGGCCCGGGCAGGTGCCGCTGGCTGTTTCCAGAATCCGTCGGGCGCCGGTGCGCCCGGCCCGACTCATAACATCATGGAGAAATTGATGCCACGCAAAGCAATCATCGGAGGTCTCCTCGCCGTGCTCGCGACTTCAGGCGTCGCGCACGCGCAACGCTCGGGGACCATTGAAGCGGGAGCGTTCTTTCGCTATGGCTGGTTCGACTATCTCGATAATATTCCTGGCATCAAGAGCGGGCAGGGTGTCGGCGTTCGTCTGGGATTCTTCCCGCTAAGAAACCTCGAGTTGGAGGCGGACGGGGCCTTCGTCACAAGTGCCAACAGCGATGTCACACCGCACGTCACCAGCAATCCGATCCACGCCCGCCTGGTCTACAACTTTCCCGTCGCGGAGCACGGGGCCATTGTCCTCGGCGGCGGCTATACGCACAACGAGTATCACAAGGACTTCGTCGGCTCCGACAACGGTGTTGGCGGACTGGTGGGTATCAGGCTGGGTCTAGGCGGCCTGCTCTCGATTCGGCTCGACGGCACCGCGGATTACATGCACAATCCGGCGCCTGCGGGCGTGACGGAGCATTGGAATTTCGGCGCCCAGGCGGGCCTCAGCCTGATGTGGCCGCATGGCCGGAAGGCTCCCGGCGATGCGGATCATGACGGCATTCGCGATGATCTCGATCAGTGTCCCGCCACGCCCGCGGGCGACCAGGTCGATGGCAAGGGGTGCACGATTCCCAAGCCGGCCGCCCCGGCGCCCGTAGCCGTGGCCGCTCCGGTCGACGCCGACCACGACGGCGTGATGGACAACGTGGATCAGTGCCTCAACACGCCTGCCGGCGATGCGGTGGACGCCAAGGGCTGCTCGCTCCCGAAAGATGCCGATGCGGACGGCGTCGTCGACTCGCTCGACAAGTGTCCCGCGACTCCGAAAGGCGACAAGGTCGACGCGTCGGGCTGCACTGTAAAGAAGGACGCCGACGGTGACGGCGTTGCCGATGATATCGACAAGTGCCCGGCGACGCCCGGAGGAACGGTCGTCGATGCCGTGGGATGCCCCAAGACCGTGCTCTTCACGCCGGGCACCACGCAACTGGTGCTCAAGGGGGTGAATTTCGCGACGAACAAATCGAATATTCTCCCGACGTCCTTCGACACCTTGAATTCGGTGGCCCAGTCCATCATTGCGAACCCGGGCATCAAGATCGAAGTGCAGGGACACACCGACAGTCGTGGAAGCGCAGCATTGAATGCCCGACTCTCTCAGGCGCGCGCCGATGCAGTCCGCCAGTATCTCCTCGAACACGGGGTTCCGGCGGATCAACTCGTCGCGAAGGGCTACGGACCTGGCAAGCCCATCGCTCCCAATACCACGGCGGCCGGACGAGCGAAGAACCGGCGCGTGGAGCTCGATCTCATCCAGTAGGTTGCGCGAACGGCGTGCCGGGGGAATCTTCTCCCGGCACGCCGATCACCCTCGAGCTGGAGTCGACACCATGGGCAAGGATTTCAAGGAATTCATCATGCGGGGCAACGTCGTCGATCTCGCAGTAGGCGTGATCATCGGCGCGGCCTTCGGCACCATCGTGGCGTCCCTCGTCAACGATGTGATCATGCCGCCGATCGGAATGGTGCTCGGCAACGTGGACTTCTCCAACCTGTTCGTGCTGCTGAAGGAAGGCGCCAAGGCCCCCGCACCCTACGCTTCATTGGCGGAAGCCAAGGCCGCCGGAGCCGTCACCGTCAACTACGGCGCGTTCATCACTACGATCGTTTCGTTCCTGATCATCGCCTTCGTCGTCTTCCTCGTCGTCCGCGCCGTCAACCGGATCAAGGGTCCCCCGCCGGTCGTCGTCGTCCCGCCGACCAGGAACTGCCCATACTGTCTCACGGCGATGCCACTCAAAGCGACCCGCTGCCCCGCCTGCACTTCCGAGGTCAAGGCGGCCTGATTCCAGGGAGCAGGAACCCAACGCCCGGTGCATCGTCCAGATGGGACGACGCACCGGGCGATTTTCATTCGAGGCCCGCAAGCGAGGCCCGCAGCGCCAGGCGAACTATCGCAACGCCTCGGAGGGGACGATCGTCCGTTCAGACCCCGGCGCCCGCGCAAGGCGCACCAGCGCAGAGGCGAGTACCACGTTGGTCGTGGATCGATAGCGTTCCCTGAGGAGGTCGGCGCCGAACAGCCGCGCTACGGTGAGCACTCCATCCACCACGGCTGCCGCGATCCGCTCGACGGGACGGGCCTCGTCCCGGTCCGGCCCCGTGATGAACGAGGGACGGGCGATCAGATACGGCAAGCCGCTCGCGATGAGCTCCTGCTCGAGGCGCCAGCGGACCGCGAGGTACGGGTTGGAGGTATCCTCACGAACCCCCGCCGCCGAGAGATAGACGAACTTCGGCTGGATCCCGGCGTCGAGAACGGCGTGCAGCAGCATCGCCGTGAGCCCGTAATCCACTTCCTCGTAGCCCTGCGCCGACGCCGATCGGCCCTCGGCTCGGCTCCGTGACTGGGTGGTGCCTAGGAGCGAGAATATGACATCCGGCCGGAGCGATGCTAGCGTCGTCCGGAGCGCCTCGACCGTCCATGGAGTCGTATCCGCCTCGGCGCCGCCTTGCCGGAACCGCTCGACCCAGTCGTTCAGGACCGAGGAGTCCGGGCGCACGTGGGGGATGGTCCTCATCCCTCGCTGTACCAGTTCGCGGACGACCTCCCGTCCGGTGTAGCCCGTCGCTCCCGCCACGAACACCGTCGTCATCACGCCTCCCCGGCATTGCTCGATTTGCACCTGCTTCCTCAGTACTACCCCTCCACTCTGAACGCAGCCATTCTCCCGGACCCCGGCTCCTGGCTCCCGCTCACCGCCCTAGAGCAGCGCCACCGGATCCCGGTCGATCACCACCCGCACGTCACCGCTTCCGGTGATCCGGCCCGCAGCGTACCGCACCAGCCTGCCGAGCGAGTCCTGCGGCCCCTTGAGCAGCACGTGCCAGCGCCAGCGATCCTTGATCCGGGCCAGCGGACAAGGCGCGGGGCCCAGAACGGTCAGTGGAAGCTCGTGCCGGGCGGTCAGGTCCCGACACCACTCCGCCACTTCAGCTGCGGCAGCACCGACTGCTCGTTCGTCCCGCCCGGAGACCACCAGGTTGACCAGGCTCGTGGCCGGCGGATACGCCGGCGTTTCGCGCAGCGAGAGCTCCTCGGCGAGAAAGCCCTCTGCATCGTGACTCGCCGCCCAGGTGATCGCGTGGTGTGACGGATTCCTCGTCTGTACGATCACGCGCCCGCCCTTCGGACCTCGGCCGGCCCGCCCGGCGACCTGCGCCAGCAGCTGAAAGGTCCGCTCCGCCGCGCGGAAATCCGGCAGGTGGAGCGCCGAATCTGCATCGATCACCCCGACCAGCGTCACGTTCGGGAAGTCGAGTCCCTTGGCGATCATCTGCGTGCCGACGAGCACATCGAGATCGCCGCGTCCGAACGCCTCGAGAATCCGGTGATGCGACCACT
>JBDUEA010000107.1:0-10662 GCA_040002695.1 Gemmatimonadota bacterium | reverse complement strand
ATCGCTCCGGCGCCCCATGCGAATTACGACGTGTCGCCCGATGGCTCGAGACTCCTCGTGCTGCGCGGAATCGGGGATCCGGTGCAGGTGGTCATCGTGACCGACTGGATCGCGGAATTGCGCCGGCGGGTGGGCGGAGGCAGCCGGTGAGCGGGAAGGCGTTTTCGTTCTGTCGGGTTTCTATCGCTTGCTGGTCGCTTGGGCACGGGCTAGCGCAGGATCGAGCGGCGGGGTTGGTCGTCGCTGGAGCGACGACGCGGCCGGTCGTCGCTAAAGCGACGGCTCGGCGGGTGTCGCTAGAGCGACGGGAGGGTCGCGCGGAACGGTCAAGGACCTGGAGACCTGCCTGTGCCTGAGGCTTTCAAAACGCTCACCGCAGCACTCGCCGATCGCTATCGTCTCGAGCGCGAGCTCGGGCAGGGCGGCATGGCCACGGTTTATCTCGCGGAAGATCTCAAGCACGGGCGCAAGGTCGCCATCAAGGTGCTCCGCCCGGAGCTGGGGATGGTGCTCGGCGCCGAGCGGTTTCTCTCCGAAATCCGAATCACCGCGGGTCTCGAACATCCGCACATTCTGACGCTGATCGATTCGGGCGAGGCCGAGGGACTGCTTTTCTACGTTCTGCCGTACATCCGCGGCGAGTCACTTCGGCAGAAGTTGACTCGCGAGACCCAACTGAGTCTCGACGAGACGCTGGCGATCACCCAACAGGTCGCCGGTGCACTCGACCATGCCCACCAGAAGGGAATCATCCACCGCGATCTCAAGCCGGAGAACATCCTGCTCCACGAAGGGGAAGCGATGCTGGCGGATTTCGGCATCGCGCTCGCCGTCAAGGAAGCCGGAGGCAATCGGCTGACGGAGACCGGGCTCTCGCTGGGAACGCCGCAGTACATGAGTCCCGAGCAGGCCACCGGCGATCGACAGCTTACGCCCCGCAGCGATGTCTACTCGCTCTCCGCGGTCGTGTACGAGATGCTTGCCGGGGAGCCGCCGGTAACCGGGCCGAGCGCACACGCCATGATCGCCAAGCTGATGACGGAGAGGCCGGTGAGTCTCCATGTGGTGCGAAACTCGGTGCCCGATGAGGTCGATCTGGTAGTGCAGAGAGGGCTGGCGAAGATTGCCGCCGACCGGTTCGCCACGGCGGGTGAACTTTCCCGCGCCCTCGGTCAGGCAGCCGCAAGCCGGACGATTCCGTTGAAGACGGGCACCGGTTCGCCGACCGGCCGCTGGCCGCGGTGGGCGTCATGGGCCGCGGTCGTTCTTCTCCTGACAGTGGCGATTGCAGCGGCGCGACTCTTCTCGCGCGCCGCGCCTCAGCTCAGCCTCGGCCGCTCCGAGCAGTTCACCGCGGATCCGGGCCTGGAGATTCAGCCGGCCATATCACCCGACGGCAAACTGATCGCCTATTCCGCGGGCAACACCCGGCGAATGCGGGTCTATCTCCGGCCCGCAGGCGGTGGGCGCACGATTCCACTGTCCGACGACAGCACGTCGGTCGAGACGCATCCGCGCTGGTCTCCCGATGGCAGCAGCCTCCTCTTCCTCACTCGCGGCGGCGTGTCGGTGGCGCCCGCGCTCGGCGGATCCTCCCGCGCGGTCGTGCCGGCCTCGTCTGCCATGGGCGGGACGAGCGCCGTCTTGTTACCGGTGAGCGTCGCGAGCGCGGTGTGGTCACCGAACGGGATGGAGATCGCCTTCGCGCGGGGCGACTCGCTCCAGGTGGTACCGGCCGCAGGGGGCACCGCACGGCTGCTCGGGACCGGGGTGTACGATCTGCATTCGTGTGACTGGTCCCCGAATGGAAAGTGGATCGCCTGTGTCGCGGGCAACTCCGAGTCGGTCTTTCCTGGCGAAGGGTTCGGCAACATCGCGCCGAGCACCGTGGTGCTCTTTCCCGCAGCGGGCGGCGCGCCGATCCGATTACTCGAGGCTCGGCTATTCGGCCAGAGTCCCATCTGGACTCACGACGGTTCGGTGCTGCTGTTCATCTCCAATCGCGACGGCCCGCGGGACATCTACGCGCTGTCCGTGACATCCTCCGGGGAGTTGCGCGGCGAGCCGACGCGCCTGACGACAGGACTAGGCGCGATCTCACTTTCAATGTCGGCGGATGGGCACCGGCTCGCGTACGCAGTCTACACGGCGCAGGCCAATCTCTGGTCACTGCCCGTCAGTGGAGCTACGGCGGCCACACCGCGGACCGCGACGCAGGTCACCAGCAGTCACCAGGTGATCGAATCGGTACGGGTATCCGCCGACGGCCGCTGGCTGCTGTACGACTCCGATCTCAAAGGAAACGCGGACCTCTATCGCATTCCGATCGAGGGTGGGCAGCCGGAGCAACTCACCAGCGATTCGGTCGACGAGTTCGCGCCCGCGCTTTCACCCGACGGAAAATCCGTCGCCTATCACACCTTTCGGCGCGGCACCCGGGACATCGAGGTCAAACCGCTGAACGGCGGAGTGGTGGAGACTGCGGTGATCGGGCCCGGGCAGGAGAGTTTTCCGGTCTGGTCACCTGACGGTCAAGCCATGGCCTTCTGGGACCAGCTGGCGCCATACACGATCTCCATGGTACGTCGCGGGCCGGGCGGGCGGTGGCTCACGCCGGAGCACCTCGTTACGCCGGGACTGTTTCCCGAATGGTCTCCGGATGGCAAACTGATCGGTTATGTCACCGATCTTCCGTCGATGCCGAGCCGGTTGTGCGTGATCGGGCCGGCCGGTGGCACACAACGCTGTCTGCTGGAGCCCGGACCTGGAGTGCAGTCGGCCGACCGGGTGCAGTGGAGTCCGGACAGTCGCACGCTGTACTACAAGGCGCACGATGCGGCCGGCCGCACCTCATTCTGGTCGATCAGTGCCGGAGGCGGAGCGCCGCATCGCCTGATCCAGTTCGATGATCCGGACTGGCAATCGTACCGGCCCTTTTTTGCCACCGACGGAAAGCGTTTCTTTTTTCCGGTCGAGGATCGCGAAAGCGATGTCTTCGTCGCGGACCTGGGCGCACGAAAGCGGCCATAGGACCGACGGAGTCCGGTCGTCGCTAAAGCGACGGCTCGGCTGGTGTCGCTGAAGCGACGGGTGGACAGGTTTGAAAATGGCTTTGCCGACGCTTGCACCTGTCTAACCCGGCGGAGGTGAGTTCGATAGGGAGAACCCTTGCAGGCCATGTCGCCTCAGCGATATCCGCCGAGCCGCGGTTGTAGCCGCGACTCGCTAGAGCATGCCTGCCGGATTCCGGGTGGACCGACTCAGCAGCACTCCGGCCAGCGCCGCCGCCACCAGCCACCCGCCGGCGCCGGCCGCCCTGCGACGATGCATGGTCTTCGAATGGAGCCTTGACCCGGTCTACTATTTTCGGTATTTTCACGTTTCATGAAACGTGAAAGCATATGAAACAGATAAGCTTAAGGCCGGGCGACGTGGCCGTCGCCTTAGCACTCTGTCTCCGGGAGAACCAGACCTATCCGGAGCTGGCACACTCCGTCGGGATCAGTCTCGGTGAGGCGCACAATGCAGTCCGACGGCTCACAATGGCAAAGCTGCTCTCGCTGATTGGAAGACGTCCGATACGTCCGTCGGTTGCCGAATATCTCACGTCGGGAGTCGCCTACTCCTTCCCGGCGGAGCTTGGCGCAGAAACCCGCGGCATAGGGACCGGCACCGCAGCACAGCCATTGAAGAAAGAATTTTCATCTGTCCCGGCCGTGGTCTGGCCGGATGCCGACGGTAAAGTGAGAGGGCGGAGCGTTATGCCACTCTACCCTGCCGCGACAACGTTGCCGGATCGGAACCCTCCGCTCTACGAGCTGCTGACTCTCGTCGACGCGATCCGCACGGGACAGAATAGAGAGCGGAAGCGGGCCCGAGAGCTTCTGTCGAAGCGGATCCTGGCAAGTCCGGGCGCGTGACAGTACCAGGGCTGAGTCCCAACAGGGGTGTCCTGATCCGCGCCGCGCGAAGACTCGCGCCGTTGCTGCACGAGCTCGTTTTCATGGGCCCACGGATCGCTTGCGGTATACCTCAGCTGTCTTGAACACTCGCACGCGCTGGCCGTTGATTCTGACCGGAGGGACGGCCCGCTTCGTTCCGGTAGTTTCGTAGCCGTTTTCGACCATGATGGTGCGGATCATCCCTCCGATGGCCGTTGCGACCTGCTTGCGCTCCTTCGGTCGGAGGTTGCTCAGAAATGGCCAGCATTCCTTCGCGACAGCGGCGGCTGGCGGGAGATCCAGAGCATCGTTGACGATTTCCTTTTTCGTGAATTTCTGCGCCGTGTTCAACATATCCCAGAGCGGCTGACCGAGTTACTTGAAAGTGCCGCAGGCGGGCTTCGATCGTCTCCAGCCCACGTTGTTCGCAGATCTGGTGGTGTTCGTTCCATGAGCGCTGCCCGGTGACAATACCTCCGCGAGTCACCGGGTGTAGCTGGCGCAGGATCTCAAGCACGATCGCCAGGCGGCTGTTAAGGTGCTGCGACCCGAGCTCTCCGCCGTGATCGCTGCGGAACGAGAGGGCACCGACCCTATCAGCGACTGCCCGCCATCGCCTCCCGCTGTGGGGCGCGGACCACGCCCTTTTCCTTGTGAGCCGCGATCGCGTTGGCGATACGCTCCGCGTCCCGTCCGACGCCGTGGATCATCGATGAGGACATCGCATAGAGGAAGTGAAGTCCGACGAACGAGAGTCGGGGCTCCGTCGCCACCAGTCCGCGGTGGTGCGCAGGTTCTCCCGTCTCATCGAACACCGGAAGATCGATCCACGAGAAGCCCGGGTGATAGCCCGTGCACCAGATGACGTTCGTCACGTTCAGCACGCGGCCGTCGGCCAGCACCGGCTGACCGTTCTTCACGCCCGTCGTCCGGCCCACCCGCTCCACGCCTGCTTCGGCGAGATCCTTCGGCTTCACCCGGATGAGGGGACCGCCGCGTGAGATGATCTTCGGACGGGCCTTCCGTCCGATCGGAGTGTCCACGGTGAGGAGTCGATGAAAGACCAGCCGGAAAAGCACGGGAACGAGAATGTTTCGTGCCGCGAATCCGCCAATACGGAAGGGTACGTGTCCGGTGTCGCGCCCTGACATCCAGGTCGCGTGGCCCGCGCGCGCAACCTCGAGCGCGATCTCCGATCCCGAATTGCCGGCGCCCACCACGAGCACTCCACCTTCCCTGAGCTGCGCCGGATTTCGATAATCCTGCGAGTGCAGCTGGCGCACGTCCGGATCGAGCTCGGATGCGAAGGCAGGCAGGCGCCGTTTCTGATAACTCGCCATCGCCACCACCACATGCTCGGCTTCGAATCGCTCGTCTCCCGCCTCGACGATGAGGCGCCCTCCCGCCTTCGACACCCGATCCACCTTTATACCAGTTTGCACAGGTAGCGCGAATCTCTCGGCGTAGGCCTCGAGATAGTCGCCCATCTGATCTTTGGTGGGGAATACATCCGCCTGGGCGGGGAAGGGCATGCCCGGAATCGCGTCGAAGCGGGCGGGGCTGAACAGGCGAAGCGAATCCCAGCGCTGGCGCCACGAGTCTCCGATCCGCTGATTGGCCTCCAGGATGACGAACGGCACTTCAAGGCGGGCGAGATGGTACCCCACGGAAAGCCCCGCCTGCCCTCCGCCGATGATGACAGTATTGATTCGGGTCGGCTCGCGCACACTCATTGGCCTGCACCTCCGGTTGAACGCTCCGCGCCTGCGATCGAGCCGCATTGTAGCCGGCGACACAGGAAGCCGCATCGGGGGAAACACCCACGCTCACGGCTCGATTCATATGGGTAATTCTATGTACGCGGATTCCGTTCCTACCGAGCCTTCACGAGACCATGCTGATAGGCATGGGCCGTCGCCGCCGCTCGGCTCGACACGCCCAGTTTGGTGAAGATGTTGCTCACGTGGCGGGCGACCGTCTTCTCGCTGATCCCGAGCTCAGTACTTATCGCGCGATTCGTGCGGCCGGCCGCGACGAGAAGCAGGACCTCGAGCTCGCGGGAGGTGAGTCTATCGGCGCCTTTCCCTTTCTCGTCACGGGAGAGTGCCTCCAAGCGCGCGAGGTCCGGCCTGGCTCCCAACTGCTGAAAGCTTTTGCGCGCGGCATCCACTTCCAGATCGGCGGAGTCCGCGTCGCCGAGCGCGCGGCAGGCGAGCCCGATGAGTAGTCGGGTCCGTGCGTTGTCGTACGGTGCATCGAGATCCCGCCAGATCCGTTCGGCTGCTCGCAAACTGTTGAGCGCCGCCGAGGCATCGTGCTCGGCGAGCTGGACGGCTCCGCTCGCGTGCGCGGCTACCGCGCGAACGAAAGGGGCGTCAACGCTCGTCGCGATCCGCGCCAGCTCCTCGGCCGCGGCGCGGGCGCCGGGCACATCGTTCGCGGCGAGTGCAATCTCGAGGCATGCGGGCAGCATTCTGAGGCGTTGCTGTCGCGATCGCGCTTCGTCCATCGCGCGGGAGATCGCCGTTCTCGCTCCGTCGAGTTTCCCCTGCGCGAGGCGCAGGAGTGCCCACCCGGGCTGAGGATCCCGTCCCGCTTCGCCTGCATCCCGATAGTGCTCCTCCGCCTCTTCGAATTCACCGCGCAACCGGTGCAGCTCCGCGAGCTGGTAGAGGGCCGTGCCGACTGCGCGGTCGACTGGCGGACGCGAGAGGCGATCGCGGGCTCGTTCCGCTTCCTGAGTCGCGCCCGGCCAGGCGCCGTGAACCTGCATGAGCTCGGCGCGATGGACGAGGCATTGCCCTCCGAACCGTGCGATGTCGGGTTGACGATCGCACCAACGGGTCAGCGCGGTCGTCCATTCCTGCGCCCGCCGCAAGTCGAAGGTTTCCTGGCAGGCGTCGATCATGCTGCAGTAGGTGATCCCGACGACGATCGGCGACACCTCCCCCGCGGCAATGCCGGTCATCGCTTCGTCGAGCAGCGCGGTGCCAGGACCGATCTGGTCGAGGCGGATGAGGGCGCGGCCCTGCCCGAGCCGGCCGAGGGTGAGCAGATCCGGATCGTGGAAACGAGCGCCGATGACGAGCGCCGCTTCGAACCCGGTGCGCGCGGTCGACGGGTCCCCTTCGAAAATGGAGCGCAGTGCGCCAGCGTACACCAGGTAGCCCCGCTCGACACAGTCGCGGCCGAACTCGTCGAGCAGCCGGGTTCCTCGCGCGATCCAGCCGCCGCCTTGAGCCGTCTCCCCTCTGACGATGAGCGGAAGTGACAGCCAGACGGCGCAGCGGACGGCGCGAGGCGTATCGCCGCGGCGAAGGAATTCGTGATGCGCACGCAGCCAGAGGTCCGCGCTTTCGCCCTCGCGGCCGAGCAGAAACGCGGCGATTGCGAGGCGGTCGATGTCGTCGGGCTCGAGCGGGCGCTCCCGATCGGCGGCGGTGAGGGCTGCGTACGCCGCTTCCCACTCTCGCGGTTCGAACGATTCACGGTTTTGCCCGAGCGGATTCGCCGTCGTCATTGCAGTTTGGTTCTCGATCTCTAGCTGCGGGTGATTCGCCGGGCTGGGTCGGGCTCCGGAGCGGCAGCCCTCAACTCGAGAGTAACCCCGCTCGCCTTGTCGTGCTATCGGATCCGATCGGCGGCGGTCGGGCCTGTGGAGCAATTGTGTATGTGAGGACAGGCGGCGCCCTAGCCAGCGTAGGGCTCCGACCCGATATTGACCGCTGGATCCCCGCCACCAGCGTGATGCCTTTGCTCATGGCCCGCGCCGCAACGCTTCTTGCCGGTCCTATGTGGCGCCTGCAGGCCGGGCCCGCCCTGCTCGCCATCGGCGGCATCATAGCTCCGGTTCTTCCATCGAAGTCAGGACATGCTCGAAGGAGAGACTGCCATACTCACCTCGTTCGATGACCTGCACCGCTCGCTGTTCTGCCTATGGCGGACTCCGGGAGTGCGATTGAACGCGCCGTGAACGAGATCCCCGTACGACTCTCGGCTGCCCTCGCCGAACGTTACCGCCTCGAACGGGTGCTCGGTGCGGGCGGGATGGCCACGGTGTACCTCGCTGAGGACCTCAAGCACCACCGGAAGGTTGCGGTCAAGGTGCTTCGCCCCGAACTCGCTGCCGTGCTGGGACCGGAGCGATTCCTCCGGGAAATCGACACGACCGCCAAGCTTCGGCATCCGCACATACTTCCGCTCTACGATTCCGGCGAGGCGGGCGGATATCTCTACTACGTCATGCCGCTCGTCGAAGGTGAATCGCTGCGCGATCGCCTGTCCCGCGAGAAACAGCTGCCCGTCGCCTCGGCTCTCGAGATCACGCGGGAGATGGCGGATGCGCTCGGCTATGCCCACGCACATGGCGTGGTCCATCGCGATATCAAGCCTGAAAATATCCTGCTCGAGAGCGGGCACGCGGTGGTGGCCGACTTCGGGATCGCCCGCGCGGTCGTCGATGCCGGTGGAGAGAAGTTGACCGAGACCGGCATCGTGATCGGGACCCCCACCTACATGAGCCCCGAGCAGGCGGCCGGAGACCGTGACATCGACGGCCGCAGCGATCAGTACAGCCTCGGGTGTGTGCTGTACGAGATGCTCGCCGGGCAGCCGCCGTTCACCGGACCCACGGTACAGTCGATCGTGCACCAGCACATTTCCGCCGAGCCCAAGGTCATCACGCAGATTCGCCCCTCGGTGCCGGGGGAAGTGGCGACCGCGCTGACGCGCGCCCTCAGCAAGACGCCGGCCGATCGATTCGACTCGCTGTCACATTTGATCGAGGTGATGGGGCGGAGCGGGCCGGCGATGACAGTGCGCGTCGCGTCCGGGAAGCGCCGCGCGCTCCTGGCCGCGGTCGGCGCCATCGTCATGCTCGTCGGATTTCTCGTCTGGTTGAACGGAGGCACACCGAAGACGATTCAGTTCGGCCGGCGCATCCAGGTCACGCTCGATCCCGGACTCGAACTCGACCCTGCCCTTTCTCCCGACGGGAAATTCCTGGCCTATTCCGGACCGGGTGGCGAGCTCATGGTGCGTCAGATTGAGAACGGCTCACCCCTTCGCGTGGTCAGAGACGGAGACACGAGGGGACGGTGGCCAGCCTGGGTTCCGGATGGCGAGCGGCTGATTTTTATCTCTTCCCGTGGAATTGAAATCGTGCCTGCCCTTGGCGGCGTCCCGCGGCTGCTGGTCGCGGATTCCGGATTGGGGCGCGGAGCATCGGTCGCGCCGGACGGAAAATCTCTGGTGTACGCCTCCCACGATTCGCTCTACGCGAGACCGTTGGACGGCGGAGCCGCTCGCCTCGTGACGGTGGGACGCGAGGTGCACTCATTCACGTGGTCGCCGGATGGCCGGTGGATCGCGTTCGTGTCGGGCAACATTCAGTACGTCAGACTGGTCGACGTAGGCAACCTCGCGGTCAGCAGCGTGTGGATTGCTCCGGTGAACGGTGGCCCTCCGGTGCAGATCAGCGACTCGCAATCGCAGAACGTCAGCCCGGCCTGGGTGGACGGTCGCTCCCTCCTCTATCTCTCCAATCGAGACGGCGGCCGAGACGTCTATCAAGTCGATCTGACTTCATCAGGCAGGCCGGCCCATCCTCCGACCCGGCTCACGACGGGTCTCAACGCGCTCGCCATCAGCGTGTCCCTTCGAGGACAGCGCCTGGCATACTCGTCTTTTTCGGAGGCGTCGAACGTCTGGTCGATTCCGATTCCCGCGTCGGGGTCCGTTTCAATCTCGGAGGCTACGCCGGTGACGGTCGGAAACCAGACCATCGAAAATTTCGACGTGTCATCGGACGGGCACTGGGTCGCCTTCAGTTCCGATCGAAATGGCGTCACTCAGGTCTACCGCCAGCGAGTGGACGGCAAGAACACCGAGCCGCAGCAGTTGACCGCCGACACCGTGGGCAGCTACTGGTCAGCCTGGTCGCCTGATGGAAAAGAGATCGCGTTCCATCGATTTCGAGGTGAGCGCCGAATGGATTTTGTCATTGCGGCCGAAGGCGGCACCCCCGTGCAGGTCACCGATGGACGCGAGGACGAACGTTCGCCGGAATGGTCGCCGGACGGACGCCACCTGATTCTTCTGGCGAATTGGGGAACGAGGCCGGAGCTGCACCTCTATACCAGGAATTCCGCCGGACAATGGTCGGGACCGCGCCGAGTGCCGGTCGTATTGGGGACGGACACCATTGCGGCCGGACTCGCAACCTGGTCCCCCGACGGACGGTTTCTCGCGTGCGGCTGCGGCAGCGGAGGAATCGTCATCATTCCGCTTGACGGCGCTCCGGCTCGCCGACTCGCGTCGCCATTCTCCACGTCGGGATGGGCCCTTCCACAATGGTCCGCCGACGGCCGCACGGTCTTTCACGTAACTGAAGACTCCGGTCGCGTCATGTCGGCGATCGCGGTACCGCTGGACGGTGGCGCACCGAGGGTGATCGTTCGCTTCAACGATCCCGCGCGACCGTGGCACCGGTACGGATTTCGGGTGAGGGCGTCGCGCATCTTTGTCACTCTGGGCGATGAGCAGAGCGACATATGGGAGACTGCACTGAGTCGTCGATGAGCGGCGCTCGACCGCGACCGGCCTCGGCCGGCGCAACTCGACCGTTCGTCGGGGGAGTCAAAGAAGTCCTCGCCCAGTAGATTCGTTCCGCTCGCCCGCTCGCCCGCTCGCCCGCTCGCCCGCCCATCTCAGATGTCCGGTT
>JBDUEA010000106.1:0-10863 GCA_040002695.1 Gemmatimonadota bacterium | reverse complement strand
ATGCCGCAATCCATCGACCCGGAATTCTCATGGCTGCACCGCCTGCGGTAGAATCGGCAGCCGACCCTTCGGCAGCCGGAGCGCGTCGGCGCTGTTCCCGAGCAGCAGCGTCACTCCGGCATTGAGTCGGGTCTGGTTCCAGTTGAGCGCCGCGGGGTCGGGGCGCTTGCGCAGTTCTGCGTACCGCGCGATGCCGGCCGAGAGACTCCAGCGCTCCTGGATCTGCCAGCGCGCGTCGATTCCGAACTCGTGAAGCCGGGCCTCGTCGAACCGGAATTCGAGCGGACGGTCGAGTGTGGATCCGTGCACCGCGATCATGAGCGCACGTTGCGGTGTCCAGGTGATTCGGCCGTTGTATCCGAGGTATGACGCGCCGGGGCCGTACTCGGCATCGTGACCGAGGTCGATGCCGAGTGCGGGAACGATCTGGTAACTCGCGAGCAAACTGAATCGCCAGCCGCGATCCTCGACGTTGAGCAGCGGCGTATCGGTTTCGGTATCCTCGAACCAGAATCGCGTGCCGCGGGCGCTCAGCTGCAGCCTGGAAGTCGGCGTCACCTGGAATGAACCGTTGACTGCGTGGTAACCCACGGGACTGAACGCGCCCCAGATCGTCCAGAGATCGAAGTGTGGCCGGTACTGCTGCACTCCTGCCGTGGCTCCCCACCATCGCGTGAAATAGCGCACCGTGGCATCGGCACTGCCCCAGTTTGCGGCCGCAATGTCATAGTCGACGCCGACGGTGACGGTCAGGTGCTGCACGGGACGGAGGTTGGCGGAGAGCGACGCGCGATCCGAGACGAAATAGCGCGACCGCCGGTCCACCTGCCGCTGATACTCGAGCGTCGCATCGCCGAGATTGCCGATCCAGCCGACCGTGGCGCCGGCGACGATCTGCCGTCGGCCGGGCTGGAACTCATCGAGCGGATTGAGCACCGCGCTCGTCACCGGAAGCGCGGTGGCCTGCGCCAGTCCGAGGCCGAGGTAGCCGTTGGCCTCCAGTCCCCACCCGGCATCGCGAACGGAAATCCTGCCGCCGTCGAAGCCGGTGTATCCCAGGCGGCCCGTCTGGATTTGCCGCCCCAGCCGGCCGGTCAGGTGCTCGGAGCTGTAGTCGGCGTACCCTTCCAGCAGCTGCAAGGTAGGCGCGGTTCCTGGCCAGATCGCCGAGGTTCCGAAGTCGGTCGCGGCGCGGGTGTTCACGTGAGCACTCAGGCCCGGGACACCGAAGCCCCACATGCTGAGATCCGCGCTGGTGACGAAGGGACCGGCGTGCAGTGCGGGGCCGGGCCGGAAGTAGAAGCAGTATGGCGAGCCGATCGTGCAGCGCACGGCGAAGCCAGTCGAAGTCTCGGTGCCGCCGTTGCTGCCGACCACGACCGCGGCGACGGGAATGCTGTCCTCCGAGACGCCGCGGAAGGCCACGCTCTGCACTCTCGAGTCGAGCCGCAGCCGATAACCCTGGGCGTGCGCCGCCGAGAGCGGCACAGAAACTCCGAGAAGCATCAGCACGACTCCACGGCCCGGTCTCACGTCACCGGCTTTCGCAGGTGCGCCCGGTACGCTTCGGGCGAAGCCAGCATGTGGCAGGTCGTGCACTCGGCGGGCGCATGATGATCCTGGTCCGCGTGACAGGTCACGCACAGCGTCCGGGTCGGCGTCAGCTCGGCGATGCGGCTCGGTGTGTGGCAGGCATCGCAGGCCTGATGCGTCATTGCAGCTGGCTGGTGCGCGGGCTTCAACTGGTCGGTAGTATGGCACGTGGCGCACGTGCGGTTCGCTTCGTGATGCTTCTCGTGACAGGAAAGACAGGCGACGACGTTCGAATCGGGAGCCATGCTCACCGGCTGCGTGTGGCACTCGATGCAGCGGAGCGAGATGTGCTTCTCGTGGCGGAATCCGACCGTCCGTTCCCGGGGCGCGTGCGGGGGCACGGTCACGCGCACTTCCACCTGTTCCACTTCAGGCACCGTGTTCTTCGCGTGGCAAGTCGCGCAATCGCTCTGCGACGGGGCCTGGTGATGGCAGATCTGGCAACCGCGCGGCTGGGAAAAGACCAGTCCGTTGCGGCCGGTGTTCGTGGTGTGGCAGGTGATGCAGGAGAGTTTCTTGTGGCGTGCATGCGGGAAGGTGTCGCTCGGCGCGGGGCTGACCGGTGTGAGTCCGATACCGGGAGACTCGGTCGGTGGAGGAGCATCGCCCTTCCCGCGCGCGGGACGAATCGGCTCTGCCGGCTCGGGACTACTGCCTTCGGCGGGGGCAGCAACCGACGGTGTGGCGCGGTGCAGCCACTTTCCTGCCGACGGCGCGACCGGATCCAGCGAGGCGCGCAGTTTCGCGGCGGTGGTATCGAACGGCAACGGCGGCTTCCGCACGCCGGCCTTGTCCTTCACCCGGGCGTGACAGCCGGCGCAATCACTCGCATCGAGGCGGGCCTGGTGCGGAGAGTGACATGTAATACAGTTCTCGGCCACCCGCTTGTGATTCGCGCCGGCATGGAAGGCGATCTCCCGCCAGTTGGAATGACACCCCGCGCTGCTGCACGACTTGATCGCCTCCGACGCCTGCTTCTGCACATGGGGATTGTGACACATCCCGCAGGTACCGGTGTGCGGATCCTTGGCGGGATCGAACTCGGCCAGTCTCTCCTGCATCTCGTGGCAGGTGAAACATTCCTTGCGCGTGGGAACCAGCACGCCGCGAGCCGAATCACGGGTCGCGAGCCGGGGGACCTCGGCGGTGAACTGGTGGCATGCCAGGCAATGGAAGGTCTTCACCTCGGCCATCTTGCCGAGCACGATCTTGACATCCGAGTGACAGCCGGACTGGGCGCAGGTTTCGTTGGCGGGGATGAAACGATGGATCTCCTGCGCGTGACAGGTGACGCACTGCAGGTCCTTGAGCTTGCTCGAGTCCGACTCGAGATGGACCCGATGACCCGCCGTGGTCGCGATGTGCTGCCACTTCTCCTTTTGATCGGTGATATGACAGCGAGCGCAGACTTCATTCTTGATACGCGCATGCGCGCCGATCTTGGCCGGACGCTCGGCAACCCAGAGGTAGAGCTGGCGGGTGCTCGCGAAGATGGACTGCTGGTGGCAGTCGTGACACTTGAGGGAGTCGTGCTTCTGCGCGATGTCGGCGACGACCTTCGCATCTACCATCCGGCGATAGGGCGACTCCATGATGTGACAACCGGTGCAGAAGCCGTTGTTGTGCTGCATGTAGTTCCACGTCACGGTTCCGCCGCCTACGATCGCGAGCAGAACGGCCCCGGCCGACGAGGCCATCACGATCTTGAGACCCCGGTTCCGGGTGGTCAGCCATTGCCAGCAGCGCACTCTCCGGATCCAGAGCGTGACCAGGAGTGCGACCCCGGCCAGCACTCCGAGCACGAACAACGAGATCTGGAGCGCGGACGGGAGATTGAACAGAAAACGGAAAAGCGCCGCCGCTCCGCCGGGAAGCGGTGAAACGACGACGGTGGAGTCTCCGATCGCGTGCCCAAGGGCTGATCCCGGACCGAGCCGCTCCGGGATGTAATCAAATATCATGCTGGGTTTGCCAAAGTATCAGGCGTATTCAAATGCAAGAGCCCGGAGGGCGAGGGAGACTTCCCCGCACCCTTCGAGCGCATGCCGATCGGAGACGACGAGAGTTTAGTTCTGGCTGATATTGTACTGCCTTCTGTTTTGCAGAATCTTGCGATTCACATCATCCATGATCTTCTGGACCGCGGCCGGTGGCGCCGGGAAGGGGCCGTAGGTCGCGTTGAGCGCCTGGATGCTCGCCGTGAGCAGTGCCTGGGACAGGAAGGGATTGTGCACCCCCTTCGAGCGGTCCCCATTGGCGTCGCGTCCCTCCGCAATCATCCGCACGTTGAACAGCACGCCCTCGCCCACGGTGATCAGGTTGTCGGTGGTGTTGAATTCCGTGGATGGGACTTTCGAAAGCAGTCCCAGGTCTCCGGCATCCGGCACGCCGATCTCGTTGGGCGCGCCGTTCGGATTGTCGATCCAGATCTGATCGGCCAGCGTCGCGACGACGCCCCGGTTCGCGTTGAAGGCATTGAGCGCAGCGGTCTGGTCGCTGTGACAGCCGGAGTTGGTGCAGGCCTGAAAGGTGCGCGCGGTGGTGTTGAACGCGCAGGTGTCGTCGATGGTCGGGATTCCATTTCCGTCGAGACAGGGCACCGGACGGAAGAGGTGACCGGTCGAGTTGAAGATCAGGGTCCCGGTGGCGGAATCTGTCACTGTGTACTTGTTCACGTGGCAGCCGGCGCACAGTCGCGTGTTCACCGCCACGTTTCCGTGCGTCGCGACGATGGCCGTCGTGTCGAAGCCTGCGGGCCACCAGCCAGCGGTACCGGTCAGGACAGCGCCCTGCGGCGCGTGCGGTCCTCTGCTGCTGGTAGCCACCGGCTCGTACCGGCGCGAGTGGCACTTCATGCAGAGATTCTGGGTCATGTCCGGCGTGTTGATCGGGTACCGGAGCTGATGGGTGTTGGTCGAGCCGTGCGGGTCGTGACAGACGGCGCAGGTCACACCCAGGAAGTTCGCATTTCCCGTCTGCGTCTTCTCGGCATAGTTGGCCGTCGATCCCCAGTTCGCCAATACCGCCTTTCCTTCGTGGCAGCCCGCGCAGCTCGGGTTGTCCGCAACGAATACTCCGGGCGACTCCTGTACCGACTGGGCGTGTCCCGACTGACTCCATTCTTCGACGAACGGATTGTGGATACCGGAGTGGCAGGCGGCGCAGCTCGCGGCGGAATCGGGGCCGAGGACGGCGATGTGCGCGAGCGGCACGTTGCCCGGAGTATCGGGAGCGGTCACGTGCGCGAGTCCGGGGCCGTGACAGTTTTCGCACTGCACATCGTGGTAGGCGAGGTCAGGTGTCTTGTCGTAACCAGCAGGACTGACGACGGCATTTCCCTTATCGCTCACGGTGTGGCAGGTATAACAGTAACTCTGCGCGCCGCCCGAGTTCACGAGGTCGGCAAAGGCGCTCGAGTGCTTGGCGCCGGACCACTGCTTCTGATGTCCGACGTGGCAGTTCCCGCAGGTGGTCTGCTTGGTCGAGGCGGTGAAGTATCCGAGGAATCCGTTCGCGGTGTCTGCAGGGGGATTGAAAGGAGGCCGATCGCGGAAGACGACCTTGTCCGTGGTGCAGCCGGCGAGGACGAACAACACACCGACCGCCGCAGAGACGAACCGCAGCCTGACGAATCCAGAACGATCGACCATAGCCACCACGCTTGATGAAAATGCCTGCCAGCCAGGACCAGACGGTCGGCTCCGAAACTGATTGCCGTAGTATTACGGTGCAGGATCGCCCGGCACCCATGAAACGAATGTGAAGCTGTTGTGAACGCCCAGTGAACTCGACGTGAAGCGCACGCGGATCCACCGCCTGGAGGGGTACACCCGCCCGTTCCGACTCGGCCGCGCTCGCGAAGAGGCTCTGAGGATGGTAGTAACTCTACGGATGCCCAGAGTTGGCGCAATCGCTCGCGAGAGCGAGCGAAAGACCCCTGGGAGCTGGCGTGCACTAGAAACGGCAGAGACTGATAGCCCTCTGCCTTCGACAACGCAACCAGTCACGGTTACGTGATTCCGGGCGGTCCCCAGAGGCACAATCGCTTTTGCATCATGCCCCCGCTCACCACTGACTCCTCACTGCTCACCGCTTCAGAAACTTTCCCTCCTGCAGATCGCTGAAGGCCTCCCTCAATTGCTGCTGCGTATTCATCACGATCGGACCCTGCCAGGCGACCGGCTCGCGCAGTGGCCGGCCCGAGACCAGGAGAAACCGGATCCCGTGCTCGCCGGCCTGCACGGTGACCTCGTCTCCACGATCGAAAAGCACCAGGGAACGGTCATCCGCCTCGATGCCGGGCAGCACACCGGTCTCGGTCACCTCTTCGGTCACGACCGGGAGCGGGCCGGAGGCATTCAGGAATTTGCCCGAACCGGCGAAGACGTACGCAAAGGCGTTGCTCGCGGTCTCGACTGGAAGCGTCTTGCGCCTGCCGGGCGGCACCGAGACGTCGACGTAGACCGGGTCCGCCGCGATACCCTCGACCGGTCCGCGTTTCCCCCAGAGGCCGCCACAGACCAGCCTCGCCGCAGTGCCATCATCCTCTACGATCAGGGGAATATCAGCGGCCTTTACCTCCTGGTACCGTGGCGCCGTCATCTTGAGTGTCGAAGGCAGGTTCGCCCAGAGCTGGAAGCCATGCATGCGGCCGAGCTCGTCGCCCCGCGGCATCTCCTGATGGATGATGCCTCGTCCCGCCGTCATCCACTGGATGTCGCCGGCTGCAATACTTCCCTGATTGCCCATGCTGTCGCCATGCTCGACGGTGCCGGCCAGCACGTACGTGATGGTCTCGATGCCACGATGCGGATGCCAGGGGAAACCCGGTAGATAGTCTTCGGGATGCTCGTTTCGGAAGTCGTCGAGCAGCAGGAACGGATCAAAATCGGCTGGATCGGAAAACCCGAACGCTCGACGCAGATGCACACCGGCACCCTCGAGCGCTGGTTTCGATTTCACCACTCGGCGGACGGGTCGAATAGACATGGGGCCTCGAAGGACAGTAATCTCAACGTGAGTTCAACTCCCGGACTTCACTTCTTCTCTCCCGCTGCCTCCGTCGACAGGCGCACCTTCTGGATGGCCACGTACGCCACGCTGTCCCAGGCGTTGTGGATGCCGACGAAGAGCAGCAGCAGCGAGACCCCCGCGACCACGAACTCCGAGCCGTTGGGAGTCGCTTCCAGGGTCACGGCGGAAATCAGCAGCGCACCGTACGAGAGGGCGGGCAGAATGATATGCCAGAGCCAGTCCTCGAAGACCGGCTGGTAACCGGACTGGCGTTTCGTCCGGCGCAGGATGAGTCCGCTGTATCCCAGGCCCGCCACCCCGAGGAGAAGGAGTACGATGCGCGCTCCATGCAGCGCATGCCACGGCGCGCTCAGAATCGCCGAGATCAGGAGCGCGGCGCAGAAGTGCACGATCGTGGGGGTTCCGAAGGCGTCGATTTCCGAACTGGAACTTCTCAAATGGGAGTCCGCGATAAGCGCCATGACTACGAACTGCAGTCCCGTCAGCGCGCCCGCCGAGGAGCCGACGATGACATAGAAACTCTCCCAGGCCGAGAAGGGGGACGTGAGGGCTTCTTGCATCGGTTCTCCGGAGGATCGACGAGGGACACGGGGGATGCGGCTGAGATGATGAGGCTCGGGAACTGCCGTCAGCCCGGGATGGCCAGGAGCGCGGATGCCCCAGATTACGCACGATCCGCGGTGAAGACAAGCCGATTTCCGGCGACGGCTGACGACCTTCTCCTCGCGCCGCAGCTTCTCCGGCAGGAGCACCATCGTGGGTCGGCCGGTACTCCCCCGTTCATGGGACCCATGGAGCGCCCCGCCGTGTACGAAAGGAATGACGCCTAACAAGCGGGGCACCATGTCCACTGTCGAACGCCTGCCGCCTCTCGTGTTGCCCATCACGCCGGAGTCCGCCTCGAACTGGCTGCATGAGGCGCGCCGGCTGTCGAGGCAGCTGCAGATGCACGCGGCACTCCCGGGTGTCGAGGAGCGGTGGCTCGCCTTCCTGCAGACTCTCGAGGCGCTGCGGGATGCGCATGACCAACTCGCGGCGATGAGTCAGCAGCTCCGCGAAACGAGCGAGATTCTCCGCTCGCGCGGCGGTTCCGCCCGAACTCGCGCCTGGCCTCGAAGTGCCCAGGCGGACAGCCTGTCCGCGCCGCCGATGTCCTCCGGCCATCAATCGACTTCCGATCCGCATGTACCCTCCCTTCCAGCCCCCAACCCCAAACGCTCCGAACGGAGCGACTAGGCGCACCCATCCTTTCCAGAAATCAGCATGTCTTCGCGTACGCCTTTTTCATTTTTTTGGCACGCGCCCTCGAAGCCGCCGTCTCCCCAGTCAGATTCTCCGTGGCACAAGCATAGGTCACGAGGAATCCCGGCTTTAGTTCCGGCAGTGTCTGCACCTGCATAGACGCGATCCCGTGATGTGCGGCCGCGCTTATCACCGATCCGCTGGATCGTTGGCGCGCATTCTACGGAGTGAGAAGACGATCAGCACGAGGACCGAGGTAGGCAGCCAGATCCAGCGGATCTCGCTCCCGAGTATCGCGAGACCATGCGCCGAGAAGAACGGGCCGATGCCGATGGGCGAGACCCGCACCGGTCTCCATGGAAAGAAATAGCGTCCGTTCTCGAATGGCGCGAAGAACGCGACACCGAGCCCGCCGTCCGTGAACGCGTCCAGCACACCATGCGACGCGATCGCGAGAAAGAGGTAGACTCGGAGAGCGCTGGTCGAGAGGGGGCCCGCACCGCGCGGGAAGACCAGGGCGACGACCAGCAGCGAGAGGAGTACTGCAAAGGCGATGGAATGGGTCAGACCGCGGTGACCGAGCAGGTCTCCGTAGTGAATGCCGAAGCGGAAACCGATGACGTCGAGGTCAGGAACAATGGAGCAGAGCGCTCCCGTCACCCAGACCGAGCGCGGCGTGCGGGCGGGCAGGACGCATGCTCCGATCCCCAGACCCACGATCGCGTGCGAAAACGCAGAGGCCACTCTCCCTCCTTCGATAGCCCGTCCGCGTCCCGCGAATCACTCTACCCTCTACCACTCCCAGCGCCTTACGGCAGCACCTGAAGGTTCGATGCGAAGATCGATCCGCTTGCATCTGGCGGTCCGCTGATGTCGAGCCGGGTGGGAAAACTGAGTGAGGGGTCGAAGGCTCCGTTCGTCAGTGTCCCGGCATTCAGGGCCGTGATGGCGGCCGCGAAGAGCCCGTCGATCGTGGTGAACTTGGTTACGGCAAGCGGCACCGAGTCCCCGGTCGCGATCGATTGAGCGGAACGCACCGTGTCTCCGAGCACGACGATCCTGAAGGCCTGGCCACTCAGGTTGTTGAAGAAACCGGTCGTCTCGCTGTCATATGTGTACTTCGTGAAATGATGGGCCGCCCACAACGCCTGGAAATGCTGAATGGTCGGGACCGATGGGCAGTGGGAGCGCCACACCCCGCTAGCGATGCGACGAGAACAGAAGAGAGAACAGCGGTTCGACGCATCGCTCGGCTACTTTCTTCAGCGGGCTTGGCGGCCGCGATACGTGGGCGGTCCGCCGACGAAGGTCAGCGCGGGCTGAATGACAGCGGGAAGTTGTGTCCGGCCCCGTCGCTCGATGTCCCCGTGATTTGAAGCGTTGGAGAAACCGTGCCGGCGTAGGTGAGGGACAATCCTGAATCGTAGACCAGGTTGAGTTCGATGACGGGAGGCTGGTAGGTCCCGAACATCTGGAGGGTACCACTCCGGCCCGCCTCCAACGTGTACTTTCCCGCTCCGACCACGCTCGAGCCGTGGAGCCGCATCTCCACTATCAGCGTCGAGCCGGTCACGAGCGAATCCGCCGCCCACGTGCCGCAGAGATCCGCGGCTGAGCCGGCGTTGGCGCACGGTCCGAGAGCGGGCCCGGTACCGTCGGCGCATCCGAGCGCAAGGGCGATCAGCAGGAAAGTGGCGCTGCGCATAGGCAAACTCCGCACTTGGGATGACGGCCTGATTTTCGGTCTTCGACTCGAAGAGGATGCAACGGAAAGGGACGTCGAAGCTTCGGCCCCCCACACGCAGCCGCATTGATAGACGCTCTAATCTTCCCCCAAGGCAACGATCAGAACGAGATGCCGAGCCACATTCCGCCGATGACGACGACGGCGAGCATGGTGAAGCAGGCGGCCACCGCGGCCGCCGACGCCAGCAGGCTGAATCCGAGGGTGCGTCCGCTGTTCCAGCGCGGACGTTGCGACGCGGCCCAGCCGATCGCCGCGGCGGGTGCCGCGCCCAGCGAGAGCGTCACTGTCAGGAGGGAGAAATAGGCCGAATACCGGTCGATGTGACTGGTCATCGCGTGGATCTGGCGGCCGATGAGCAGCCACATGCTTCCCGCCACGAAGACCGGAAGCACCCAGAGCGCCGGGATTCCCACCCAGCGGCGAATCGCCGCGGCAATGCCAGTCATCGGGACGCAGAGTGCGCAACCGACGACGAGCGCGTCGATCCCCGCGGACCATCGCGCCTGCTGCTCGGAAAGGGTGGCTGGCGACACGCGCGGTACTACCTCCTGTTCGCAGGTAGAGAGGAGCGCCTGATGCTGGAATACAGGAATGACATCACATCTCACGCCGAAGAGGGCCGTCCGGGCAATGGCAACCGGATCGCTATCGGCGTACCAGCAGCGCACCCACGACGAGAAACAGCACACCGAGCATTCGGAACGCGTCCGCACGATGCACGGCGACGCCGAGCAGCCCGAAGTGGTCAATCACGAGCGCGCCGAGCATCTGACCGAGCACCAAAAAGGCCAGCACGGTGCCGGCGCCGAGACGAGGCACCAGCACGATGGTGCTGATCACGTAGATCGTGCCGAGGAGGCCACCAAGCCACATCCACCAGGAGGGGAAGCCCGAGGATCCGGTTGCGGGAATCGCCTGACGGGAAACGACGAGGACCACCGCCATGACGATGGTGCCGCCGAGATAGCTGACGAACGCCGCCCACGAGGGGGATCCGAGCGCGGCACCGAGTCGCGTGTTGATGGTTGCCTGAGTGGCGAGACTCACGCCGGCGAGAATGCCGAGCAGGACGGACGGCAGGAAACGGTACAGGGAGGTGATGGGAATATCCTCGCGCTGGTTATGGCCTGTGCTGAAGGCGACGCGGACTGGCAGCTGCCGAACGGATTGGTGGAAGAATTCTAATGTCGGGGCGGGGAACGGGGAACGGGGAACGGGGAACGGGGAACGGGGAACGGGGAACGGGG
>JBDUEA010000105.1:0-10914 GCA_040002695.1 Gemmatimonadota bacterium | reverse complement strand
GTGGAGCATCGCTGTTCGCGACGGCTCACTGCCCACCACTCAGGAAGGTCCGCCACGGCTCCCAGTACCGCGTCGCCCAGCCCGCCTCGATGGTCTCGAACAACCGGTCGGGGACCGAGGAATGAACGAGGTCGATGCTGGCGCCACCCGGGGCCGGTGCAAACGTCAGGATGAGCGTCGCATCCGGTTCACCCTCCCGCCATTCGAAGCTCCGCCAGCTCTGCACGATCTGACGTCCAGGAAGGAGCGCCTGAATCTTCCCGTGGATCCGCCCATCGAATGCGGACCAGCTGCTCCCGACGACCGGCGCGATGGTCGCCGGACCGCCGCCAGTGAATGCCGCGTGCTGTTTCCCGTCGAGATACATCGCGTACAATTTCTCCGGGGGAGCGGAGAGCATGACGTTCAAATGCACGGTCCTGGGCATCGCATCCTCCAGGGAATGAGACCGCCGATCAGTGGATGACTCTACGCGTCGCGACGAGGAGCCAGATGCATCGCGGATCCTCCGCTCCAGTCAGGAGCCCGCATCCCGGTGCACCGTGGCGGGAGAAAACGCCGGCAGACAGACCGCGATATATTCCGCGCCTCCGGCCTCCGGCGTAGAGTAACGAACCCATTCGCCGGGAGCCGTGACCACCGCCTGGCCCGCGCGTACCTCGAGCCGCCCGGCTTCGTGCTCCACAACCAGCATTCCGCGGAGCACGACCGTGACCTCCTCGAACTCGGGCCGCTGTCCCGGTTCCTCCCAGCCCGCCGGAGACGTCATGCGCGCCACACTCACCGACCCGTGCCCCGAGTTGACGCGTCCCGCAAATTCTTCGATGCGTTTGGGCGGGTGGCCGGCGGCCTGCACCACCGTCGGCGCCGCTATCAGCTTCGGCATGCTCCTCCTCCAGCCAGGTGCAAGGTTCTCACGCCCGAATCGACGCGAGCGCGGACGCCGAGTCCTGCGCCGCGATCGCCCGGGCGGAGAGCTTAACTCCGCGTGCGACGACATCGAGCGTCTCCTCCCGGAAGCTCACGATCCAGCGCTGCAGCCCGGCTTCGCTCTGGTCCGCCAGCAGCAATGGCGGAAGGACTTCATGGAAACGAAACGACTCGAGGCCGTATGGGAAAAACGCATGCTCGTACAGGTGCCCTTCATCCGGCTCCGCCAGAGCGTAGTGCTGCATTCCCTCAAATCGCAGCACGGCGAAATGATCCGGATCCCGCGCGATCCGGTAACCCAGCCAGAGATCCGCGTCGCTGCGAAGCAGGCACGGGTCCGGCGCGCGGGCGTCCATGGTCGGCGGCACATCCCATATCTTGATGATCGGCGAAATCTCCTTCGGACCAGCCTGGGTCTCCACCACTCCTGACCGGTACCAGATTACATGTCATCCCTTACACTCGACCCGGCTACGACGGCCCTCGTCCTCATTGACCTGCAGCGCGGCATCGTCGGCCCACCTACCGTACCTCACTCCGCCACCGAAGTCGTCGCGCGCGCGGTTCTTCTCGCACGACGGTTCCGGGAACGGCGGGCTCCCGTCGTGCTCGTTCACGTCGATCCAGGTGCCAGCGGTGAGCTCTTCCCTCAGCCGACGCTCGACACGCTCCCTGTCGCGCGCAGCAATGCCGATGGCTGGACGACGATCGTCGAGGAGCTGGGACCCGAGCCCGGAGACATCGTCGTGACGAAGCACCAGCCCAGCGCCTTTTACGGCACCGATCTCGACTTGCACCTCCGGCGCCGCGGCATCCGCACTATCGTGCTCGGCGGCATCTCGACCAACGTCGGCGTCGAGGCGACGGCGCGCGCCGCCCACGAACGCGGCTATGACCAGATCTTCGTAGAGAACGCGATGGCCGCCCGCGAAGTCGATCTCCATACCTTTCCGGTGACGCGCACGTTTCCGACGCTGGGCCGCGTCCGCTCGACCGAACAAGTGCTCGACGCCCTCGCCTGACGCCGAGGTCTCACGCTTTCCGGTAGTGATGCTCGGTGAAGCGGGACCAGCCCTTCTTCGTCTTCGCTTCGACCGCCCAGTGGAAACCCTCCGTCTCATCCGGCCAGTAAATCATCCGGGCGAGCCCGGCCGGCATCTGCGCCTCGAAGCCGAAGGCCTCGGGATGGACATCGGCTACGCCGGTCAGCTTGCCGGTCGAGTGTTTGCCATCCGAGGTGAATGACCAGAAAGCGAGCTCTCCCTCGTCGCCCGCACCGAACAGCGCGTTCTCCTCGTACGACTTGCCGGCGAAGTCCCAGACCGCCGTGAGCTGGACATAGTTGTCTCCCAGCACGCGCGCGAACACGCGGGAGCACGCGACCGGGCCCATCGGAGACTCGGCCTTCGCCTTCCACTTTCCGATCACCGGTGTCAGCACCCCAAGCCTTCCCCGCCCCTTGGTCCAGGCTGGTCGCTTCGCTGCCATGTCTTCGCCTCGTCGTTCGAAGTGAAATCTCACGTGGGCGTTACGGTGCTGTCATTCACTGGTGAGGCCGCCCACATCTGATGTCCATAGCGTGGATCTCCAATTCAACCGGAGAACACGATGCACCCCTCCGCCCCGCCTGCCCCGCCGGAAATCCACCGCGAGATCAACGTCACGCCGCTCATCGACGTCCTGCTCGTACTCTTCATCACGTATATCGTGATCATCTTCAGCCGTCTCGTCGCGGACGTGCAGCTGCCCGCACCCGACCTGGAAACAACGCCCGGCCCAACGCCGCACCAGATCGTCCTCGAGCTCACCGCCGATGGAGAGTACGCAGTCAACGGACAGCGCGTCCCCCTCTCCGAGCTGCCGGATTTTCTCACGACGATATTCCGCCACCGGCCGCTCAAGCTGCTCTTCGTAAGCTCCGATCCCTCACGCCGCTATGCGGAAGTCATTGAAGCCGTGGACCTCGCGAAGGGCGCGGGGGTCGATGAGTTCGCCTTCATGCCGGGAGGCGGCGCTCGCTGAATTCAGGCCGATGCCTCGGCTCGGACCACCCGCCATCCGCCGTCGAGCAGACTGACCGAAGCGCATACCGGCCCGCCCTTCTTCATGGTGCCTTCGATCCGCGCCTCCAGCATCGCGCCCGGTGTCGCTTCGTATTTCTCGATCAACTCCCAGCTGATCCCGCCGAGCGGCACCTTGGCTCGTCGGTCCCAACAGGAGTCGGGCTGGCCTGCGTGCACGCCGGAGTTCACGTAGATAAAACGATCAGCCGGCGTCCCGTGCGCGAATTCGCCGAGGAAGTTGGGCGGGCGGCCGGGACGAATGGGTCCCAGGCGTACGACAGTTTCGAAGCCGAGCATCCCCGGGCGCACGAATGCCGGCGGCTGCAAAGCGGTCTTTCCACGTTGCAGCTGCATAGTCACTCCCGCGAGCGGGCGGACGACCACGATGCGAAGCGACAGTTGATCGACCATGGCCTGCATCCGGGTTGCTGGCTTCGATGAGCTTCCGCGCCCCAAATGACAATCGCGGGACGCCCACCAAGATGCCGGGGCCGCCCGCGATTGGTAAGACCGGCGCGCACAGGCGCCGGCGATAGGTCTACCGCCGTAAGATCAGCCGGGCAGTGGTTTCACCGGCGCGATCGGCGTACCCTGCGCGGAGGCGAGGCGCCATCGGCCATTTTCTGAAACGAAGATGTGGGTGTAACGGCTGCTCGCCGCGAGCGGTTGATCGTCGAACTGTCCCGTCATTTCGGTATGGCCGGTGACGATTGCGCTGCTGCCGTGCACGCGGACCAGCGCGTCGACGAGGTGCATGCTGGTGAAGCGAAGCTGTCGCGATCCGACGACGGCGAGCAGCGCCTCCCTGGAAATGATGGATCCGCTGAAAACATCGACGAGCAGGAAATCGGACGTCAGCACAGAGTCGAGTGCCTCGAGATCCGCCTCCAGCAGTCCGGTGAAGAACCGCTGCTCAGAGGCAAGGACCTCGGATTCGATTGACATGTTCGATATCTCCTGGAGAAGATCACGGCGGGCCGCCGCACTACGAGGCCGGGCACAAAGCCGTGGCTCGGCTCATGTCCATTCTCTCATCAGAAAGTGGATGCGTGACAAGAATGAACGCCGGCGGGCCGGGCCGGTCCGCATCCGAAAAAGTGGCTCTACCGCATATATCTTTGGTCCTCCACCTTGGGAATCGGGATGGCGACCAGCTGAAATCCGGTGCTGAACCAGGCCGAAGATCGTGTTCGGCAGTGCGCTCACGCTGAGGGGATTATGAACAGGAACTCAAATCGTCGGACTCACTCGGGACTCGGTTTCCCGATCATCACTGTCTTACTGGCTGCCTGCGCGAGTGCCGCGCCCACCACGAACGGCGTGCTGCCCGGGACGGCTCCGGCGCTTCCCGGAGTCGAGACGCTCATCGATGACCGGCTGCTGTTCGGCCAGTCCATTCCTGGCGGAGGACAGGTTCCGGACACTGGGTGGACCAGCTTCCTCCGGGATGTGATCACACCGGTCTTCCCGGCTGGCCTCACTGTGTGGCACGCTGAGGGGCAATGGCTCGATCCGCGCGGCACGCTGGTGCGCGAACCGGTCATAGTGGTCCAGGTCTTTCACCCGCGCGGCAGCCCGGGAGATTCGGTGTTTGCCCGCATCGCGAACACCTATCGGTCGCGATTCCACCAGGATGCAGTACTGCGGGCCACCTTCGAGGTGCAAACCCGATTGTATGAGGGGCCCGGGAATCACTGACGTGCTCCGCTCCCGTCGAATTGGGGATCACTCCTTCGTCGTGATAGCAGAAGGCCAAGTCTTCCGCGCGGCGGCGGCGACATTCAGGCCAGACGTTCCCACCACGAGAGGAGAGGTACGATGCAGACGCAATCGAGTCATCCAATCAGCCCGATGTCAAAACCGGCGCTCTGGGCAGGTCGCTTTCTCAGCGGCTTCGGAGTTCTGTTTCTGGTTTTCGATGCCGTCATCAAGCTGATGAAGATTCAGGCGGTGGTGGATTCGTTCGGACAACTGGGCATACCGGTCAGCCAGGCAGCGGGAATCGGAGTACTCCTGCTCCTCTGCACGGCCGTCTACGTCATCCCTCGCACCTCGTTCCTCGGTGGCGTGCTCCTGACCGGGTACCTCGGCGGCGCCATCGCCGTCCAGGTGCGCGCGCAGGCAGCGCTCTTCCCCACTGTCTTTCCGCTGATCATCGCCGCTCTGATCTGGGGCGGACTCCTGCTGCGTGATGCTCGGGTGCGGACGTTTTTACCACTCAGGGGGGCCGATGCGTGAGCCTGAACATCAGGGAATCGAGCGATGAAATTTCCAGTGACCGTCAGAAAGAACGGCAAGAGGGCCACCTGCTTCGAGGTCCCAGAAAAAATCCTTATGGGGCTCGGAACCGGAAAACGGCCACCCGTCCGGGTCACTCCTGATCGCACGCGGCGGTCCCCCTGCTACGGCATCACCTCGACCGTCCCGCGCACGAAGTGCCACTCCTTGCCACCGGATGCGAATCCATTGATCTGGTGTGTCATCAAGTTCAGTGCGACGGTCAGCGTGAATCCCGATCCGGCCAGATATGAGACGAGATACACGTCGCGACCGGCCTCGACGGCGGCGTAGGGGACGCGTTCGAGAGTTCCTGAGCCCGCGGGTTTTCCCGCCGGAGGTGCGGCTGATGCGGCGCCGGTGACTTCGTTCCAGTCAACCGTTCCGTCCTCATGGAAATGGTGTTCGTGAGTTTTCCCCTTGGTGGGTCCCTCGGTCCAGGTCCATCGCATAGTCTTGCCACGGACCGCCGCGGCACGGGGAATGTCGGCCATGAAGGCTCCTCCTGAGCTGGAAGCGGGTTCTCACCTCGAACCGAACGAGCGGCGCCCGTCTCCATGAGAGTACACCGAAGCCGCGAACCCGTCCCCTCCCCGAGGCTAGCGTCGCCCGCTCCTTCCGCGGCATGAACATAAAACGGCGCCAGCAGACTGCCGGCGCCGTTCCATGATGTCTCTAAAAAAAATACGCGTGCTATGGCGGCACCGGAAACTTACACAGAGCGGATCACTTCCCGAGACGAACGGGCAGCCATCGCTCAGTTCCGGTACAGGGAGGCGTAGTCCTTCTGGAGTTGCTGCAGTTTCGGCGCATCGAAGGAGAGCACGTAGTTGCTGTGCGGGTTCTTCGCGACGTAGTTCTGATGCGCCTCCTCGGCCTCGTTGAATTTCTTGAGGAGGAGAATCTCCGTGACGATTGGCCGGTGATACGTGCCGGAGGAGCGGAGACTGTCGATGACCCCCTTGATGACGGTGGCCTGCGCTTCGTCATTGGCGAAAACGATGGACCGATACTCCGGACCAACGTCGGGGCCCTGCCGGTCGACCTGGGTGGGATCGTGCGCCACGCGAAAGAAGACGTCCAGCAGCTGCCGGTATGTGATCTTCGATGGATCGTATTCCACGCGCACGGCCTCGGCATAAGTCGCGAGTCGGGAGGCCGGTCCCCACGGCGCCGCGTCGGTCGCGGGAACGGCGAAGCCCGAGACGGCGGATTTGACGCCGTTCAGGTGCCGGAAAACGCTTTCCACCCCCCAGAAACATCCTCCGGCGAAAGTTGCGGTTTCATTTTTGCCGGAGCTGATGGAGGGTTGAACGCTGACGAGTGCGAGGGCGAGAGAAGAAGCCCCGAGAGACTTCTGCAGCAGGCGGATGAGCGAGGACATCGGACGATCTCCGGAAAAAGAGCTGGCCAGTGCACAGGCCTTACAAAGGTGGCAGAATCGAACCGGCGGGAAAAGCGCCATTTGTCGGCCGCACGACCATGCCACTGAGCACTTCTCCGAGTCGTCGCGCCGCCGCCGTGATCTCATGGGGACGGACTCCGGCGTAACCGAGAATCAATCCGGGACGCTCGCAGGCACCCACCCAACTCCCCGAGATCGGCGTTGCCATGACGCCATTCCGCGCAGCGGCCTCGCTGACGGCGACATCGTCCACTCCCTTCGGCAGCCAGCCGACAGTGTGCAGCCCCGTGTCGGTATCCCCCAGCTCCAGCAAACCGGGTGCATGACGCTCGATCGCCGCGACCAGCGTGTCCCTTCGTTCGCGACAGGCCGCGCGCGAACGGCGCAGGTGCCGAACGTAGTGGCCTTCGGTCATGAAATCGGTGAGCACCACCTGCTCGATTGCCGGAGCGTGCTGTCCTCCGATCCGGCGGGCGGCGAGGAAAGGCTGCACGAGCGACGGCGGCAGTACGAGGTAGCCGATGCGGAGCGCGGGAAAGACTGTCTTGTTGAAGGTGCCCACGTAGAGCACGCGGGACGCGGTGTCCAATCCATGGAGTGCGGTAAGTGGTCGGCCCGAGTAGCGGAATTCACTGTCATAATCATCCTCGAGGATCCACGCGCCAGTCTCGGACGCCCAGTTGAGCAGGGCCATGCGCCGCTCGAGCGAAAGCGTCGTCCCGGTAGGATACTGGTGGGACGGTGAGACGTACACGACTCGTGCCTGCGGCGCCTCGGCGATTCCCTGCGTGACATCGATACCGGCCGCATCAACGGGGACGTAGCAGATGCGGGCGCCGGCACCCACCAGCGCGCCGCGTGCTCCAGACCATCCGGGATTTTCCATCCATGCCCTCTCGCCCGGATCGAGCAACAGCCGGCAGGCGAACTCCAGCGCTTCCTGCGCCGAAGAGAGAATGAGCACCTGGTCGGGCTCGCAATGCATTCCCCTTGCAGCCGCGAGGTGGGTGACGATCGCCTGCCGAAGCCCCGGACGACCGGCCGAGGGGCCGTGATAGAGGTCCGCGGTCGTCATCGCGCGAAGGCGCCGCGCGGCGAGGCGGCTCCACAATGCCAGCGGAAAGACATCGACCGGCGGAACTCCGGTCCAGAAAGCACGCGGATACGGCACCGGCAGGGGACGGGCCGGGCGAAGCGAGGCGAGATCCTGGCCGCGCTCGGAGAGTCGAGGCGGGCTCTGCAGTGCAGCGGCGGTCGAGGGGCGGTCGACCGGCGCGCGAAGCAGGTGATCGGGGACCTGGCGGGCGACGTAACTGCCGGAACCAACCGTACCCTGAATGTATCCCTCGGCGACGAGCTGCTCAAAGGCGACGAGCACAGTCGAGCGGGAGACCGCCAGATATTCAGCCAGGCGACGGCTGGATGGAATCCGAATTCCCGCCGCGAGTTTGCCGGAGAGAATCGCCTCGCGGATTCCGTGATACACCTGCTGGTGCAGCGGCTGCCGGGACGCGGGGTCCAGCTGAATCAAAAAATCGGTGATGACGAAAATTGCAGCCTCGGGGAGCGCGCGGAGTGGCCAGGAGAACACTGGAAACGCATCTCAAATAAAACCATGTCCCCGACTGCGGGGGAGACGGCGGTGAATCGGGACGGAGCACAGCATGACCGGGATCGAACGTCGAGGAACTTCAGCCTCGAATTGAGGGGATTTGAGTGAAGCAGGGATACGGACGCAAGAACCGGGACGCGGTTTCCGCTGACGATTCCTATCCTCTGAGGAAACGATCCACTTCCTGGAGGAAACATGCACTCGGTTATCGATCCCGCAATTCTGTACTTCGGCACGCCGGTCGTGCTGGTGAGTTCGCTCAACCCGGACGGCACCCCCAATCTCGCGCCGATGTCATCTGCCTGGTGGCTCGGCCGAAGCTGCATGCTCGGCTTCGGGGCCCGGTCGCATACGCCGGGCAACATCCTGCGCACGGGGGAGTGCGTGCTCAACTTGCCTTCGTCGGGGCAGGTGGCCGCGGTCAACCGGCTGGCGAAGACCACCGGCTCCGCACCGGTACCACCCCATAAGGTGGCGATGGGATACCGGCATGAGGGAGACAAGTTCGGCGTGGCGGGACTGACGCCGCGCTCCTCTGACCTCGTCCGCGCGCCGCGCGCTGCCGAATGCCCGGTGCAGCTGGAAGCGGTGCTGGAGGGGTGCCATCCGCTGGCGGCATCAGATCCGGATCGGCGCGGCAACCTGGTGGCGCTGGAGGTTCGGGTGGTGCGGATCCATATCGACGATTCGATCCGGCTCGAGGGTCACGACCATCGGATCGACCCCGACCGGTGGCGCCCGCTGATCATGAACTTCTGCGAATTCTATGGGCTTGGGCCGAAGCTGCAGCACTCGACGCTGGCCGAAATTCCGGAGAACGCCTACCGGCCGCGGCCGAAGATAGAGCGGCCTGCCGAGCTCGGGCAAAGGTCGCCACATAGACCGACTACTCGTCGCGAGGCATGAGGTGGGTGACGCGGAGAGGCCGACGATGGTTGAGGGCCTCGACCACGATGCTCCGGTGACAATGCGCCGGATCCGCCTCGAAACAGAGTACGCAGACGCGCCGAGCGGAGGTCAGCTCGGACAACGTCTCCAGTTCCCGCTGCGCCGCTGTTGTCTCCATGTGCTCGAGGAAGATATCGCGCATGATGTCGTGCTTTCCGGCGCGCGCGGCCGCTCTCCCTTCCGCCGGCGTACCGAGGCCGCGCAGGTGCAGGTAGTCGATGCCGGCGC
This sequence comes from Gemmatimonadota bacterium, assembly GCA_040002695.1. Lineage (GTDB taxonomy): Bacteria > Gemmatimonadota > Gemmatimonadetes > Gemmatimonadales > GWC2-71-9 > JBDUEA01. The sequence continues at coordinate 1,451 of JBDUEA010000105.1, read as the reverse complement.
CCTGGAGGTTCGCGGCGAGCGCGGTCTTGGAGAAACCGGGCCGCCGGGAGCTGGCGACCGCCCGGATATCAACCAGCAACTCGATGCCGGCATCGGTGAGTGCCAGGAGGAAACTTGGCACGGTCGCGGCTTGATAGCCGATGGTGGCAATTGCGGTCATAGTGTCGTTCGGTCAGATGGTGCGACAGTGCCGTCGGCGTCGGGGTAGATCGGAGGGTCATACCGGGCGACTGCGCGCCAGGTCTCCCAGCGAGAGAAAATATTTTAGGGAAACCGACGAGAGCAGGAGTAGACGGGCGATGCGACGATACATGCTTCTTCCCTTGGTTCGGACTCTCAAGCTCGGAGAGTGGTCCATGCCCCATACTCTGACGTCAGAAAAGGAGTCCTGGGTCGCCGAAAAAGATGACGCCTCCTCGCACCTTCCGCCCGATATTCCCCAATCAGGGGGCGGAGGCCTCTCAGCCAAGCTTGATCTGGATCGCGGTCCTGATCACTCGGTGTCGTACTCCGCAGTCGAATCGATATTCGCCGATCCGAGGATGGCGGGCCGCCCAGACTGTATGAGCGCCGACGCGGCCGCGGCGATCAGCGTGGATGAATCGGCCGGCGCCTGGATTCCGGTCCTGAGGCAAGGCGCTCGAATCAACACCCCGAACCACTCCGGCAGAAAGAGGATCCTACTCGCGGAAAAAAGATGAGGCCCCCTCGCGCTGTCCGCCCGATATTCCCCAATCAGGGGGCGGAGGCCTCTGGGGATGTATAAAGGCAGTCGTGAGGCACCGTGAATTCGAGCGAGAACCTGGACACAGGCGTGGTACCCAACGCTGAAGCAATCCGCACTAGCTCAAGTCCCCCACCATGATGTCAGAACCGAAATCCCTCTCGCCGAAACAAAGGACGCCTCCTCTCGCCTTCCGCCCGATATTCCCCAAACAGGAAGAGGCCTCTCCGTTCCAATCGCGCTACTCTCCGGTGTCGCAGCCAATCCACCACCATCACGCTTAGTCCCCCTCGACCATCAGCCGGATCCATTCGACCATAGCTGCAATTGATGTCTCGACGCTCGAATCACTGGTGTCGATGACGAATAGGCCAAGCGCGTCGGCCTGGCCCCGAAGGTAGGCCGCCCAGTTTGTCATCTCCGAAGTCGCAAGCTCCGGCTGACCCCGTGCCCTGAGCCGAGCATCCCTGACACCTGCCGAACAATCGACCAGCAGCATCGCGGCCTTCGTCATGCCACTCTCGGTGAGTGCCGCTCGCATGATCGACGGTCGAACCTGCCCGTCCAGAATCGCGACCCGCGCTCCGTCAGAATTCTCTGCCAGTCGTGCCACCCAGCGCCTGGTCATCTCCGCCTGCCAGGCCTCCCCTGAGCCAAATTCCCCAATCATCGCCTCCGGCGAGGGTACTCCGATCGAATCGAAGTAATAGCATCGCGTGCCGGGCAA
>JBDUEA010000104.1:0-10940 GCA_040002695.1 Gemmatimonadota bacterium | reverse complement strand
TCCACGCCACCGCCGGGCAGCGGGCTTGTTGGTGGCACCTACAAGCAGGGCGCGATAATCTTTTCCGTTTCCATCCGGTCGACCGATCAGGCGAAGCTGCAAGCGCTCGTGGCCGAAATTCGCCACAATCTGACTTGAGTGACGGCGTCATTGAAGGGCAGCGAATGGCAATTACAGTGTGACAGTCAACACGAGAAAAGGGCTTCGGCGGTGCCGAGGCCCCATTTCAATCTGTGATCCCCGATGACGTTCCCCGGCTTTCATACTGCAGCCAACCGACCTAAGCCCTCAGCCCTCAGCCCTCAGCCCTCAGTACTCAGTACTCAGTACTCAGTACTCAGTACTCAGTACTCAGTACTCAGTACTTGTTTTTATTCGTTCAATCCGCCCGCTTAGCCTCCAGCAGCACATGCCCCTCTTCGGATATCGTCATCGCCGCGGCTCGGCCGCCGATTCTCGAGAATCGCACCGCGAACTCGGGGTTCTTCGGATCGATGAACTGGTCGTTGCCCTGGAAGGCCAGAGAGGTCGAGTCCCCATCCGCAGAGACCAGCGCGACCTTTCCCGCCCGGGCCACGATCTGGAATCGATTGGCGTCCTTCGCGTATGCGCCGAGATATGCCGAGAGATCCGCGGCGTTGACCGCCAGGTCCTTCACCACGGCGGTGGGGATGTTGAGCAGGCGCCGCTCGATTTTGCGCGCCACCTCATCAGGGCTTCCCGCCTCGGTGTTGGTCAGCACCACGACGATGAGGCTGTCCTGCGGAAAATGGTTGAGCACCGAGAGGAAACCGTTGATACCCCCAGAGTGACTGACGAGCTTGTGGCTGCCAAGGGCCCCAGTGCCGAGGCCATAGCCGTAGTCGAGTCGCTTGCCACTGTTGAGTGTGTCCGGCGTTGACATCCGTGCATACGATGTCGCGCTGACGACGCGACCCCCGGAGAGGGCGGCCGTCCAGGTCGCGAGATCGCCGGTGGTGGAGCAGAGCGAGCCCGCGGCGAACGGCTGTGACATGCTGAGATAATCGGCGTTGCGCAGCACGCCGCGCTGAGTCTCGTAACCCTGCGCGCGATGCGGAAGGATCGGGGAGACATCGCAGTAGTACGTGGACTTGAGGCCGAGCGGGTCGAAGATGTGTTCCTGCAGGTAGGTACCATACCGTTCGCCACTCACCCGCTCGAGGATCATGCCGAGGAGATAGTAGCCGCTGTTGTCGTATCGCCACTCGTCGCCGGGTGCAAAGTCGAAAGGCTTGGTGGCGAAGAGTGCGACGAGGGAGTCGTGCGGAAGGTCCAGCCGGATCTTCGAGGTCCATTCCGGCCCGAGCGAGGTGTAACTCCTGATGCCGGAAGTGTGGTTGAGCAAGTGGCGGATCAGGACGTGATGGCCCTGCTCGGGATAGTCGGGCAGGTATTTCGTGATCTCGTCGTCGAGGCTCAGTTTGCCCGACTCGACGAGCTGCATGATCCCGGCGGCGGTAAACTGCTTGGTGATCGAGCCGATACGGTAGACCGTCTGGGGAGTCGCGGGGACCTGGTTCTCGATGTCCGCGAAGCCGTAACCTTTGGAGACAAGGATCTTGCCGTTCCTGACGACCGCGATGGACATGCCCGCCACCGGCCCGTCGCGTAGCGCCGCCTGCGCGATGGAGTCAATGGCCGTCGTCAATGCGGCGGGACTCGTGGATTGCGCCTGCATCGAGCCGGCTGTCACTGAAGATGCGACCGCGAACATGATGAGTGCCCGTGGACTGCGATGGCGCGAAGTACTGATCATTTGTCTCACTCAGGCGCCTTCCGTGAGGAGCAGTCGCTCGTTCCCCGTTCCCCGTTCCCGTTTCCCCTTTCCCCTTTCCATCACCTCTGGCTCGGCAGCCTCACCGTACACGTCGTCAGAAACCCTCCGCGAACATTGTACAATGTCTTCACCTCGAGCCATGCAGGCTCCAGCACCTTCACCAGGTCCTCGGCGATCTTGGCCGTTGCATGTTCCTGGAAGATGCCGACGTTGCGGTAACTGGTGACGTAGTACTTGAGACTCTTGAGCTCGATACACTTCGAGCCGGGGACGTACATGATCGTCAGCTTCGCGAAATCCGGCAGCCCACTATAGGGACACACCGCGCTGAATTCATCGGTTTCGGTCACGATCTGCTGTTCGGGTCCGGTATAGTCGAACGTCTCCAGCACCTGCATGTCGATGGTCTCCGGGCCTACGAACGGCAGAGTTCTTCCTTCGGCGATCGGCATGACTGCCTCCTTTGTTTCGCCGGAAAGTAATCAGGGACGGGTACGGCAGGCAGATTCAGCTGCCGAGCGCCGCAAGCCGGGCACGAGCCTCGGAAACCATGGGTTGAAATTCGGGATCCGCGTGATTCCAGAGTCGGAGCACCCGCGCGTACGCCGCCCGCGCGTCCGCGACATTGCCCTGTCGCTCGGCGATCCGTCCTCGATGAAGTGCCGCAGGCGCGGAATAGATCGCGTCAGGGAGGCCGATCCACCCGAGTCCTCCGAACCAACCTCGAGCTTGATCGAGATCTCCAGTCGCCTCGTACAACTCACCGAGTTTGAATCGATCCCACGGCCGGCTGAGGCAGGCGGAGTAGGAGGCTGAGGTGTATTCCACGCCTTCCCAGCTCGATGCAAATGTCGCGATCGCGCCCGCGGTGTCGTGACGCTCCAGCCTGGCCCAAGCTTCGAGACTTGGCGCGAGTTGGCCAGCCGCCGTGGCGACCGAATCGCCTGGTGGAAGAGGAATGGACGGCAGCGCGCCGACATAGCCGGCCCGATTCCCATTCCGCAGATCGGCAAGGCGGGCGAGATATGGCCCGAATGCCGCTGCCCTGGTCTGTTCGTAGTCGAACCAGAAAAGGAAGGTGCGGCGTACCGCGCTCGGTTTCGCCGATAGCCTGTGTCTCGACGCCGCGTCGACGACGCCCGGAAAGGAGAGCGACGGCAGGAAAGGCGCGGAACCCAGCTCGGATTCGACCCTCGCGGTCGAGCCCGGCTCGAGAGCCCCTGCCGAGTCGAGGCGGACCAGCCCTTCACGCCACCGGCCCTCGACCATTGCCAGGTGCGCGAGACTCTGCCATCCGAAGGCCCGTACCTCCGCCACGCGCTCCGGTGTCGTGAGCTTTCGCGCGATCAGTTCGGCCAGGTCGGGCCGATCAGCGACGGTCGTGAGGGCGACCACGAGACTCGCAAGCTCCCATTCGGTTTCGGAATCGACCGGCTTCAGCGCATCCCGCACGCCGAGTTCGTCTCCCGCAAAGAGCGCAAGCCACAATTCATCGCTCGGAGTTCGGACGGTATCCTGCCGCGCGGCGATCATCCGCCTGTACCAGGCTCCCGCCTCAATCCAGCGACCAGCCTTGGCGTTCACCTCCCAGAGGTGTGCCAGTGGTCGCCAATCGCCCGGGTCAGCTTCAGCAGCAGCGAGCCAGAGTCCGCGCGACTCGAGCCCATCGCGCCCCCGCATCCAGTTGTGATGAAAGAGCACCTCGGCGGCTCCGACCTCGGCTTCGCCGAAATGCGGCGCATAGGCGAGGATCGAGCGAAATCGCCGTTCGGCCTCGTCGGCCCGTCCGCGCGAGAACAGCGACCAGCCTTCGAGCACACTCAGATCCGCGAGGGGGAGACCCTCCGCATGGGCGAGAGCGGAATCCGCCGCGCGGCGCTGGCGATCGCCGAGTCCGAACCAGCCGTTCGTCCGTGAGAGACCGTGCCACGCGGCCGCAAACGACCGATCAGCCTGAAGCGCCGCGAAATAGGCCTGTGCCGCGGCGACCATCTCGAACCGTCGCGCGAGGCGCTCACCCCTGGCGTACTGGAGGAGTGCCGCCGGCGATTCAGTCTGGGCGGCTTCCACCCGAAACTCGCCAATCGAAGGGGTCCGCTGCCCACGAAACAGTTCACGCGCGACTGTCGACGTGAGCGCCGAAAGCTGGTTCGATGGAGCCGACGCGGCCGCCGTCGAGATCGTGTCACCGGAGCCGGAAATCCACACGGTGGAGAGGTCGAGCCGCGCACCGCGAGCCCGAATGGTGCTCAGCACCGTGGCTTCGGCCTTCCCATTTCCATCCTGCACTACGCGGATATCGCGCATCGACTCGATCCTCGACCGGAGGAGCTCGGCGGTCGCGGGTCCAAGCTCCGGCGCGGCGGAGTCTCCGCGGACCGTCACGGCGCTGAGACGGACGGTTGTTGCTTGGGGGATGGATCGGTTCCGTGAGAGAAGTACAACACCGACCCCGACGGCCATGAGCGCCGCCACACTCACGAGACGAACCCGGGGCCGCTGCCACCACGTGTGCCGGTCGATTGTTCGCTCGCGATGATGTCTGAGCAGGGCTAGCTGGGCACCGTCACGACCGGCCCGGCGACGAAGCGCCTCGTACGCCGCCGCATGCAACTCCGCTCGCCGAAGTGGTGACATCGCGGAATAGACCGCTCGACGGAGGACGTCGTGCGCAAAAGTGAGCAACGAGCCATCCGGCGAGGGACGAAGCATTCGCCGAACGAGGAGCTCGTCGAGAGCGCGCTCCAGACGCCCGGGCTCGAACCCGGTCATTTCCGCAACGAGTGGCAGCTCCGGGTTGCTGCCGGTAACCGAGGCCGCCTCGAGCGTGTATCGGGCGTCCGGCGTGAGGTGGCGGAGCCGAGACTCGGTCGCGTCCTGAAGCGAACCTGGGATGGGGAGGGTGGCCGAACCGAGTGGGCGGGAGAGCCGCCAGACGCCGCCCGAATCAGGTGCGATCCACCCCTCGTCGGCGAGAGCGGAAAGGAGCTCTGTCAGCGCGAGTGGATTCCCGGCACTTTCGACATATAGCCGATGCGCGAGCTCTCGACGGTCTTCAGAATCGAAATCAGCCGTGCTCGCGAGGAATCCCGGGAGCTCGTCCTCGGTCAAAGGCGCAAGGCGAATCCGGTGGACATGATCCGGTCCACCCGGCTCTCCCTCGAAGATACGGACCGATCCAGGCACGCTCGTCAACAGGAGAAGAACCCGCTCCGCGGGATGGCGGGAGAGGTGCTCGAGCGCGATGCGGGTCGCCGGGTCCGTGAGGTGCGCGTCGTCGAGTGCCACCACGAGCGGTGCCTCGCTGCCGGTCTCCCCCAGCGCCCGGGTCAGGGCCTCGTGAATCGGCGGCAACAACTGGTTCGAATGAGCCGGAAAGCGTTCCGCGATTTCCGGAACGATCGTTCCGAGCGACTCGAGTACTCTCGATGGAGAGGCGGCGAGCCCCGGCGCTTCCGGCAGCCGCCGTAACAGGTGGCGAAGGGCCAGCCAATCGGTCGATTGCTCGAGCTCGTGCGCCTGGGCACGGAGAACCAGTGTCTCGGGATGCATCTGCTGAAGCCACTGGAGGAACGCTCCGAGGAGGCGGCTCTTCCCCAGACCCTCATCGCCTTCGATCAGCGCGACCCCCGGCTCTCCGTGAAGCACCCGATGCCAGAGTCCAGTGAGTCTCGCGAGCTCGGCCTGACGACCGGTCAGCTCGGGTGTGAAGAGGGCAGTGCCTCCGATCGCGCGGCTGGAAGACGCCGAGATCTCCAACCTTTCCAGCCGGGTGAACGCCACGAGCTCCGCCGGCGGGTCTTCCTCGAAATCACTCCGCCATCTTGCGATGAGCGCGGCGGCCTCGGCCAGGGCCTCGACTCTCTGGCCGGAGAGACGAAGCAACTCGAGCCATTGTCTCGCGGCGTACGCGTCGCCGGGAAACGCGGCGCTCCAGCGTGCGGCAGTCTCCGCGGCTTCCTGCCACGCGAAGCGCCGGCTGCAGTCCTCCACATAGGCGCGACAGGCGTAGCCGAAGCGCAGCCTCAGCGATTCACGCTCGATCTCGAGCCAACCCCGGAAACTTTCGCCCGCACCAGTCTCTGCGTCCGCCAGGAATTCTCCCGCCCAGCGGCGGAGGGCGGCCGGGTAGTCCTGACGCTCGACTTCCTCCTCGAAGCGGTCGGCGTCGCAGTCGATGGCCCCACTCGCGAGAGCGACCCGATTGCCGTCCGTCACCAAACCCTCGCCGAGTACCTCGCGCAGCTCGGTGAGCGCCTGTCTGAGGGACGCCCGGGCGCGCGCCTCGTTGGGTCCGGGCCAGAAAAGCTCGGCCAGTCTCGCGCGATCGACCCCCGGTGACTGGCCGCGGGCGCGGCTCAGATAGGCGAGAATCGACAGCAGCTTCCGACGCCCCGGAAGGGGCTCGAAGCTCTCGGCGCGAAGCGCGAGGGAGCCCAGGGTGATCAGCTCGAGACGAGGTGTCAAACGATTGGCTCTCGTTGATTTGACGCCCGGCCTGACGGCTGCTTGGCGGGCGTCGGCTAACATGCAGGCCATATGAAAGACCCGCAACCACTCGACGCACCGTCTCGGCCGGGCAGCCCGGATCTGCCCGGCTATTTCGTCGTCCGAGTTCGTCGGACGTCCGGCACCCTTGCTGGCGAGGTGAGCGGGGTTGTCGAACGTCTCGGCAGCGGCGAGAAGCGGGAGTTCCAGTCGAGCCAGGAGCTGGCACGGGTAGTGGAGGAGTGGTCGAGGTAGGAGGGGCGGAGAGGGCGGAGAAAGCGGAGAGGATTGCAGGCGAAGATCATCGCAACAACACGGAGGAGTCGAACCATGAAAGATTCACGGATCTGCAGACCGGAATCGCTGGACCGGCCTGGCTCACACAGCTCCGCCCTGTCTGGCTTTTCCGCCTTCTCCGTCCTCTCCGTCCTTTCGATCATCGCCTGCGGTGGCGACTCCGGCGGACCTTCCGGCGGAAACACGAACGTCAAGCTCGATGGCAGCCACGCCGTCCATGACTCGATCGGCAGCGCCGGCGGGACACTGATCGCTACCTCGACCGCCGGCATCACCTACACGCTGACGATTCCCGCTGGAGCGTTGCAGGCCCCGACCCTCATTACCCTCACTCCGATCGCGTCGCAGGGAAAATTGCCAGTGAGCGGCGGGTTCGCCGCCGGCGCCGACTTCCAGCCCGCCGGGCTGCATTTTGCGCAACCAGTACGACTCTCCGCGTCGCCTTTGCCATCGGCAACGTCGGGCATCCAGTTCGCCGCACTGACGTTCGAAGGCGATGGCGACTCGCTCGGCCTGGCGCCGATGCTCGATAGCTCGGGCACCGCAATCGCCTTTCTCACTCACTTCAGCGGCGCCTCGTTTGTCTTCGGTACCACCGCCGACCTGCAGGCGCTCGCGAATCTGGCCGGCACCGGCGTCGCGAATCAGCCATTCATCAATCAGCTCGCCACTCTGGGTGCGCCGCAACCGCCGGGCAATCCGGCCGCGCTCCCGATTCTGCAGGCGTGGTTCAGTACTGTAGTTCTTCCGGAACTGCAGGGCGCCGGAAACGACGCGGAATTGATCATCGCAGTCGCTGACTACGGGCTCTGGCACTCTCAGGCGGCGGCCTATCTCACCGGATCGTTCCCGCTGCAACCGCTCTTCCCGGCACCTGACCTCGCTGTCTCAGGGCTGGGTGCCGAGGAGGGGCAGGCTTCGCAGGCTGTTGCGCCGCGGCTCCGGAACGCCGTAGCCGGCAACAACGCGGTCTGCCTTGGCCAGCACAGCTTGGAGAGCCTGCTGAATGTGCTCTATTGGCAGCGCTACGCGACCCACTTCGGGGTCGACAACACGACGGAGCAGCTCGATCCGACTACCGTGGAAGCCGGCATCTGTGGCCATGTGGTCGAAACTTCGGACACGCTCGCGGGCTCGCTGCAGGCCGGATTCCCCCATACGCTAGTCGTCGGCTTCGGGCTCGAGGCTGGCGGCGTACCACTATCCGGGACGGGATCGGTGGCATTCGCCGTCTCGGTCTCGGCGACAGGCGCAGCGATTCAGAATACGTCTGGCAATACCGATGCGGCGGGATTCTGGGGCGGGTCGGTTGTCACGGCGCAGGGAACGGGGCCCGTTCTCATTGCGGCCCACGCCTGCATGATCGATCCGGCGACCGGCGCCACGACCGGCGTGTGCGGTGACGCCTCGATCTTTCGCGGCAGCCTCGACCTGACGGGCACCTGGACCGGTTCGTACAGATTTCCTGGGACGAACGGTGAGATTCCCCTCGAGCTGCACATTACTCAGGTGCAGAACGGGGTACAGGGCTCGTTCAGCACGCCCGTCCCGAACGGTCCGTTCGGTGCGCTGTCGGCCACGCTGAGCAACGACACCGTATTCAACTTCACGCTGGATGAAGGCGCGCCCTGTACCAACCGGGTCGTCTCCGGCACCGGGCGAGTTCACGCACCGGACCTGATCGACGTGTCGCTTCAGGGCTCGGATTGCACCGGTTCTCCGATACTGGGCAGCAGCGAAATGGTGGTAGTGCGAGCGAGGGGGGTGCCGGTACACGGACTGTACGTGGGCATGGGCAGCTGCTTTGGAACCGATTGCGTTGCGAGTAAGAATCCCTATACCGCCGGAACGCTCGTCTTCCAGTTCGGCGATACCCTCAGATTCGACGCTCCGAATGACTTCGTCTCCGTCTTCAGCGACTTCTTCGGTGAGGTCGGGGTACTTCCGGGCGGCGGCGCCGCGTTGTCGGGCAATGACCCGTTCTCCGGTAGTGGGCTACCGCAATGTCTCATCACGGTTCCGCATGCTCCCTGCGGACCGGATGCGAGCAGTACGGATCCGCTTTCAGGCACCCTCAGCGGTACCGACCTCAATCTCACCTACACTGATATCGAGGGATTCGGTGAGACGTTCAAGCTGCAGAAACAGTAGTTGAACGTAGACTGAGCTTTGGCCGAGGGACTCCATAGCCGCCGGCCTTACGTGATGAAAATCGAATGCACGAAGCCCCGCCGGGTTGCTTCGGCGGGGCTTCACTGCGGAATGCCAATCATCGATTCGGTCTCTTCGGTCACTCAGCGCCGCGAAGCTGCTGCCGGACGATCGCTGCATCGACCGCCTGCGCCACCGGTGAAACCGGGACGACCGCGCGCTCGATGTTTCGTACCGCCGCGACCACGTTCGCGCGGATGAAGAGCGCCACCCGATCATCTCCGAAGGAGACTTCTCCGAACAGGCCGTCGGTCCTCCGCGCCATTCCGCCAGACTCGAACTCTCCGAGGGCGTCGATGAGATATTCGCGCGCCGCCGCACTGCTCGCGCACTCGTAGAGGTCGATTCGGACCGCGACTCCGCCGCCCTCGCGGCGCCAGAAGCTGCTGTTGCGTTCCACACCGCCGGTGAGCGAATCCCGCTTCACCCGGTCGAGCGACCAGCCGGGCAGGTCCGCCGCGTCGAGCGCAACCTTCCGAAGCGGACGGTTCGACGAGGCGTCAGGGGTCCCCATCCATTCAGTGAACCGGTGGCGTTCTTTCAGCCAGTCCCGCTTCGTCGCATCCATGATGATTCCCCTAACTCACCGCGCGCCGCTGCCGGGTCCCCGGCTGCGGCGCGCAGGATGGCCGGCTTGCGGGTACGGCGAGTCGGTCGCGATAGGTGAGGTCTCCAGGATCGCCAAATACCATGTCGATCGGTTGCTGCGGCGTCTGCGGCGGAGCGGTGGGATCCGTGTCGGCATCGACCTGCAGGCAGCCGTCATATACATGCTCCGTCGCGGTGCAGGCGCCGGTCCAGGCCACCTCGTGATAGGAGAATGAATCGGACCAGAAGGGGTCTCCGTGACAGCACGGTTGCCACACGCTGCTCCCGATGCCGAGCATCGGGTTGAGTCCGAACCCGTAACCCATCTGGGATTGCCAGAGGTCGCAGCCGACCGCGTTGGCGAACGTGGAGACGAACGTCGCGCAGTCACTGCAATTGACGTAGATCCCGTTGCCCGGGCCACCACCCAGGCGATCGAGAAACGCCGAGCAGTCGAACCCGCCCCAGCTGTAGTGTGAGCTCCCGCCACCAGGGCAATCATATGTGACGGTCCCCGGACCGAGATCGAATACCGAACGAGTGACTCCGGCCGCGGCATCGACGGCGGTCCGGGCGCCGATGGCCCAGCGACAGGCGTACTCGAGAACATCGGTCCAGGGAAGCTGCGTGTTGCTCTGCTGATACGGGCTCTGCTGCCAGGGCGCAGTCGGCAGATCGAGCAGGGCGTAGATCCGATGCTCGCTGACCTGGAAATCCTGCCACGCTCCACTGTGGCCTGTCCGAAATTGCCAGCGCCACTTGGTGCCGTGGGGCCCGACCGCGGCCGTCGAGAGCTTGGTGTGGACCAGGTTGAAGAGAATCGGACCGCTCTGCCCGTTGGTGAAAGTGACCAGTCGGCCTTGTACGTCGCCGAGCAGGTTGCCGAACAGTGCGCGGATGAGATCCTGGAGCAGGCTCAGCAGCCAGCCGAGGCAGCCGCAACCCGAAGGTGGCGGTGGGTAAATGACGCCATCGATGGCTCGAACGTGCGTGCTGTGAGTGCCGGGATCGGAGCTGCTGAGGGAGACCTGGATCGTGACGACGTTGCTGCCGACCTGGCCTGCGGCGTAGGCAGCGAGTGAGTCCTCCGGCTTGAGACTCACACCGCGCCGCCACTCGGGGACGGGGATCCACTGCGTGGCATTCTTGCGGAGGTTGATCGCGTCGTGTGTCGCGCCCGTCGGGTCGTGATTGAACGCGATGGTATCCAGGTAGATCATCGGCGTCGGAGCAGGGGAACGGTGCCGGAGAACGTATGACCAACATGGGAAACGTGGGGAATTTCGTCAACCATCTCCCGAGTGCATCCGCCGGTCCCGGCGCACGGGCGGACTCGCGCAACTCCAGCTGATTCCGTACATTCTTGCTCGGCCGTTCGCGGGCGGCCGACGGTCCGCGTAAAGAGCTCAGCTCACTCGCCTCGGTTCCACTCACTCGGCTTTCTTCCTGCCCGTCAGAACGCGGACATCGGGCGCACTCCGGGAAGGAAGATGCGCATGCCCACGCCATTGCCGGCGCGGCCCAGCCTCGACTGGCTCCGCAAACGCGCCAAGTCCAC
>JBDUEA010000103.1:0-11003 GCA_040002695.1 Gemmatimonadota bacterium | reverse complement strand
CGACGGGCGCCGCAAGATTCTGTGCGCCGAGCGCCTGCACGACGTCCGCGACGCTGACGCCGGAGCCCTGCAGATCGTTGGGGCGCACCTGCACGGTCATCTCGCGAACGACGCCGCCCACTACCGTGACGCGCGCCACGCCGGGCACGCCGCGCAGGTCGCGGACGATGCCCGGATCGGCGATGCGCGTCATCGTGGTCGTCGGAACGGTGGTGGAGGTGAGCGTGAGAGAGACCACCGACTGTTGCGAAGGATCGAGGCGGCTGAGGATCGGTTCCTTCATTTCGGTCGGGAGATCCGCGCGCTTGGTGCTGATCGCGTCACGGATGTCCTGCGAGGCCTGCTGCAGGTCCTTCTCGAAATCGAAGACCACGAGAAATTGCGCGAGGCCGTCCGTCGAGTTCGAGGTCGTCTTCGACCAGTCGACTCCGCTGATTGACGAGAACGATTCCTCGATCGGCTCCACGATCTCCCGCTCGACCACATCCGGCGATCCGCCCGGATACGCGATGCTCACCGAGATCATCGGTTGCTGCACGTCGGGAAACTCGTCGGTCTGCAGATTGAGCAGTGCCGCGATTCCGAACGCCACCAGCGCCACCATGACCGTGACGGTGACGATCGGCTTCTTGATCGCGAAATCAGAAATGAACATGCGGGTATCTGTCCGTGTGTATGAAATCTGGGGTGAACGGTAAGCGGTGAGGGGAGAGCGGGAACAGCAGCCCGCCCTTCCTCCCGCTCACTACTTACCGCTCACTGCTTACCGCTGGTTTCCTCTCCTACCAGTCGCACCGTCGCCCCTTCGCTTACCGACTGCGCCGTCCCGACCAGTATCGTGTCTCCGACCTGGATCCCCGAGCGAATCTCCACTCGCTCGGCAATCTCGTCCCGTACGCCAAGCTGCACCGCTACGCGCTCGACTTTCGAGGCCCGGAGCCTCAGCACGGTGGGACTCGTCCCACGTTCGTCCACGGCGGAGGCAGGCAGGGCGATCGCCGTCTTCGAATCCGTCGCGACGCGTCCCTCGGCGAACAGCCCCGCCACCAGCGGCTGCCCCGCATTCGGAATGGAGACGTACAGTCGGACCTGCCGCGTGGCCGGGTCCACGGACGGATTGATCCGCTCGATGCGCCCGCTGAAGGTCCGCTTTTCATATCCGCTGACGCTGAAGTCGACCGGTGTCCCGACCTTGAGCGTCGCGAGCCGTTCGGCCGGAACCGAAGCTTCGAACCGCATGCTCGATGGATCGACGATGGTCAGCAGCGCACCGCCCACCAGCAGCACGTCGCCGGCGCTCGCGGGACGCTCGCTCACTATGCCACCGATCGGGGCCCGCACCTCGGTCTTGCTCAGCTGCTTCTCGGCGGTCGCCAGCCGTGCCCTGGTATCCGCAAGCGTCGCGTCGGCACTCGTCTCCGTCTGTCGTGCCGACTCGAGATCGCGGTCGGCGATCGCTCCCGCCTTGGCGAGGGTCGCGGATCGCTCGGCGTTCCGTTTCGCGAGATCGAGCGATGACTGTGCCGAGTTCATGGCGGACCGGGCGGAGAGATAGGTATCGCGGATGGAGGTGTCGTCGATCCGCGCGAGCAGCGCGCCGCGCGAGACCGACTGGCCCTGCTCCACGTACATGGCCGTTACCGCGCCCGCGACTTCCGCCCGTACCTGCGCAGTGCGCTCCGCGGAGAGCGTTCCGGAGAGAGCAGGGCCCGTCGTCAGCTTCTGCGGTTCGACGATCACCACATTTTCCCGCCCGACCTGGATGCCCTGGTCTGCTGGTGTCGCGGCGGCGGTATCCGGGGCCTTCTGCTTGCAGCCGGACGCGAGCAGCAGGAGAGCCATGCCGGGAATGAGATGACGACGCATCATGGAGTGCCGTTTCCAGTCTGACCAGTGGGTTGGGTTGTGAGGCCGCCCGCCTGCGTGGCCTGGCGAACCGTCGGCGTGCTTGATGTCGTCGGTGTGGCGCTGGTCCCACTCGCCCCCGGCTGCGCGGTCGCGCCGGCGAGCGGCAGATCGGGGAGGAGAGCCTGACGCACGCGCGCCACTTCGAGATCGCGCGCTGCCTGTGCCCGGTTCGCCTGTGCCTGTTGCGCCTGGATGCGGGAATCGTTGAGCTCGGTCTGGGTCGAGATGCCTTCGCGATACCGGATCTCGGCGATCTGATACGCGCGGTTGGCCTGTTCCACAGTCCCCTGACTCGCGAGGAATGCGGCCTGTGCCGCCTCGAGCTGAGCCGCCGCATCCTGCCCGTCGAGCTCCGCGAGTTTCCGCGTCTGCTCGAGACGAAATTTCGATTCGCGGAGGTTCGCCTCTGCCACCTGGTTGTCTCCCGTGAGCCGGCCACCGGTGAAGAGCGGCACCTGCACTCCGAGAGTGACGGTCCAGTCACTCACGAAGTCACTCCAGCCCGGCAGTCCCGAGTTCGGGTACGCCAGCCGCGCGAATGACGAGGTGAGCGCGACGGTGGGAAGCCGTTCTCCGCGGGCAGCGGTGCGGAGTCCCTGCTGAGCGCGCACGGCTTCCGAGGCCTGCCGCACGGGAGCGCGATGCTCGAGTGCCGTGTCGGGATTGGCGACGGGCGCCGCCGGCAACGAGTCGCCGAGCGTGGTGGTAAGCGCGAGTGGCTGTGAAATGGGAAGGTTCAGCAGCTGCTTGAGCCGGACATAGGCGATATCTCGTGCGGTTCGCCGCTGAATCGCCACCGGGCGGAGATTGTCCCGTGTCACCTGCGCGCGCAGCAGCTCGAACTCCGGCTGGGTGCCTACCTGACGCGCGAGCCGGGTCTGGGCCAGCGTGGTATCCGACTGGTCGAGCGTGGCCTGTGCAATCGCGAGCAGCCGGTCGGCGAGGAGCGCATCGTAGTACGACCGTGTGACGTCGAGCGTCAGCTGCGCCTGCGCCGCGGTCAGGCCAATCTCGGCGCTCTTCCGTCCGGCGCTGGCCGAGGAGAGCTGGCCGCGGATCCGGCCGCCGGCGAAGAGTGTCTGCGAAAACGAGAGACCGAGAGTAAACTGATTCTTCCGTCCGAACGGCAGATTGCCGAAGGCGCTCAGCGGATTCGTGTTGGCGAGACAGTCCACGGCGTGTTCGAGCGAATCGAGTCGCACCGGGACCGGATTCCCCGGATTGGGGACGAAGCGCGAGCAGTTGACGGGCGCGGGGAATGTGTCGCTGGAGGTGCTGCTCAGCGCGGAGAACTGACTCTTGAGCGTCCGGATGTAACTGGCCGAGCCGTTGAGCTGCGGAAAGAGCTGGGAGCGCGCCTGGGTCTGGACACCGCGCGCCCGCAACACGCCCGCCTCGGCGATGCCGAGGGCCTCACTCGCCGGCACCGCCAGGTGCAAGGCTTCGTCCAGCGAGAGTGACCGGGCGCCGGAGGAATCCGTGACCTGGGCGCTGAGCGGCATCCCGAGCAGCAGCAGTGTGCAGAGCACGAGCGGAGCGGTCCGTCGCCCGGCGTTTCGTGAAACGGAAAGGAAGCAGCTCATCGGCGCCTCGCGGCCGCGCTGCCACGGGTCGGCGTCCGTCGCACCGAGCTCCGCGCGGCGGTGACGCCGATGCCCCGGAGAAACAGATCGATGTAGTGGTGCACGGCTGTGTCCATATCCTGGTTGAACATGTCGGGAATGACGTCGCGTCCCATCGCGTCGGCGAAGAGCACGCCCATGAGCATTGCCGCCGCGCTTGCGGGATCGAACGGCGCCTTGGCGAGGCCGGCTGCCTTGAGACGCCGCAGGTACCGGCCGAGGTCCTTGGCGGAGCTGGAGGTCGGGTTGCCCTCCGCGGCGATCATGTCGGGATGTTCCTCGACTTCTCCCATGCAGGTGCGGATGAGCGCGCGCTTCTCGTACAGATCCTTCAGGTGAGATCGCGACCACTCGAGCAGTTCCAGCCGCGGGTGTACCGGTCGTACGGGCAGCAAGGCAGCGGGGGAGGCGACCGCGGCGCAGGCGATGGCCTCGTGCAGCAGGCGAGCCTTGGAGCCGAAGTGCCGGAAGAGCGTGATCTCGTTCACCCCGGCCTCCCTGGCGATCCGTCGCGTGGTGGCGCCCCGAAATCCCGTCTCGGCATACACCCGCGCCGCCGCATCCAGCAGTTTCAGGCGAATTGGCATGGGCGAGAGAGTAACCGAGGGTGGCTGACGGTGCAAGTGGGTGCTTGCATGGTGGGTAGGTGGCAGGTGGCAGGTGGCGGGTCCTTCCGTTCACGCCTGCGATCGCAACCTGGTACTCAGCACTCAGTACCCAGTACCCAGTACCCAGTACCCAGTACCCAGTACTCAGTACCTTCAACTTTCAACTTTCAACTTTCAACTTTCACCCAGTACCCAGTACCCAGTACCACTTTCAACTTTCAACTTTCACCATTCAACTTTCGACTTTCTTTCACTTCTCACCCCACCCGCTTCCTGAACCGTCCCGCTGCAAGCCCCAGAAACAGGGTCGCCATTGCGGCGAGCACGAGGAGCTCGGGCCAGAGCGTATTCCACCCCGCGCCCTTGAGGAAGATTCCTCGCACCACGTCCAGGAACCAGCGGATCGGATTCAGCAGCGTCGCCCATTGCACCACCTTCGGCATGCTCGAGATCGGAAACATGAATCCCGACAACAGCATCGCTGGCAGAAAGACGAGGAACATGGTCATGAACGCTTCCTGCTGGGTGTTCGACACCGTGGAGATCAGGAGGCCGAGTCCGAGCCCGGTGAGGATATACAGCAGACTCGCGAAGAGCAGGAGCGGAAAACTCCCTCGCATCGGGATATCGAACCAGAACAGCGCCACCCCGGTGATCAGGGTCAGGTCGATCAGTCCGATCGCCGCGACGGGAATCGTCTTGCCCAGGATCATCTCGAGCGGAGTCAGAGGGGTCACCATCAGCTGTTCGAGGGTTCCCAGTTCGCGCTCCCGCACCACCGCGAGCGACGTCAGGAGCAGGCTCATCAGGAGGATGATCACGCCGGCCACCGCCGGCACGTTGTAGACTCTGCTCGCGAGATCGGGGTTGTACCAGATGCGGGCGCGAAAATCCAGACCGGCGGGCACCGCATCCACCCCCGCCAGAGCCGCCGCCCGCCCCGCGCCATACTGTTGCACGATACGCTCGGCGTAACCTCTGGCCACGTTCGCGGTATTCGACCGGGTGCCATCGACAATGATTTGCACCTGTGCTCCGCGCCCCGTCGTCAGGTCCCGCGCGAAGCCGACCGGAATCTCCATGCCCATCACCACTTCGCCGCCGTCGAGCGCCCTCGTCAGCTCGCGGGGATCAGCCGCCTGCCTGATGATCCGGAAATAACCGGACGCGGTCAGCGCGTCGGCGAGCCCGCGGGATGCCTGCGTGCGATCGCGGTCCAGCAGGATCGTCGATGTATGACGGATATCAGTATTGACGGCATAACCGAAGACGAGCAGTTGTACGATCGGCGAGACGAAGATGACCCGCGTGAGACGAGGATCGCGGAACATCTGCAGCCACTCCTTGCGGATGAGCTGACGGAGCCGCGTCGAACGGAAGAGGCTCAGGATGCCGTTCATGCATCGATCCGTTTCCGGAAGACCCGAGTCGCGAGGCCGAGCCCCGCCGCCGCATACACCACGAGAGCCAGCCCCTGCGGCCAGAGGACGCCCGGTCCGACGCCTTTGAGAAAGATTCCCCGCGTCACGATGATGAAATACCGTGCGGGCACGAGGAACGTCACCGCCTGAAGCACCCTCGGCATCCCCTCGATGTCGAACGCGAAACCCGAGAGGAGAAAACCGGGGAGAAACGTCACCAGCATGCTGAGTTGGGTCGCGAGGAGCTGGGATCTTGTTGCCGCGCTGATGAAGATGCCCAGCCCGAGGCTTCCGAGCAGGAAGAAGAACGACGCGCCGAACAGCTGCCACGCATGTCCGCGGAACGGAACGTGAAAAATCATGATGCCGAGGCTCACGGTCACCAGCACATCGAAGAGTCCGATGGCCAGGTAGGGCAGCATCTTCCCGAGCACGACCTCGAGCGGATGGACGGGGGTTGCCGCGAGCTGCTCCATGGTCCCGCGTTCCCACTCCCGCGCGATCGTCAGCGAGGTCAGCATCGTGGCGATGATCATCATCACGACGGCGACGAGTCCCGGTACGATCGTGATCCGGCTGTCGAGGCTCTCGTTGTACCAGACGCGCACATCCGCCGCTGCCGCGCCGCGCGTAAACAGCGCGTTTCCCGTGGTGTATTGCCCGGCGATCGCCGCCGCATAGTTGAGCGTGATAGCGGCCGTGTTCGCGTCGGCGCCATCGACCAGTGCCTGCACCGCCGAGAGCCTTCCGGCGGAGAGTCGAGCGGCGTAGCCGGGCGGAATCAGCAGCACCATGCGGACGGCACCGCGATCGAGCAGGGCGTCCGCCTCCTGCTGGCGATCGAGAAATCGTGTCACGCGGAAATAGCCGGAACTGCGGAAGGCATCGAGCAGCTCGCGGCTTCGCGCGCTCGCGTCGCCATCATAGACGGCGATCGGGATGTCGTTCACGTCCCAGCTGATGGCGTAGCCGAACAGCAGCACGAGGATCACCGGCAGCACGAAGGCCATGACCAAACTCCGTGAGTCCCGGCGCAACTGCAGAAACTCCTTCCGGGAAACCGCCCAGAGGCGGGAGGTGACGAGGCGGTGAGCGGTGAGCGGTGAGGGGTTAGCGGGAGCCTGTGCCGGGATCGACCGCGCGGGATGTGCGATAGATCTCGTTTCCACCTCCCGCTCACCGCTCACCGCTCCCTGCTCTGAACTCCCCGCAGTGTCGCCCGCCCTGCGGATCAGCGCCACGACCACGTCTTCGAGAGACGCGGCGACCGGCTCGATGCGTGACACCTGAATGCCATTCCGCTGCAGGAACCCGGGCAGCTCGCGCCGGGCGGTCACGGCATCATGGACGGTTACGTGCACCCGGCGGCCGAACATCACGGCTTCGATGACCTCCGGGGCCTGCTCGAGTGCCCCGACGGCTGCAAGTACCCGGTCGGTGTCGATCTCCAGAATAGGGTCGGGGTTCGAGGCGCGGAGCGCGGCCGGCCGATCGAGTGCGATGAGTCGTCCCTGGTTCATGAGCGCCACCCGATGGCAGTACTCCGCTTCCTCCATGTAATGGGTGCTGACGATCACCGTCGTCCCGCGCTCAGCCAGGCTGTAGATCAGATCCCAGAATTGCCGGCGCGAGACGGGATCGACGCCGGAAGTCGGCTCATCAAGGAAGAGGATGGCCGGCTCATGGAGCACCGCGCACCCGAGCGCGAGCCGTTGCTTCCAGCCGAGCGGAAGATCGGCGGTCCGGCGATTCTCCTGTCCCGTGAGCCCGGCCATCTCGAGCGCCCACTTCCGTCGGGCAGCGAGGCGATCACCCACCACGTCATAGAGCCCGCCGAAGAACGCGATATTCTCGCCGACGGTAAGGTCGGCATATAAAGAGAAGAGCTGCGACATGTATCCGATGCGGCGCCGGATGGCCTCCGTCTCGGTCACGACGTCGAGACTCGCGACCCGACAGCTGCCCGAGGTCGGCAGCAGGAGGCCGGTCAGCACCTTCATCACGGTCGTCTTGCCGGCGCCGTTAGGGCCAAGCAAGCCGAAGATTTCGCCTTCCGCCACGGTGAAGGAGACATCATCGACGGCGGTAAAGGCGCCGAACCGACGGACGAGATGCTCGACCTGAATCGAGTCCGTCACCGGCTGACCCGATCGATGAACACATCCTCGAGGGAGGGGGTGAGGGTGCGGATCTCGGCGGTGGAGTGACCTGCTCCGTCGAGCGCGGATCGCAGCGCCCTGGCGGCGGAGTCGTCCTCGACGAGGACGTGCAGCGTTTCCCCGAACAGCGAAACTCTTCGTACGCCTGGCAGCTGCTCAATTCCGGCTCGCGCGCCGCGCGGATTCGAGATCCGGATCTCCAGCATGGCACCTGCAAGACTCGCCTGCAGCGCCACCGGCGTATCCAGCGCGATCGCCTTTCCATGATCCAGCAGCGCGATGCGGTCGCACCGCTCCGCCTCATCCATGTATGCCGTCGAGACCAGCACCGTCACCCCCTCGGCCACCATCTGGTGGAGGATGAGCCAGAGGTCGCGCCGCGAGATCGGATCCACACCAAAGGTCGGTTCGTCGAGCAGCAGGATGCGGGGCTGATGAACGAGGGCACAGCACAGGGCGAGCTTCTGCTTCATGCCGCCGGAGAGCTGGCCGGCGAGACGGTTCTCGAAGGGACCCAGCCGGGAAAAGCCGTAGAGGCGCTCGAGTCGTGCGGCGCGCTCCGCCCTCCCGACCCGGTAGAGGTCCGCGGAGAAGTCGATATTTTCACGCACGGTCAGGTCCGCATACTGTCCGAAACGCTGTGACATGTACGCGATCTCGTGCTTCACCTGCTCAGGCTCCCGGGAGACGCTGTGGCCGTACACCAGCGCGTCGCCTGAAGTCGGCGGCAGTACGCCGGCGAGCATGCGAAGAGTCGTGGTCTTTCCTGCGCCGTCGGGTCCGACCAGTCCGAACAGGCTTCCCTCCGGGACTTCGAACGAAAGACCGTCGACGGCGATGAGCGTCCCGAAGCGGCGGCCCAGCGCTCGCAGCTCGATGGCGGCAGTCAACGATCTTCCCCGAGTGCCCGGTTCATTGCAGCGTGACGTCCGCGGGTGTCCCTGGTTTAAGCTCGAAGAGGCTGTCGCTGGTGATCCGCACTTTCACCGCGTAGACCAGCTTTACCCGTTCCTCGCTCGTCTGAACGTTTCGCGGCGTGAACTCCGCCTCGTGCGCGATGAACGTTACCATCCCCCTGTAGCGTCGATCCGGCCAGGTGTCGGAGCGTATCTCGGCCGGTCCTCCGAGTCGCACGGCACCAACCCGGTTCTCGGCGATGTAGATCCGCACCCACCGATCAGCCGGATTCATGACCGTGAGCACGGGTGCACCGGGGACGACGGTCTCGCCGGGTTCATGGTGTCGCACGGTCACGATTCCGTCGAAACTCGCATGCAGCGTGAGATTCGCGGCCGCCGCTTCGAGCGAGTGGACCTGCGCATCCGCCATGGCGACCTGCGCGCGCTGACCGGCGATGCGTTCCCGACGCGGGCCCGCCTCGACCAGCCGCAGCTCCGCGCCGCTCTGATCGGACCGTGCCCTGGCGATATCATATGCGGTCTGCGCCTTATCCACCGACTGGTCACTCACGATCTTATCGACTGCGAGGCGGCGCATGCGATCGAGATCCTGCCGGGCATCCGCCACGCTTCGCTCCGCCGCGCTGTTGGATGCGCGCGCCTGCTCTAGTTCCTCCGTGCGGGAGCCTCGCTCCAGCTCCGCGAGCAAGGCTCGAGCCGCGGCGGCCTGGGCTCGGCTCTGCTCGACTCGAGCGAATGCTTCCGCCGAATCCAGGTGCGCAAGAACCTCACCCGCGTGCACCGAATCTCCCTCGTGTGCCACGACGTCGACGATCCTTCCCCCGACGGAAAAGCCCAGTCCGGCATCAGTCGCTTCCACGGTGCCCGAGGCGGAGAGCGCGTTTCGGTCCGGGCGCGGGCGGAGAAACCACCAGGCCGCGGCGGCCATCAGCACGACGACCAGCGCGATCGGCGCGCGTTGCTTGAGCGTCACGAGAATCCTCCCGAGGTCGTCGCGAGGCCGCGACGCGCGAAGGTGACGGCGTGCTGTTCCAGCGTGGCGCGGACCGCGGGTGAGGCGAGATCGAGTCCCGCCGTCTGCACCATCGCTCGCCGCGCGATAAACATGAACACGGGCTGAGCGAGGATGCTCATGGTATAAAGGAGCGGCGCCCCTTCCCGGACGCTCCCTTCCCGTTGTCCTTCCCCCACCAGTGAGACGAGGGCCTCGAGGACGGTCTGCTGCAGCCGGACCAGCGGCGGAGGAAAGGGCCCGCTCAGCGTCATCTGATGTACCATGAGGAGCGGCATATCGGGCTGCTCGGTGAGGTGTCCGAAATAGGCCCGGATGATTCCTTCGATGCGTGCGAGCGGAGGGCCGGGCTGGCCAGCGGCGAGTCGAACCCGGTCCATTAAGGGTGTGACGACGGCGTCGAGGACGGCGTGATAGAGCTCGCGCTTGGTACCGAAGTGATAGGTGACGGCGCCGAGGTTGGTATGGGCGCGCGCGGTGATCTGGCGGATGGAGGTGCCGCTGTAGCCGTGGGCGGCGAAGAGCGCGCGGGCGGAGCGGAGGAGGCGGTCGGCGGTAGCGTCGTGTTTCATACGATCGTATGAAATAGAGGATGCACCGGCAATAGTCAATCCGGCGCCGCCTTACCTGCGGCCCGGACTCGTCGCATTATTCATCCATGACTGCATCAGGACGCCGTGAAATCCTCGAGCCTCGCAGGGCGCGCGCCGCTTCCCCTGCCTGGCGCCTGCTGGTGCTGGCCGCCCTGCTCGCCATCGCCGGCTGCAAGGAGGCCCAGTCCAAACCCGTCTTGCGGAGCTTCCGCCGTCCCGCACGTTCGGCGCCGCCCGCCACGGCCGCGGTCATCCGGGTGCCCACCGTCGTCTCGTTCTGGCTGGCGTCCGCGGACACCATCGATTCGGTCTCCGCCACCGAGGCGCGTTCGGATTTCGAGTACTACACCTCGCATGTGGCGGACTTCCTCGCCGACCAGCAGATCGAACTGGTGGGGACGACCGCGGATACGATCGTCGTCGAGCTGGCCGGCGGCAATCGCCGCACGATCATGCTTTCCGGGCTCGACTATCCGTTCGGATACGTACTGGTGCAGCCGGGATTCGCCGAGCGAATTCTCACCGGCATCTCGACGGATGAAGACCTGGAGGACGAAGCCAGCTCCTACTTCGATGTGGGGGATGATCCGGACAATGGGGTGGAGGCGGGGATGAAAAAGACGGGAAAGGGGAAAGGGGAAACGGGAAACGGGAACGGGGGAACGGGGGAACGGGACCAATTCGTTGTCCTCCCGCTCACCACTTACCACTTACCGCTCACCGGCCCTCAGCACTTCGCTGATCTTCGCGGCCAGCGTGT
>JBDUEA010000102.1:0-11069 GCA_040002695.1 Gemmatimonadota bacterium | reverse complement strand
CGTAGGCGGAGTGATAGACGCCACCCGGCCCACCGAAGCCGAAATCGAATGCGGGGATGCCGAGGTGATTGTAGAACCCGGCGAAGTCGCTGCCGCCGCCGAGCTCACCGAGCGTCACATCAGCGGTATCCGCCAACCGTTCCGCCTGCCTCCAGGCGGTGTACACCGAAACGGTGTCTCCCGGCTGCGCCACCAGTCGCGTGACATCCTTGATCATCGAGTGGAGCGATGCGGTTGCGCTCGAGCCGAAGCTTCGGCCCGACGCGGAGACATCGAGGTTGAGATACGTGACGGCGTGACCGCGAAGCCGGTCCTCCATCGATTCGGTCCATTCGGTCGAACCGACCAGTCCCCACTCTTCGGCATCCCACGTCGCGAACACCAGCGTCCGGCGCGGACGAATTCCCTTCTTGAGCGCGGCACCCCACGCTCGCGCGGCCTCCAGAATGCTGACGACGCCGCTCACGTTGTCCTGCGCCCCCGGTCCCCACGCGTCCCGATGTCCCCCGACGATAACCAGCTCGTCCGGCCACTCGCTGCCCTTGATCATCCCGAAGGTGTCGGTGATTCGCTTGTAGGCTCGTTCTCCTTCGTCATGCCAGAGGCCGACCCGCACCTTCACTTCACCTGCGCCGATGTGATAACGGAACGGAAGTCCGCCCTGCCACGACTGCGGAATCGCTTGCCCGCGAAGCGGCTCGAGCAGCAGGCCGGCGTTGTGATAACCGATCGGTACGACGGGAATTCGCGGGATATCCATGGAGTCGGGCGGAAGTCGGCGCGCATTCGGCGTCGATGCCCAGTCCGGGGTGGAGGGATCTCCGTTGCCATTGAACACGCTGCCCCGCTGCGGCGCATCCGGATGGCGCATGGGGCCCTCCGGATACACATCCCCCTGGACGTAGCCGTCATCCTGCGGATCGGAGTACAGGATGAGCGCCGCCGCTCCACGCCGTTCCGCCTCTCTCGCCTTGATCCCCCGGAAACTCCGGCCATAGCGGGCAATGACGATCATACCCTGCACCCGGACGCCCAGTGAATCGAGCACCGCGTAGTCGGCGGGCAGGCCATAGTTCACGTAGACGAGCGGCGCGGTCACGTCGCCGGAACCGGCCGTTCCATTCATCGCGGGCCAGATGCCGCGCTGCGAGGTCGAATCCTCGGGTAGCGCCGGCTCCTCGAGCGCGAGGCGCATCGGTGTCGGCGTGACCCGCTCGATGATCGTCGAATCGGGGTACGGCAGATACACCTTGAAGTCCGCTCGGCTGGTATCGAGCCCGAAGCTGCGCATTCGGCGGAGCACATATGCCGCGGTGGTCTGTTGCGCCGGAGAACCGGCCACATGCGGCTCGGCGCTCAGCGTTCGGGATTCCAGTCGCGCGCTCGCGGTGTCGGTGGCCGTCGCGAGCATGGCTTCGAGGGTCCGCTCTCGAGTGGCCGAGGCGGCGGTGTAGCCGGGAAGATCGCGTTGCGCGTGGAGCAGGACAGGAAGTGCCGGCAGGGACAGAAGCGAGAGGATCAGAACTCGGCGCATGAGTGCTCGCGGGTCATGATGGTGTGATCGTCGAGACGAAAGTCGAGAGCGCGGTGGAGTGCGGGTAATATCGTGAGGCAGCCGGGACATGCCAAGGCTGCAGGCTAGTGCTGAGCAATGAGTACTGGGTACTGGGTACTGGGTACTGAGTGCTGAGTACTGGGTACTGAGCAACCGGTGACGAGTAACGAGTGGAAAGTGGAAAGTGCGATGTACGCGGGTCAGAGCGCTTCGAGGGCGCTCGCGATTTCGGTCCAGGCGGAACGCAGGCGATCGAGGGAGTCGGGGACCTGCAGCCGAAAGATGCGGAGGCGGGAGCTCAGGTTGTGTACGAGAAGCTGCCAGGCTTCCGACGGCGCGCTCTCGACCGGCGAGACGTATCCCGCTCGCACCACGGCGCCCAGTCGCTCGGCTCCGCGCACCGGGGTGAGTCGCACACCCTCTCCTCGCTCCAGCACCACCAGCGCCCGAAGCGGAATCCACGCCTCCGGCAACGCGCCGAGTGCGTACCAGCCTCTGCCATCGGGCGTGATCGAGCGGGACGACCAGCCCTGTGGGGCCGAAGCGGGCTCGACGCGCAGCATCCCTTCAAGTGAAAGCACGTCACCGTTGGCGCGCAGGATCAGCAGGTCGTCCCCACTGACCCGGACTCCACTGTCGGCCGCGAGCGCCGTGAGTGTCGACTTCCCGGTTCCTGATCCCGCCGTGATCCCGACGAACGCGTTTCCGAACAGCAGACCGGCGCCATGCAGCGGATAGCAGCCGCAGAGCGCGGCGGCCAGCGCGCTCACCGGGCCGCGGAGCCGTGATTCGTGGAGAGGATCCTGGGGATCGTGGCGGGGATCGATGTCGAGCACGAGCCTCTCGTCCCGAGTGATGCGGTACGATGCGGCGTCGACATAATCCAGTTGCCACCCTCGAGCGAGTCGAGAGCAGAACAGTTCACCGGTGTCGGTGGTTTGGTGGAACGATGGGGATGTCGCGCGCGGAACGCTGACACAATGGACCCTCGGAGGCGGAAGCCCCGCCTCGAGGGAGAGTCGAGCCCAGGCAGGATGGGTCTCGACGTGGGTCTCGGTAATCGGGCGTCAGCTTCCGAAGATCGCGTCGGTTGACTCGAGGCCAGAGGTTCCCCGGGTGAGATCCTGAAGCCGTCCGAGCGGCGTGAGGGCCGGACGTTCGAAGGCGGGAATGGTGTCGGGCGTGGGCGTGCCTGATTCAGGACGCTCGTGTGGCATTGAGGTCGCTCCCGCGTGGTGAGTTTGTTCGGAAATGATTGAATGCAAAGATGCCCAGCCAGAACCATGCAGTCAAGAACGAGCGCTCGTCATACCCTCCGCGAGGCGCAAGAAAGGGGTCGTCCGGAGGAGTGAGACCCGGCGGACAGCTGGGCCGGAGCTCGTTGTAGCGCGCCAACAGCTCGCCCCGTTCGACGCTGAACCGGTGCCGGAAATAAGCCTGGAAATTCGCCTTTCTCACCCGGTCGACCACCTGCCTCGGAAGATAGGGACGCACCGCCTCGCGAAGCAGCCCTTTGAGCCTGCCGCCTTCGAGCAGGCTCGCTGAAGGGGCGTCCGCTACGGCATCGAGGACTGCCGGGCCCAGAAACGGCATGCCGAGGGAGACGGACTCCGCAATGGCCGTCCGGTCGGCCAGCTCGTATCGCCATCCGGCGGTCGAGGCCGCCAACGAGCGCCTGAGCATCGCGCGAGCCCAGCTTCCGGCGCGACGCCGCTGCTCTGCTGAAATACCATGGGGTGAGCTTCGGGTGGCAGTGCGGAGTCCGCGCCGGAGAATTACGTCGGGCCAGGAGAGCATGCGGAGTTCGCGTAGCGATCGCAGAAAGGTCCAGGCGTCCCCCAATCGCCCGGCCCGCAGGAAATCGGTTTCCAGGCCGACCCCCTGGAAGAGTTCATCGGCACCCACCCCGTACAGGATCACCGAGCACCCTTCTTCACGCGCGATCACATAGAGCGACCGATTGATGCCCTCCTGCCCATCGACGATCGGCGTTTCACCGCGCGCATAAGCCTGTGCCGCCGCGGGCCAGAGCGGAATCTCCGTCGCATTTACAGAGTGCAGCGGCAGCTCGAGATGAGCGGCCACCATCTGCTGATATTCCGTTTCATCGCATGCGAGGCCCGGGTAGGTCGCGGCCAGGAGGAGCGGTTGGGGCAACGCATGCCGGCGCGCAGCCACCATTGCGGCCGCCGCAAGCGCCGCAGAGTCCAGGCCGCCGCTCAGCATGATCGCAGCACGACCCCGCGTCATCGCCCGGGCGCACTCCTCCACCAGCGCCGCCCAGAGCCGCTCGGAGGCCGAGCCGTTGTCGGTATTGCTGAAAGGTTCAGCCGCCGGTTCCCACCAGCGCGTTGTGACGGGCGACTCGTCGGGAGAGGAATCGATTTCGACCTGAGTCCCGGCGAGCACCCGGTGCACTCCGATGAAACAGGACGCATCATCCTTCGGGAAAGTGCGGTGAGGCAACAGCGAAAGGGTGGCGACGTTGATGGATGCGGCCGGAGGAAGGTCTGCAAGGGTTGCGGGTTGGGCCGAGAGGTGCAGCGTGTCTCCTATCCGTCGCCAGCTGAAAGGTGTGACTCCTGCCCGTTCGGCGCGAAGCACCACGGTGCCGCCGGGAGGGGTCCACCAGCCGGGCTGCGTCCCGTCATCGCTCGCGGAGTCGAGAGTTACGATTCGCGCATCGTGCACCGCGACGCGAAGCTCTGCCCGGCCTTCGCTCACGCAGGTCCCGCTGGCGCCTGGCGCATGAGCAGCCCTCGGCTCAGCAGGTCTCGGATCAGTGCGAGCACGACGGAATGTCGCTCCGCTGCCGGCAGCGGCCAGGCTTCGGACGCCGCGAGGACGGCCCCCAGGTCACCGCCTTCCGTGATCACTTTCCAGATCAATGCGCCACTCGCATTGAGGCTGAAGTACTCGCCGGCCCGCAGGTCCAGCAGCACGATATCGTCATCCAGCTCCGTCGCACGCACGGTCTCCGGTATTGTGAATCGAGCGTCCGCCGGAAGCGGACTTTCCTTCCCCGGCGGGTGCTTCAATGCGGCACCGACAGCTGCCAGAATCCGCTGATCATGTCAGTAGCGTAGATCGAATTGCCGTAGAGCTGCACGCCCCAGATGTAGGTGTTGCCGGAGCCGCCGGGCTGGATGCGCGCGCGCTCCCGGCTGGCGAGATCGCCGGTGAGTGTTCCCGAGACATCGAGCGCGACGACACCGCCGTTGTAGTACGCCGCGTAGAGCGTTTGCGCGCTTTCGTCCATCCAGAAATTATGCGTTCCTTCGGTATTGCTCATGTGATAGCTGGCGACCTCGGTCGGCGTGGCGAGGTTGGAGACGTCTACGACATGAATGTCTCCCCTCGAAGAGCTGCCGATCGTTCCCGGGCCTTCCTGCCCGATGAACAGATACTTCGCCTGGCCGGTCACCGGGTTGTTGAACCACCACGCGTTGTGCACTTCCCCACCCGCCGTCACCAGCGTCGAAATCAGTTTGGGCGAGCTCGGGCTTCCGCCCAGTCGCCCGTCACCGACGTCGTAGATCATGACGCCTGAATTCCACGCGCACACGAACGCGATGCCATTTCGAACATAGGTGTCGTGGATGCCGTAGTTGGCCGGAATGGGAACGCTGTCCGCGAGCGTCGGACTCGAGGGCGTCGATAGGTCATAGATGAGCCATGCCGGCGAATTGGAGGCGCCGGGATCCCTGGCCGTGAAGGCGTACAATTTTCCGCCGATGACCGAGAGGGTACCGGTATGCAGTCCTCCGCCATTGTCGGGGACAAGAGACTTCCCAAGAAAAGTGGGATGCGCCGGGTTGGCCAGGCTGTAGACGTAGAGGCCCGCGGAAGGGCCGTACTCTCCGGTGAACACCAGGTACTGATTGTCCTCGCTCACCTGAACATCACTCAGCGTGTTAAACCCGGGTGTCACGATCGAGTCGATCAGGGCGGGAGCTCCCGACACACCGAGCTGCCAGATCTTGAGCGCATTTCCCGATGCAGCGCGGTTGCCCCACGTGCCGGTATATGCATAGCCATTCGCGACCCACAGGTCGGACTCATACCGCTCGGGCACGTTGGAGCCACCCGATTCCACACCAGCGGTCGCGGTGAAGACGAGCGGCTGCACGATGCTCGCGGCGCTCGCCGAGACAGTGTTGACGCCCCAGCCGGGGCCGAGTGTCAGCGAGACCGTCGCCATTCCGGCGGCGTTCGTGACGCTCGTGGCCGAGGCGAGCGAGCCGCCTCCTCCAGTGATGCTCCAGGTCACGGTGACGCCCGGGACCGCGTGAGCGGCGTCATCCTTGAGCAGCACCGTGAGCGGCAGGGGCAGGACCGCCGACGAGGGACCGCGCTGGAGATCACCGCCGGCCTTCGAGAACAACGAAGGAGTGAATGCCGGCCCCGTTCCGGATCCGCAGCCGCTGGCGAGCAGAAGTACTGCGGTAACATGGACAATTTCATAGACCTTCATCTGCTTCTCCCGGAAATCGAATCGGCGCAGTTCATTCGCATCCTTGCACCGGAGATACTCTCAGTGACCGTGACTCGGCGGCATCACCATGCCCATCCCCATGCTTCCACCTTCGTCGGCCGCCACGCCATAACGCCCCATGCGGTGGCCGCTCATCAGCCAGGACAGGCGGAGACCCGCGGACAGCGTCCAGATGTGATCGCTTCGGTAGAACGTCGCGGGATCGAAGATGCCGCCCGAGAGATTCTCAGGCTTCGAGTACGATGCCTCCGCGAACGGCTGAATCTCCCATCGCGCCCGGGACGGACTCAGCAGCAGTCCATAGCCGATCGTGTGGACGGTCCAGCGCGTGGTGCCCAGAATCGAGTTCTCGAGATGAGGCCGCACCGACCGGAAGGGATCGAGAGTCCGCATGTCTTCGGGACGGTCAGTGCGCTCGAATCGATAGTAGGGACGATGACGACCGGGTGACCATGCACCTTCCAGCAGAAAGCTGTGGAAGACGAAGAACCCGCTCGCCTCCGTGCTCCGGGCCCATTCAATCAGCGCGTACCCGGGCGCACCGGCAATCTCGCGTGCGAGCCGACCCGAGACACTCCACTTGAAATTGTCGGTCCCCGCCCCCGGTCTATGCTCGGGAGACCTGACCCGGGCGCGAGAGCCCTGGAATTCCAGCCCCGCGCCCGGACGGACCGTAAGGCGCGCGGACCACGAATCGCCGAAGCGCCAGCCGGAGTAGATGCCGCTGCTCGAAGTCCCGAGCAGCGGCCACTGACCCGGGCGTTCCGGTTCGTCGCCGTCGAAGAGACTGCCTTCGAGTACGACGGGGCCCGCCGAGAGACCGAGCGCCGCGACGCCGCGTTCGAGAATCTGGCTCAGATGGTGGTTGACGGGATAGATGAGCGCGGGGCGGCTCATCGGGTCGTCAGTCCCGAAGGGCACGAACCCCTTCCCGACGCTGAGCGAGAAGCCCAGGGGTCCGGAGTGCCCGATACTGGTGAGAATCAGCTCGTGCACGTAGGTATGCGGATGGCGACGGTCGTCGAATCCCTCACCCCAGTCACCCGGCGCCAGCTGCCCGTCGGGAATGGTCCAGCCTTCAGCATCGAGCGTGGAACGAAAACGCAGGTGACCGGCCAGTGCCCCGGCGTCGATCATGAGAATTGGCTGCACGATGCGGACTTCGCCGAGTCCGCCGCCGTTCGGAATCGCACTCGCGTGCGTGTAGGAAGGAATTGCCTGCGCGGAGAGATGGAACCAGATGGGACCCTGTGCGTGGAGCGGAGCGGGAAGAAGCAGGGTGACCAGTGAGACGCAAACCGTGAGCAGGAGCCTCGGCGAAACCCAGCGGGCGCCCCCTTTTCTTTCACCCACCTCCCGTTCCCCGCTCACCGCTGTCCGCTCACCGCTCAAAACCCCTCCTCTACCGCTGCCTCCTCGCGCGTCACGAGGGCCGCCTGCCCATAGTCCCGGTACATCCTGCTGATCCAGTCGATGCTGATCTCCTTCGGGCAAGCCTCCATACACTCTCCGTGCCAGGTGCAGCCTCCGAACTGCTCCAGATCCATCCGCGTTACCATGCCAAGCGCTCGGCGGTAACGCTCGGCCTGTCCCTGCGGGAGGAGGCCGAGATGGCTGATTTTCGCGGCGGTGAAGAGCATGGCGGATGCATTCGGGCACGCGGCCACGCATGCACCGCACCCGATGCACTGCGCGGCATCCATGCTCAGATCCGCGTCGGTCTTGGGCACGGGGATGCTGTTAGCGTCCTGCGCGCTGCCGGTACCGATTCCAATGTACCCGCCGGCCTGGATGATCCGGTCAAAGGCGCCGCGATCGACGATCAGGTCCCGGATCACCGGAAAGGCGCGCGCCCGCCACGGCTCGATCGTGATCGACGCGCCATCCTGGAAGCTGCGCATGTGCAGCTGACACACCGTCGTCCCTTGCTCGGGACCATGCGCGATACCGTCAATCATGAATCCGCATGCGCCGCAGATCCCCTCGCGGCAGTCATGATCGAACGCGATCGGAGACTGGCCGTCGAGGATCAGCCGCTCATTGACGACATCGAGCATTTCGAGAAAGGACATGTCGGGACTGATGTCCCGCGCGGGGTATTCGACCATCCTGCCCGGTGAGTTCCCCGCCGGCTGCCGCCAGACATGAAGCGTAAGATTCATGAGTGCCCGTGAGATGAAGCCATGTCCTGAAACCCGAATCCCGTCGAAGCAATAGTGCCCCTGCCACCTAAAACCTACTTATAACTCCTCTGCGCCAGGTGCACGTTCTCGAACTCCAGCGGCTCCTTGTTCAGAATCGGGACCTTGCCGGGACCGGCGTACTCCCAGGCCGCGACATAGGCGAATTTAGTGTCATCCCGAAGTGCCTCACCATCCGGCGTCTGGCTCTCGATCCGGAAATGCCCGCCGCAGGACTCCGTGCGGTGCAGCGCATCGAGACACATCAGTTCGGCGAACTCGAGAAAATCCGCGACCCGACCCGCCTTCTCGAGCGCCTGATTGAGCTCGCTGTCGCTGCCGGGCACGTTCACATTCTTCCAGAACTCTTCGCGGAGCACGGGGATCTGCTTGAGCGCCGTTCGGAGCCCCTCCTCTGAGCGCGCCATGCCGCAGTAATCCCACATCAGTTTCCCCAGCTCCCGATGGAACGAATCGACGGTTCGCGTGCCGCGGATCGCCAGCAGCTTCGCGGCGCGCGCCACGACCTCGGACTCCACAGCCTTGAAGGCCGGATGGTCCGCGTTCACCTTCTCGAGCTTTGTTCCGGCGAGATAGTCACCGATGGTGTTCGGCAGAATGAAATAGCCGTCGGCCAGTCCCTGCATCAGGGCGCTTGCGCCGAGGCGATTCGCGCCGTGGTCGGAGAAATTCGCCTCGCCGATCACGTGCAGCCCGGGAATGGTGCTCATCAGGTTGTAGTCCACCCAGAGCCCGCCCATCGTGTAGTGGACGGCTGGATAGATGCGCATCGGAATCTTGTAGGGATTCTCGTCGGTGATCCGCTCGTACATCTGGAAGAGATTGCCATAGCGCTCGCGGATCTTGGCCTCGCCCAGTCGGCGGATTGCATCCGCGAAGTCGAGATACACGCCCAGTCCCGTCTCACCAACGCCTCGGCCCTCGTCGCAGACTTCCTTGGCGCTTCTCGAGGCAATATCGCGGGGAGCGAGGTTGCCGTAGCTCGGATACTTGCGTTCGAGGTAGTAGTCGCGATCCTGCTCCGGAATCTGGTCGGGCGGCCGCTTGTCGCCCTTCGCCTTCGGCACCCATACGCGCCCGTCGTTCCGGAGCGACTCACTCATCAGGGTCAGCTTCGACTGGTAGTCGCCGCTGACCGGAATGCAGGTCGGGTGAATCTGCGTGAAGCACGGGTTGGCGAATGCGGCGCCGCGCTTGTACGCGCGGTAGGTGGCGGTGACGTTGCAGCCCTTGGCGTTTGTCGAGAGGTAGAAGACGTTGCCATAGCCGCCGCTGCCGAGTACCACGGCATCCGCGGCGTGTGATTCGACCTTGCCGGTGACCAGGTCACGTACCACGATGCCTCGAGCCCTGCCGTCGATCAGCACGAGGTCGAGCATTTCACTGCGCGTGTACATCAGCACCGTGCCGGCCGCGATCTGGCGCTCGAGCGCCTGGTAGGCGCCGAGCAGGAGTTGCTGGCCGGTCTGCCCGCGAGCGTAGAAGGTGCGCGAGACCTGGGCGCCGCCAAAGGAACGGTTGGCGAGGAGCCCACCGTACTCACGCGCGAACGGCACGCCCTGCGCCACGCACTGATCGATGATATTCACGCTGACCTGCGCGAGCCGATGCACGTTGGCCTCGCGCGACCGGAAGTCCCCGCCCTTCACCGTGTCGTAGAACAGGCGATGGACGCTATCTCCATCGTTCTGATAATTCTTCGCGGCGTTGATGCCGCCCTGCGCCGCAATGCTGTGAGCCCGCCGTGGACTGTCCTGGAAGCAGAAGCATTTGACGTTGTAGCCAAGCTCCCCGAGCGAGGCCGCCGCAGCCCCTCCCGCGAGGCCGGATCCCACGACGATGATCGTGTATTTCCGCTTGTTGGCGGGATTCACCAGCTTCATCTCGAATTTGTGCTTGTCCCATTTTTCGGCGATGGGACCGTCGGGAATCTTGGCGTCGAGCTCCATGCGTACCTCGAAAAATGTATCGGTCAGCGGTAAGCGGTCCGCTGAGCCTTCACGGCCCTACTTCACCCATCCCAGATACACCGCGATCGGAATGATCGTGAATCCGAGCCAGATGAAGAGCGACAGCACCAGCGCGATCGGTCGCTGCAGCGGACTTGCGCCCGGCGGCCGCACCCCGAGTGAACGGAAGCCAGCCCAGATGCCGTGGAAGAGGTGCAACCCCAGCATTGCAAGAGCGGCAACGTAGAACGCCACGACCAGCGGGTCTCGGAAACCGTTAAGCACGTTCTGGTAGACGTCTCCCTCGACAAACGAAGGATGGACCGTGCCGAACGTGAAGTGCAGCAGATGGTAGACGATGAACACCAGAATCAGCACGCCGCCCAGGCGCATGGTGCGTGAGGCGATCGTCGCGGCCTGCGGCTGCTTTCGCGCATAACTGACCGGCCGTGCAGCTCGGTCCAGCAGCGTCAGCTGCACCGCCGCAATGATGTGCAGAATGACGGAGACCAGCAGCACCGCGCGGGCAACCCACAGCGCCTCGCCGGTGCTTTTGAGGAAGGCGGAGTAGGCGTTGAGTTTGGCACCACCGGGTTGGAAGATGAGCAGGTTGGCGACGACGTGAGCGATCAGGAATCCGAGAAGAATGATCCCGGTGATCGCCATGATCATCTTCTTGCCGATGGTACTTCGATAGAACGCCAGCAATCGATGCATTTAGTGCTCCACAGGATGCCGGAAGCCTCGGCTCCCCGCACACACAGGTGTCACCCCATTCAACTCTGCAACGCACTCCACCCCGAGGCTCCCGCTAACCGCTACTTGAGCGCCACCATCGTCTCTCTCACCGCCATCGCCGACTTGTGCAG
>JBDUEA010000101.1:0-11095 GCA_040002695.1 Gemmatimonadota bacterium | reverse complement strand
CCCCGAGTGAGGCGATGCCCAGCGTATGATTGACCGTGACCGTCTTGCCGCCGATCTGGGCCGTCGGCTGATAGGTCGCATCGCGGGTCGCCTTCACCCGTTGAGCGATCAGGTCCATCGCATTCTCGAGCTCAATCTCTTCCCACCCAACCGCTCCCGGCTTCCGGTGCAGGCATTTCGTCTGCCGGTCCGGATTCACCGTGAGCTGGAAACTGGCCGAGCCCTTGGGGCAGAGCGCACCGCGAGAAATCGGGGAGTCCGGGTCGCCCTCGACGTTGATCAGCTTTCCGTTCCGCACGCTCATCAGCTGGCCACAGCCGACCGCGCAGTAGGGACAGATGGAGGGCACGACCTTCGTCTCTTCGAGTTTCCAGCCGAGTGGCAGCGTCGCCGCCTCTGCGGCCTCGGGCTGGAGACCGAGCGCGAGCAGGCTGGCGAGCGATGATCCGCCCGCCGCGAGTCCGGTACGAGTGAGAAACTGGCGTCGGGAGAGGGAGGCCATCGGTGCTCCGGAGGGTTGTGCGTGGGCCCTGGTGTCCGACTCCGTACCCGCGCGAGTGAGGCGCGGTTCCGATTGGTGCAACTCAAACGCTGGGTTTTCGGAAAGAATATCTGGTACGGGAACGCCGCGATCCTGATGCTGAGGTTTCGCGGCGCGGGTCAGCTCGAGATCCGAAGCATCAGCTCGGGACTTTTTCAACGGACAGGGTGGGATTCGAACCCACGGAACCCTTGCAGGTTCACCGGTTTTCGAGACCGGCTCCTTCAGCCACTCGGACACCTGTCCAGGATGCTGCGACTGCAACGCGGCAACTGCGGCGTTCGGGCGGGAAGTCTACACCCGGGCTACGGCCTTTTCCAGCCGTCGGAAAATGTAATGCACAGCGCGGCGCGCCACCTCATGGCGTGATTCTCGAGGCTGCCGCAGGCCCCGGTGCCGCCGGAAAACTTCCGCCGGTTTCCAGGGCTGTCGCAAACTCGACGGGGAGGCCGCGGTCACGGATGCCGGCCATCGCGCGGGCCAGATCATACTCCACCCGCACGAACTCGACCCCGACCTCTGAACCTTCGACGGTGAGCTGAACGTAGCCCGCGCGCCAGTCGCCATCCTTGGGTCGCCCAACGCTTCCGGTATTCACGAAATGAATTCCATCGATGACCCGATGCCAGGGGCGGTGGGTATGTCCGAACGCGATGATGTCCCCTGCCCTGAGACCCGCGTGCGCCGCCATGCGAAGGCAGAACTCATCCGACCGGTCTTCGGTCCAGTAGAGCGTGTTGAGCGTAGGCGTTCCGTGCACCAGGATCAGCGTAGCGCCCGGCAGGTGTCCGCCGGCCGGACGAAGGTCGAGGCGGAACGGAAGCGCCGCGAGGTATTCCATCGTCTCAGGCGAGACGTGTCGCCGGGTCCAGTCGTAGCTGACGTGGCTGAGCTCCTCCTGCCGCGCGTCCTCGTAGCGACAGCCGCAATGCTTGTAGCCGGTGGCCACGGTCGAGTCGTAGTTACCGGCCACTCCGAGTATGCGGCGGTCGCGCAGGACGGCGACCGTCTCGTCGGCCCAGGGAGCGTACCCCACGAGATCACCGAGATGAAAGATGGTCCCGGGTCCCCGGCGGTCGATGTCGGCCAGCACGGCCTCGAGCGCCGGAAGATTCGCATGGATGTCGGAAATCAGAGCGTACTGCATCGATGTCTTCCTCCGGGGCGCTCACCCGGTGAGGGGGCCATCGGTCACCGGAAAGAATCGCCGCGCCCAGAGCGCGACGTACACGAGACCGACCAGCGCCGGCACTTCGATCAGCGGGCCCACCACCGCGGCGAGCGCCTCTCCAGATCCGAGGCCGAAGGTCGCGATGGCCACAGCGATCGCGAGCTCGAAGTTGTTGCCGGCCGCCGTGAACGCGACCGCCGCGCTCGTCGGATAGTCGAAACCCAGCCGTCGGGAGATGGCCAGCGCGAGACCGAACATCACGAGAAAGTAGACGACCAGTGGCATCGAGATGCGGAGCACGTCGAGGGGCAGTCGCAGAATGCGATCGCCCTGCATCGCGAACATCAGGACGATGGTATAGAGCAGTGCCACGAGCGCGAGGGGCCCAAGCCGCGACATGAACTTCTCATCGTACCAAATCACGCCTCGGCGGCGCACCAGGACTCGGCGTGTCACATAACCGGCGAGCAACGGCACTCCGAGAAAGAGCAGGACGCTCCGCGCGATCTGCCCCATCGAGACGTGGATACTGCTTCCCGGCAGCCCGAGCCACTCGGGAACCACCGTCAGGAATAACCAGCCCAGGAACGAGTAGGTAAGAATCTGGAAAACAGAATTGAGCGCGACGAGCACGGCCGCCAGTTCCGCGGAGCCGCGAGCGAGCGAGTTCCAGATCAGTACCATCGCGATGCACCGAGCGAGGCCGATGAGGATCAAGCCGTTCCGGTATGCCGGCAGATTCGGGAGAAAGAGCCAGGCGAGCGCGAACATGACCAGCGGTCCGACGATCCAGTTGAGCGCGAGCGATGTGCCGAGCAGCCGATGATCCCGGGCATGCCGTCCGACACTCTCGTACCGCACCTTCGCGAGTACCGGATACATCATCCAGAACAGACCAATGGCGATCGGTACCGATATTCCAGCGACTTTCACCCGATCGAGTGCCGGGCCCAGGCCGGGCCAACCTCTACCCAGTCCCAGCCCACCCACCATGGCCATCACGATCCATAACGGCAGCAAGCGGTCAAGAATTGAAAGCCGTGCGACGATGCCCGCTGCGGGAACTGTTTGCTCCGTTGTCGTCCTCACTGCTCGACCGCGAAGGCGGGGCCACCCTCGCCATGCAGCAGGCAATGCATGATCACCGCCGACGCCGGCCGCGCGCTCATCCCTCGCAGCACCCTGGAGCGCAGCAAGCTACCGCCTCGGCGACTGGAAGCGCTGTGGGTCGAGTTGCCTGCGCCGGCTTCGTCGCGCGCACGAATGCGCCCATCACCCGTCCGCTGACTTCCCGCGCCAGGACCTCGAACTCTTCGCCGGCGCCACCTAGAAAGGCCTTGGCATCGGCGAAGTCATAAATCCGGGTCGGCTCTATGTCGGCGGCGACGAATCCGGCCTGCGTCAGGAGTTCCTTGAACTCAGTCTCCTCGAGTGCACCGGCCACACAGCCGACCCAGAGCTCCATGCTCTTCCGCACCGCCCCGGGAATCGTCCCGCGAACGACGACGTCGGAGACCGCCAGGCGCCCGCCGGGCTTGAGCACGCGGAACGCTTCCGCGATGACGCGTCGCTTGTCTCCCGAAAGATTGATCACGCAGTTGGAGATGATCACGTCCACCGATGCGTCGGGCAGCGGGATCTGTTCGATTTCTCCCTTGAGAAATTCGACGTTCGTGGCTCCGGCCTGGCGCGCATTCGCGCGTGCCAGCTCGAGCATCGCATCAGTCATGTCCAGGCCGAATGCCTTGCCGGTCGGCCCGACTCGGCGCGCGGAAAGGAGTACGTCGATTCCGCCACCGGAGCCGAGATCGAGCACGACCTCGCCCTCGCGGAGCTCGGCGAGCGCGGTCGGATTCCCGCAGCCGAGGGAAGCGAGGAGCGCGTCGGCCGGAAGACCCGTCGTCTGCTCGGCCGCGTAGAGATCCGCGGTGATCGGATCGCGGGCACCATCCGCCGGGGCGGCACCACAGCAGGAGCTCATCGGTCCGCAACCGGAGGCGGAGGCATTCGCAAGTACTCGGCGGGCCGCATCGCCGTAGCGATCGCGGACCGCTTCGCGGATGACAGCTGGATCAGTCGAATGATTCGTGGGCTGTGGATCGGGGCGGTCGGTGCTCATTTTGTGCTCCTGGTGCTCCACTGAGAGTCAGACCAATAAATGTTGATATGTTGTACCGAAGCCGCGGCGCGGTGGCGGCTTCGGACGGCCATCAGCTGCAACAGGCGGCGCGGCGCGTCGCAGCCTTACTCGGCTGGAGCGCCTTTACCGCGTCATCGAGTTCCGCGAGCCCGTCGGGAGAGAGCCAGTAATACGCCCAGCGGCCTTCCCGCCGGCAATCGATGATGCCGGCCTCGCGAAGGACCTTGAGATGAAAGCTCAGGCGGGACTGCGCTGAGTCCAGGAGGTCGGTGAGATCGCAGACGCACCGCTCGCCGGAACGCAGGCGCTCGATGATGGCGAGCCGAGTCTCGTCGGAAAGCGCGTGGAAGAGGGCGGCGGGAGCAAGGAGGTCTCGGGTGCGGGTCATGGAGCAAACATATCAATAATTATTGATATGTCAACGGTCACTCTCTGCACTGCGCGACGAATCCGAGGATCTGTCGATCGAATCTTGCGCGAGTCTCCGCTATTCTCCGGGCTCCCCCGCTTTTCTTCGTTCCTCCAGTCGGTTCGCCGCGATGATCGCCGAGATGCTGCTGGCCAGGACCGGGCCGGAGAGCGGCTTCTTGAGCAACCGTGCGCAGGGCGGAAGTTCGTGCACGGGGGCGCCACCGTCGCCACGCCAGAGCAGTACCACAGCGAGCGTTGGATTGTGTTCCGCGATGCGCCACGCGAGTTCCACGCCGCCCATCGAGGTCGCGGCCAGGTCGGCCAGGACGAGATCGGGAGGGGATTCGTGCCCCAGCACGAGCAGCGCCGCGGCGCCCCCGACCGCCCGGAGAACCATGAGACCCTCCCGGTCGAGGGCGCGTGACGTCGCCGCGAGCACCGAGGCGTCTTCATCGACGACGAGTACGGTTCCCGAAGTGGGGAGAGCCGGCAGGATTCCAATACCCGACGCTACCTTCGGCGGTGCCTCGCGAAACGACGGGAGGTACAACATGAAACTCGCACCCGGCAGGTTGGCGGCGGTGACGAATCCCCCGCTCCGGCCGAGGATGCCGCTGATCGCGGCGAGGCCGAGCCCTGTGCCTTTCCCGATCGCCTTGGTCGTGAAGAATGGCTCGAAGATATGCGGCATGGCTTCAGGATCGATGCCGTGGCCGGTGTCGGTGAAGCGGATCATGGCGTACGAGCCGGGAGGAATCGCCTCGCCGGAGTGATCTGTCGAACCAGCCGGCAGGTCGATGAGCTCCGTCTGGAGCGTCGCGACTCCGCCGTTCGGCATCGCGTCCCGTGCGTTGGACGCGAGATTCGTCAGCGCCTGTTTGAAGCGCCCCGCATCGATCACCACGCCGGTGGGACACGAGAGGATGAGGGACAGGCCCCGGCTCGGTCCCAGCACCTTCCGGATGCCCTCCGCGGCTTCCTCGACGAGCGTATCGAGCAGCAGCCACTCGATCCGCTGCATGCCTCCCCCGGAATAGGCAAGCAGCTGGCGCGAAACGAGTGCCGCGCGCTCGCCGGCACGGGCGATTTCGGTGACCATCGAGCGGGGTTCGAGCCCCAGCGTCCGATCTTCCAGGAGCAGCTCGCCCAGCCCGAGCACGATGGTCATCATGTTATTCACTTCGTGCGCGACGCCGCCCGCGAGCCCGACCACGGCCTTCATCTTCTCGAGCGCATTGAGCCGCGCCTCGTCCCGCCGCCGGGCGGTGACGTCGAGCGCGAGTCCCAGGCAGCCGGTGATCCGGCCGGCGTCCGAGCGGAAGGGCTGTACCCGGATCTGATACCAGCGGTCATGATGCTGTAGCTCGTTGGTGACCGATTCACCCGCGAGACCGCGGGCGTGTGCCTCGATCATCGTCGGGTCGGAAAGGAGAAAGGCGCGAAGCCCGAATCCGGTGGTGCCGCGCACCGACGCGAGGCGGCCTTCCTGGTCCGTAGTCCAGAGGAGCGCGGGAAGCTGGTCGAGAAGGAGCCGAAGGCGGGCGGCGGCCACAGCGGCGGCGGCGCGCGCAGCGGTACGTTCGGTGAGATCTCGGACAATCAGATGAACGGACGGCCGGCCACGATCCACGAATGGAATCGCGGTGACCTCGACATCCACCAGCGATCCATCGATGCGACGGAAATGGTCAGGGATCGGACCGTCGTCCACCGCGAGTCCGCTACCGAGAATCGCGCTCTGGATGGCCTTGAGATAGGGAGGGTTGAGATACCGCTCGATGGGTTGCGAGGTGAGCGTATGCGCGTCGCGCGCGCCTGCCAGAGTTACCGCGGCGGCATTGGCGAGGACGATACGGCGTCCGTCGTGGATGATAATCGCGTCGGGAGCGAGCTCGACGAGACGGTTGTAACGATCGGCAAGGTCCGCCGGTGCCCTCTGCGTTGCGCGTGTCACACGATGCCTTCGGTCACTTGGCCACGATGCGCCGATGTCCCCGGCGCGAGCCCTGCTCCTGCAATGTCAGGCCCCCGTTGGGCGGGCCAGTCCTCGGTAATGCGTGCCGCCATTCGACTTCGTGAGGCTGGCGTAGTCCAGGTCCACCAGCCGCGTGAGGATCGCTTCCACCTCCTTGAGAGTGATGCCAGCACTCTTGGCGAGCGGCAGCGCCTCCTGCTCCGGATTGCGCGCCAGCGTCTCGAGAACGAGCATTTCCTTTTCCGTCAGGCCCGGGTGCACCGGATGGCGGATCCGGGCCTGCAGCGTCGGTACGCCGGTGATGATGCCGTCGTACTCGCGGAGGGAATCTCCCATCTCGACGCCCGCGGCGGTGATCTCGTAGGTGCGGAACTCCCGGCTGTGCTGGCTCCCCCGCATCTTGACCACGGTCATGACCTTCCGCAGCTGCCCCTCGATTTCGACGTAGCGCTGGACGATGATATCGTCCGTCAGGAAGGAGACGCCGTAGTTCGTGAAGCGCATGCCGGCGGAGGCATCGAGCACCTCGACGGTGAGCACGATGGTGACACCGAACCCCTTGAGGGCGCTCACGAGGCGATAGAGCGATTCGCGGAAGTCCTCCCGGAACGTCGGGGCCAGCGCCATCTCGAGCCCCGAGATGGAATCGATGACCACGCGCGTCGCACCGATGTTCTTCACCGAGAGCCGGATTTCCTCCAGCGCCTCATCGACCGAGAGGTCGAGCGGGCGAATGTAGATGACCCGCAGCTTGTTTTCGGCAATGGCGGCGTCGAAGTCGACCCCGCTGCTGCGGGCCCGGTCCAGGAAATCGGCGGGGTGCTCCTCGAAGACCGCGATCACAGCACCCTCCCCGTGCCGAAGGCCTTCGCCCACGAACTGCGTGGCGAAGGTGGTCTTGCCGGTGCCGGTCGGTCCGGCGATCACGACGGAGTCCCCGGCCGGAATACCGCCGCCCATCATCTCGTCGAGGTCCTTGATGCCGGTGGAGAGCCGCGTTGCGTGATCGGGACGTTCGACTTCGGGCCGGGTCAGCATGCGCGGAAAGATCTGGAGCCCGGCCGAGCTCAGGCGGAAGGTGTGCAGGCCGGGCATCATGGCCAGTCCGCGCGACTTGACGATCTGCAGCTTCCGGACGACCGAATTCCGGTCGATGTCCTGGGAGAGCCAGATGATGCCGTCCGCCACAGTGAACACCGGATTCCGGAGCTCCTGGTCGACGTACTCGCCGATCAGAAAAGAAGTTATCTCCCATGTCGTCAGGTGCAAGGCGAGCCGCTGGACAAAATATTCCAGCTCATTGCCGGTGGGCTGCTCCGCGGCGGGACGCACCAGGCTCCGGAACGAGTCGATCACGACGAACCCGGGCCGCAGCCGGTCCACCTCGGCGACGATGCGGGCGAGTACCCGATCGAGGTCGTTGTTCAGCACGTCTTCGCTGAGGTTCAGGAAATGGACCGCGGAGCCGATCTTGCCCATCTCGAAGAACTCGAAGGGCTGCTGATACCGGAGCAGCTTGAGCGCCGGCTCGCCGAGCAGCGTGATGAACAGCCCTGGACGCTCGGCCGTCGAATTGGCGAACAGAATCTGCATCGCCATAGTGGTCTTGCCGGAACCGGGGCCGCCCGCGATCAGATTGAACGACAGCTCTGGAAGCCCTCCGCCCAGCACCTCGTCGAGACCCGGCACCCCGGTTTTCAACTGGCTGATCACCGGCAGTTTCCGAGGGCGCGTCGTGGTCTTCTTTACCAGGCGTGATTTCGCCGGCTTTTTCGCCAGGCGTGATTTAAGCATCAGGGCGGTCTCCATTCACCGTGCCGCCCACTGGCGGTCCATCTTCCGGCCATGCCTGCTCGACGAGCCTCAGGGCCATATCTTCTCCGACCACGCGCGTCAGCCGAACGATGAGCGCGGTGGCCAGCTCCAGCACCCCGTCGCCAATCTCCCTGCCGTCCGCAGTGCCGGTGGCATTGTCGTTTCTGCTTCCGTTCGTGCTTCCAATTGCCGCGGTGTTCGCTGCGGGCGCGAATGTCACCTTGCCGCCCTCGAGTCGCACACTACCGAGAATGGCCTGCCGGGGGCGAGCGTCTTCGAGCGCCCTTTGCAGCAATGCCTGATATCCAGCCAGTCCAATCCACCGCACGAGCACGCCGCGGAGTCGTTCCATTGCCCGCTCAGCTGCAGCGGCATGATCCGAAGCGGAGGCGTCATCGCCATGATGGCCGTCCCAGAGCTGGCGCGCGGCGAGTGCAGCGGTATTGGAGGATTCGCTCACGTCTGGAATTCCTCGAGCCCCGCTGGTGCCAGCGCGAGGCTCCGGTCGAGGGCACGCGGGACCGACCCTGATGAGAGCGGCAAGAGTCCGGCTGGGGCGCCGGATGGGAATCGACGATACTGCAGCATCTGATTCCTCGCGCCAGACTGGATGATCAGCGCCTGTGCGATGGTTCGGTGTAGGACTGGCAGGCGGCCGCAGAGGTACGCCGGGTGCCGCGGAAGGGGCCAACTTCGCTGGTGGAGAGAATCAAGCGCAATTGACCGCCAATTACAAGTCTGTAGGACAAACACCCTCATCGACGCGCGCGAAAAAAATTCTTCAGGAGCTCCCCGCACTCCTCTGCCATGATGCCGCATTCGACCTGGGCCCGGTGATTGAGCCGCGGGTTGCGGAGGACATCGCCGATCGAGCCGACCATTCCGGCGCGGTTGTCGAA
The DNA here is from genome assembly GCA_040002695.1 of Gemmatimonadota bacterium. Taxonomy (GTDB): domain Bacteria; phylum Gemmatimonadota; class Gemmatimonadetes; order Gemmatimonadales; family GWC2-71-9; genus JBDUEA01. Next base: position 2,143 of record JBDUEA010000101.1, on the reverse strand, counting down.
GGCGCCGAATACCAGCCGTCCGATCTTGGCCAGGACCAGCGAGCCGGCGCACTGGGCACACGGTTCGAGCGTCACGTACATCGTGGCTTCGACGAGCCGGTCTTCACCGACTCGCGAGAGTGCCTGATGTATCGCAAGCAGCTCGGCGTGCGCGGTCGGATCCCGCCGGCGAATCGTCTCGTTGTGCGCCTCCGCGAGCACCTCGCCGTCCCGCATGATCACGGCGCCCACGGGCACCTCCTCGAGGACCGCCGCGGCGCGGGCGAGTCGCAGGGCATGCTCCATCCCCGCGACATCCCCGGCCGTCAGCACACCTCTACGCACTGGCCTGCTCGCTCATGGTCGCCTCGCGGAGGAAACGAAGCGAGCCGCCATCCCGTTCGACGCGGATGGTGTCGCCTTCGTTGAACCGCCCCTCGAGAATTTCGAGGGCGATCGGGTTCTGCAGGAGACGCTGGATGACCCGTTTCAGCGGACGGGCACCATACACAGGATCGTACCCCTCCTGAGCGATGAGTTCCCGCGCCTCGGGGAGGACATGGAGCCCGATGTGCCGAGCGGCCAGAGTCCGCTCGAGGCCCGCGAGTTGGATCGTGACGATCTGGACAATGTCGGTGCGGCTGAGCTGATGAAACACCACGACTTCGTCGACCCGGTTCAGAAACTCGGGACGGAAGAAGTTCTGCAACTGGTCCCGAACTGCCTTCTCCACCACCGCCCATTGCGCCGCGTCGCTTTCCCCGGCGTCGACGATGAGCTGGCCACCGATGTTGGATGTCATGATGATCACCGTGTTCCGGAAGTCCACGATCCGGCCCTGGCTGTCCGTAAGGCGTCCGTCGTCGAGAATCTGCAGCAGCAGGTTGAAGACATCCGGGTGCGCCTTTTCGATTTCATCGAACAGGATCACGCTGTACGGCCGGCGACGAACGGCCTCGGTGAGCTGGCCGCCTTCGTCGTAGCCGATGTAGCCCGGAGGTGCGCCGATCATGCGCGCAACGGAATGCTTCTCCATGTATTCCGACATGTCGAGCCGGATCATGGCGCGTTCGTCGTCGAACAGATATTCGGCGAGTGCCCGCGCGGTCTCCGTCTTGCCCACGCCGGTGGGGCCCAGGAAAATGAACGAACCGGTGGGCCGGTTGGGGTCCTGCAGGCCGGCGCGGGTGCGCCGGATGGCGTTGGCCACGGCTGCAATTCCCTCACGCTGCCCAACCACGCGATGGGCCAGTTCATCCTCGAGGCGGGTGAGCCGGGTGCGGTCCGACTCGAGCATCTTGGTGACGGGAATGCCGGTCCAGCGCGCGACGATCTCCGCGATGTCCTCCGAGTCCACCTCTTCCTTGAGGTACTTGGCCGTGACCTGGATCTCCTGCAGCCGCTTCTCGTGCTGGATGATTTCGCGCTCGAGCTGCGGGAGCCGTCCGTACTGCAGCTCCGCGGCGCGCTGCAGATCTCCACGCCGAGTGGCCTGGTCCATTTCTCCGCGCTGGGTTTCGAGCTCGAGCTTCTTGGCCTGGAGTTCCGAGATCACCGACTTCTCCGCCTGCCACTGCGCCTTCATCGAGTTGCTGCGCTCGGACTGCTCGGCGATTTCCTTCTCGAGCGCCTGCAGCCGCTCACGCGCGGCCTTGTCCTTCTCCTTGAGGAGTGCCTGGCGCTCGATCTGCAGCTGCACGATGCGGCGTTCGACCTGATCGATCTCCTGCGGCAGGCTGTCGATCTCGATGCGGAGACGGCTGGCCGCTTCGTCCACGAGATCGATTGCCTTGTCGGGGAGAAAGCGGTCGCCGATGTAGCGGTCGGAGAGGGTCGCCGCCGCGACGAGAGCGTTGTCCGTGATCCGGACGCCGTGATGGATTTCGTACTTCTCCTTGAGCCCGCGCAGAATCGCGATCGTATCCGCGACACTCGGCTCGCCTACGAGCACCGGCTGGAAGCGCCGCTCGAGCGCGGCATCCTTCTCGATGTGCTTGCGGTACTCGTCGAGCGTCGTGGCCCCGACGACGTGCAGCTCGCCACGCGCGAGCGCCGGCTTGAGCAGATTGCTCGCATCGACCGCACCCTCGGCGGCACCGGCGCCGACCAGCGTATGCAGCTCATCGATGAACACGATGTAGCGTCCCTCGGCGTCGGTCAGCTC
>JBDUEA010000100.1:0-11289 GCA_040002695.1 Gemmatimonadota bacterium | reverse complement strand
AGAGCGTCGTCGTCTTGCCGGAACCCGTCGGGCCGGTGACGAGCACCATGCCGTAGGGATTCAGGATGTTGCGCATCAGGTCTTCTTCGGCCTTGGGCTCGAAGCCGAACTTGGATAGATCGAGCGTCAGGTTCCCCTTGTCGAGGATTCGCATGACGATCTTCTCGCCGAACAGCACCGGAAGGGTCGAGACGCGGAAGTCGATCACCCGGGCGCCCATCTTGAGCTTGAGACGCCCGTCCTGCGGCACCCGGCGCTCGGCGATGTTGAGCTGCGACAGGATCTTCACGCGCGACGTCAGCGCCGCTTTCATCTTGACCGGCGGCTTCATGATTTCGAGCAGCGCGCCGTCGATGCGATACCGCACGCGGATCTCGTGCTCGAACGGCTCGATGTGGATGTCGCTGGCGCCGCGCTTGACCGCGTCGGTCAGGAGCCCGTTGATCAGCTTGACCACCGGCGCATCATCGATCTGCGCCTGGGTCGCGGCTTCCTCTTCCGCCTCGGCGACGACTTCGACATCCTCGCCGACCCCTTCCATGTCCTTGAGCAGCGTCTGCAGCTGCTGATCGGACGATTCGTAATGCTTCTCGATCAGGTTGCGAAGGGTGTATTCCCCCGCGATGACCGGAAACAGGTCGTACCGCGTGATGAACTTGAGATCGTCCACCACTCCGGAATTCGTCGGGTCCGCCATCGCGACGGTGAGGGTCCGCCCCTCGCGCTTGAGGGGAAGGACCACGTGCTTGAGCGCGAAATCGGCGGGGATCACCTTGGTGATCTTGGGATCAACCTCGAACCGTGTGAGGTCGACCGCCGGCATCCGATATTGCCGCGCGAGCACCTTGGTCACTTCGAGCTCCTGAACGAGCCCGAGCTTCACCAGCACGTATCCGAGCCGATGGCCGGACGATTTCTGTTCCGTGAGGGCCGTCGCGAGCTGCTCTCGCGTAATCAGGCCTTCGCGGATCAGGATATCGCCGAGCCGTTCGTTACCGGCAGCCGCGGTCGCCATCGCCTTGTCAGGTCCGGAGATTTAAGAATGACAACAAGTTAGGGAAGTACCTCGTAAGCTAGGTTCGGCGCGAGGGGTGTCAAGTCTGAGTATCGGTATCCAGCCGCGGAAGATTGAAATCCGGGGAACGACCGGAGACGTCTAGTCTCCCAGCGTCACCCGTTCACGAATGCGCCCGAGTATCGCCGGACCAACTCCGGGCACCTGCAATAGATCTTCGATTTTTCCAAAGGGGCCATGGGCCTGACGCCAGGCCACGAGCTTACCAGCAAGGGACGGGCCCACCCCAGGCAGGCGGTCCAGATCAGCCACGCCCGCGTGATTGATCGAGACCAGGCCTCGTGCTGTATCGGTCGGGGGAGGCGGCTGGAGAGCGGAATCGGGGCGTAACAACCCAGCGGGAAGCGGCTTGCCGGAGAATTCGACATGGTCCTTGAGCCGGCCGATGAGGCCGGGGCCTATTCCGGAGACCCGGTCGAGCCCATCGAGGCCCCCAAACGGCCCCCGAGCCTCCCGATCCGCCACGATACGTCCCGCGAGCGCCGGGCCGACCTGCGGCAGGCGGGCCAGCTCACGCGCCGAGGCGCGGTCCAGATCGATACGTTCCCCCGGGCCGAGCGGACGACCCGCTACTGCAGCCGAATCCCGGTGGGCAGCGGCGGAGCCCGACGAGTCAGGCCCGAGCAGGTGGATGGCTCCCGGCGCTCCCTCAGGCCGCAAGAGCCAGAGGCGAATCGCCTGTCCTCCTATCGCGAGGGCCACGAGAAGCAGCACCGCCCGGCGCTCGGTTTGAGACATGCCGGAGGGTAGCGGGCGGCGGGAAAAGCAGGGTACCGCACGGGCGCGTGAGGGAGCGGAAAAAGCCGGGAGGGGAGCGAGAGAGAGCTAAGGTCGAAAGTTGAAGGTGAGAGTTGAAAGTTGAAAGTTGAAAGGAAGGCCACTTTTCACTTTCAACCTGTCACTCGTAACTCGTCAGTACTCAGTACTCAGTACTCAGTACTCACCTCCCCCAGATCACGTTCAGCATTACATCCCCCACTACCTGCAGGCTGTGGGCGCTGACCTTGTCGATCGTATCGTCCGGAGTATGCCAGGCGGGATAGTCGAAATCCACGACGTCGATCGCGCGGATGCCGACCTTCTGGAGCTCGACGTGATCGTCGATGAGATTGTGCTTCGGCGTGTCGATGAAATACTGCTGGTACCCGAGGTCCTTCGCGGCGCCCCACACGAGCTGCACGACCTCGGGTGCGCCGGTCGAGGAGTTTCCCTCCTGGTAGATCTGCAGGTCCTTGTCCCCGATCATGTCGAGCAGTACGGCGAAGAGCGGTGGACCGCCCGCCGGCTGATGCTTCGCGTAGTACCGTGCTCCCATGAGCACGTCGTCGGGTTCTTTCTCGAAGTTGCCGAAGTCCTCGCCGTCATCGAAGAGCAGGTCCACGCCGACCCGCGGATGCTGCCGGTGCAGCGCGTCGGCGATGGCCAGCAGCGTGGCCACTCCAGACGCGCCATCATTCGCCCCGAGTACGGACTTGGTGGAGTCGGAGGAGAGCTTGCTGTCGGCGATGGGACGGGTATCCCAGTGGGCCAGAAGGAGCACGCGCTCGGTGGCGGCGGGGTTGAATCGGGCGAGATAGTTGGTGAGCTCGAGTGAGACGCCCTTGGCGCTCACGTGCGTCCACGTCTGCACTACCAGCGTGTCCGCGCGCGTCCGGAGCAGAGAGTCGAGCCACGCGGCTTCCTTGCGATGCCCTTCGGTCCCCGGAATCCGATAGCCGAAGGCGACCTGCTGCTGCAAATATCCGAATGCCGCCTGGCCATCGAACTTGGGGGCGGGATTCTTTTCCTTGCAGCCGGACAAGGCGGCGCCCACGAGCACTGCAGCGACGAGTCGCCGCGCGGTTGATCCTCGGTGGAAATCGGCGAGCGCGCTTCGGGGCTGAACGATCGGCGACACGGAAGCTCCTCGCTGGACGGGCGGGCACGCCCGGGTTCTATCGGTAGTCGCCCGCGAAGAGCGACAGCTGGAATGTCATGCTCACGAACAGCTGCGACGTCTTGGTATCGAGCGAGCGGGCGTCGTTGACCGAGTAGCCGAACTGCAGTCCGCCCGTCATGATCTTGAGAATATCCGTGTCCACTCCACCGCGCACCTCCTGCCGCCGGATGTCCGAGATGGTGTCGCAGGTCGGACTGCCCGGCTGCTGCAGACAGCTGATGCCGGTCGAGAGGAGTCCGGTCAACGAGGTCCGGAGCGTCTTGCGGAGCCGGCTCACGCTCGCGGGCAACCGGAAGGCGTAATTCAGCGACGCGTTGATGTCATCCTGCCTGTTGTATGTCGCGTTGCCGTGATTCTCGGTTGCCTGGCGCGACTTGGAATATCCTAGCGCAGCCGAGAGCCCGTTCCGGAATCCGAGTTGCAGATCGGGCGCGAGAGACGATGACGAAGTCGCGCTCCGGATATTTCCCCCGAACGCGGGCTGGGTGCTGACGCCCGAGCGGCGCCGGAAAGTCGTGCCGACTCCGATCAGAGCGAAGGGGCCGTGCCGGAGTGTGCGCGTCCAGCGCACCGAACCCACTGGCCACTCCCGCTGGAGGGCTTCGGTTTCGATATAAGTGGTACCCACCCGCTGAATCACGGATGTTCGGAGCCGCGAATAGGAAATCGTCGCGCTGATGCCGAGCGGCAGGTCCGCGCCACTCGAGAACGTGGTGGTCTTGATGTCCGTGGCGCCCAGGGCGGTCTCGCCCTGGTGAGTCAGGAACTGGTCGAGGCCGCCGAGCGCGAGCTGATAGCCGAGGTCGGGGGTGAATGCCGCAAGATCGAAGATCGACGTGCGCGAGCTCCGGTTCGCGACATCGAGCGGACGGAGCCGGCGGGTTGAACGGCCAAGCAGACTGCTGTCTCCAAATATCTGACCGAGCAGGCGAGAGAGATCCACCGAGGCTCCGAGCTCCCGGTTGCGGCCGTTGTTGAGCGTCTGAGGAAGAATGAAAGCACCCGAATCTCCATCGAGCCGAATCGGTGCTCGGCTGGTCAGACTCCGCGAGAGCAGGAAGTTGCTGCCGGTAATGAATCGGGGCCGGAGCCACGACGTGATCCGCGGCGTAAGCGCCAATGTCGTGGAAAGGTTGCGGTCGCGCTCGACACCGACGTCGAGGCCGGCGAGAGATTTCCGGGACTGCTGCGCGACACGCGCGAGCGTCGTCGTATCGGAATAATCCCGGAGATCACGCGTGCTTGCGAGATCGGCGCCGAGTGTGAGCATGCCGAGGGGCTGCCAGGAGAGCCCGGCCGTATTCCGCCACAGGTACTGCAGCGAAGAGATCGGCTGGATGAGCGTATCCTGTGGTCGCGCGACCGGCACCTGGAAAGAGAGCAGCTCCGCCTGCGACCTACTCAGTCCACTGCTCCAGCGAAGGTTCGACGGTACGAGGTTGAGCACCGGGCGGCGGAGACCCTTCGCCGCTTCGCTTCTGCGCAGGAATCCCGGCAGCTTGTCGACCAGCCCGCCGAGCCCGAAAGGCAACCCCCCGCGACCGAGCACCAGCGAGTAGTTCGCCTGGTACGAGTAGGCCGAGGCGGTCGAATGACTCAATTCCGTCTGGTTGTTGCCGTTGGTCCATGTCCCCAGAAGGCCGAGCGGATCGAGGAAGCCGCGCACCAGCCAGCTCTTGCCGCGCTGAGTGCGACGCAAGGCAACGGAATATGTCGCCGACCAGCTCTCAGGTTTGCGCAGCCCGGCGAGGTCGGAGGCCCGAAGGTCGGAGCCGGTAACGAGCACCGGATCCACCTGCGATCGGGTAAGCGCCACCGACGCGGGCATGGAAAGGCCGAGCGACGTGGGAAGAAAGCGATCGAGGCGCCAGCTGCTCGAGAGCTGCATGGCGCCGGTCGTGCGATACGTCGGATTGTCTCCGATCTGCTGGAAGTAGCCGTCCTGGCGAACGTAGGAAAGCGAGAGATCCGCCACGTCGGAGGCGGCGACGCGCGCGTCGAACGCCATCGCCATTCCGACCTTGGAGATCGGCTGCGTGAGGCGGACGTCATCGATCCATACTTCGGCATCGGCGGCCGGCGTGTTCGCGGCGACGCGAAGAATGCCAGCCGAAAGCTCCTGAGCGGCCGCGAGATTCGGCGGATTGATGCCGGGATCGGACACATACACCAGGTAGGGGCCGGAGCAGGCGACGAACGCGGTCGAGACCGTGTCCCCGCCGCAGGCTACGCGCGCCACGCTGTCCGCCGGCAGTCCCTGGAGGTATCGGACCTCTACCTGCGCGCGGAGCTGTCTCCAGATGTCGAGACTGACGGCGTATTCCGGCTCCCATGCGGTGGCCGTCGTGCCGGAGTGGGCATTGGTGAGATACTGGTAAAAATTGCGATTGTCGCTGCCGAGGCGCAGATACGCCTTGAAGTCCCCTTCCTCCCATCCGAGACCGCTGCCGCGGGCCCAGAATCGCACCTCGCCATAGCGAAGCAGGTTCTGCGGGCCTGCCGGAAAACGGAGATACGCCTCGGCGCGATCGCCGATCGCCATGCTGGAACCGATCAGGCGGAGCGACTTCTCGTTGATCTGCGTGCCGAGGTCGGACTGCGTGCCGCCCTTCGTGCCGGTGCCGGCGACGATGCCCGGAGGCGACTGATAATTGAGCTCCGCATTCTCGGTGGAGATCGTCGAGGAGATCACCTCGCCGAGCGGCTGGCTGGTGGCGCCCGCGAGGCTGGCCACCGGACGATCCGAGCGGCGCACCCAGGGGGAGCCGAGGAACCGCATCCGCGCGAGCGCGAACTGCGCGACCGGATCCGGTCCGGCTGGCACGGCAGGAGCAACCACAGTTACGCGAAGGTGCTGGATCAGCCGAATGTTCGGGCTGCCGACCTGGAAATCAGGGGTGCGCAGCGGAATCCGGTACAGCTTCCAGCCGGCAATGCTGCCGGTCGTCGTGACGCCGTCCCGGACGAAATATTTCGGATTATTGAGATCCACGACCCAGCGGAAAACGTTATCGTTGGCGCCGCCGCCGTTGAGCACGAGGTCGCCGTTCAGGTCTTCGGTGTCGAGCAGGCCATTGCCGTTGGAGCACCGGCTGCTCAGGTCTCCCCAGGGGAAGACCGGCACCGCATTACTGAGTTGCTCGCGGCAGAGCGGGAACTGTTCGAGCACACCATTCGAGGTGAACAGCGTGTCGGGACGATCACCGAGAATGCCGATGTCGTCGACATCCGCGTTGAAGACACCGGTGACCGGCTCACGCTCGCTGTTGAGTCGGCCGACGCCCACGTACTGTCGCCCCTTGTACAGGGTATCGGGTCCGACCACCGTGAGGCTGTCCGGCGCCAGCGCCAGCGCGTCTTCGTTGACGCTACCCAGATCCACGACAATCTGGACGCCCGCGCTGTCCGCGCGGCTGGTGCGCCCCGGGATTTGAACTCCCTGGAATACCCAGAACTCGAGATATTCGTTCTTGGAAAGGTCGGTCCCATTGGAGCTGAGCGGCGTGACGATGGATCGCCAGCGCGGGGCATTAGGGTGCGCCGGCATGGACCAGCGCGAACTGCGATTGCGCTGCACGATGCCGCCGGCGGTGTCGGCATGCAGCGTCATGTACATCACCGTTTCGATCTGGTCCTGCGAGCCGGCTACCTGGATCAGCGGATCGATGTCCCGCGCCCGAAGCTCTACGGCCCGCCCGGTATTCGAGCCATCATCGATCAGGTTCTGCCAGATGAGCTGCACGGCATCGGCAGAATCGAATTGTGCGCCGACGACGTTGTCGACACCGGCGGAGGATTGCGGTTTGCTGCCGTATCCCCATCCGCCCTCGCGAAGCGAGACCGGAATCCCTGCGTCTCCTTCGAACTCTTCGAGGTAGGCCTGACCCGAGCGGTTGGGATCCGGATGCGTCAGGGCCACCTCTCCGTTGATGTCGAACCGGGAGGGGACGGTCGTCGGAGCGGCGGTCAGCTTGTTGAACAGCCGCGTCAGCACATTGGGCCGGAAGTGCAGATCGGTCGAGATGCCGCCAACCAGATTGGCGCTGGCCTCGAAGCCGAGTGGCGGCCGATTGAACGCCGTCTGCTCCGCCTGGTACATCCCGATGAGATTGATGCCGCCCCGCTCGCCGAGGGAGTAGCGCGAAGCGATTCCGAAGATCGAAGTTGGCGCGATCGCGAAGAGGCCACGTTCCTCGAACCGGGCGGAGACTGTGGTCGAGCCGCTCTGACCGAAGAGCCCATTCGGATCGAGAAAAGTCACCTGGCCGACGTCATACGAAATGTTGTAATCGACGCCGCGCTGGAGCACACGGCCGCCGACCACGAGCTGCTCGCTGCCGTCGCGGATCTGCAATGCATTGAGGTTGAGCGTGGAACGATCGCCGGTGCCGGTGGCGTTGTATTGCAGCCGCATGATGAACTTGGCCGGCGGCCCTTCCGTCAGCAGCAGATACAGCGGGGTCCGATAGAGCGAATCGGAGCGCTCGGCCGGCGTGAGCTTCGTCGGGTCCGCGAACGGCTGCAGGTTCGGAAAGACGAGATACGACTCATGGATCGTCGTCCCGGCGCCTGGATCACGAATGCGCGGGAAGACCCGGTTGTCCACGTCCACCGCGCTGGTGTTCGTGGGGATCGCAAGGCCGAGGAGTGCGAGATAGGTCGGGCCCTGCGCGGAAACCTCGGACCGATTCACGGTCAGGGTGACCTTGAGCGAATTACGGTCGAGGTCCGAGCCCGCGATGCGATAGACGTTGCGAATTTCGTGACGGAAGGTCGGCAGCGCCTGGCTCACGTTCGGCTGGCTGATGAGCCGGAGCGTATCGAGTGGCGGACTTCCGGGCGGCGGCGGCCGGTCCCTCGTTGGCAATGTGCCGACTCGTCCAGTGACGGTCGTGTAGCTGACCGCCAGAAAGTCGTTCACGTCGAGCTTGCCGGAGAGCGCGAACCAGAGTCCGGATGGATCGGCATAGTAGTCCTGGCCCTGCAGGAGCAGCTCCCACTGGGCGTTGGCGCGCTGGGATGTGTCGGCGCCGATCGCGATCGCGGTGATGCCGCCGAGGTTGGGGTTGACCCCACTGTGGGCGGCGGCGGGGCGATAACGATAGATCCGTACCTGGACCGGCTGCTGGGCGGGAGGCACCAGCCCCTGGTTGAGATTGAGAATATCGAGTGCGGGATACCCCGGAATCGTGCTGGGATCGATGACCCAGAAGAAGCGGCCGGTTTCAAAATCGAGATCCCGCTGCTGCCGGTCCTGCGGCTGCGTCGTGGTTTCGCCGATCGTGTACGTGCGCTCGGCGACGACGCTGCCTTTCTGGGTCGCGGCGATCGTCTGCAGCTGCAGCGCGCCGAACTGGAATGCGGCGGCCACGCCGAAATTGTTGGCGGGAATGGCGGCCGTGATGAACCGGGTCGGTGGCGGACGGAACGCGACGGTGCCGACCTCGACCCGTCGGACGACTTCATCCTCGAGCCCCTGGTAGTACACCTGGATGTTGTTCTTCGCGGCGAAATCGCGTTGGGTGTCGAAGTCTATATTCAGGTGCAATCGCTGGCCGATGATGCCGCCGGCGATCATGTTGAGCTCGTTGTCGAACCGGGGGGCCTTGAATCCTCCGCGGCAGCCGCTGTTGATATCGATCAGCTGGAAGGGGGTACAGCGCTCGTTGCGGAGCCGCTCGGTGCGGATCTCGAGGCGGGCCTGCCCATCGATGGCGAGGTCGGCATATTTCCGGTTGAGCCCGAAGACGCCGCGGCGCTCGCGCACGGTATCGCCCTCGGCGAGTGTGCCGTAGCTCCGGATGCCGTAGATTGCGCGGAGCCGATCCTGCACGGCCGAGAGGACGCGGGTCGAGTCGAGGCCCCTCGCCACGCTGCTGTCCCACGCCGCGACCGCCTGCGCCGGACTGATGCGCGGCCCACCGTATCCGGGGGATCGCAGCGCTACCGGTGTCCGCAGATCCAGCTGGACCGGAGCAAAGCGTACCCGGAGAGCGATGTCATTGGTGTCCGCCTGGGCCGCTAGAATGCCGGGTAGCGTCAGGAGGAGTACGATGGCGACGATGCTGCGCGCCACTAGAATGCGTTCTGAGGAATCTGACTTGTAGGTGAGGGACCGGGCAAATATAATGGCCGCTCAAAACCCAAACAACCGGACCAGCTAGGCCGCATGCGCCTGCTCGATCGATACTTCATCAGGCACCTGCTGCCTCCGCTCGCCTTTGCGTTCATGGCGCTCACCAGCATCATGCTGCTCAACCAGGTCGCCAAGCGGTTTGGCGACCTCGTGGGCAAGGGACTTCCATGGTCCGTGATCGGCGAAGTCTTCGCGCTCTGCATTCCCTTCATCGTGGCCATGACACTCCCGATGGCTGTGCTGGTGGCGATTCTCTATGCATATAGTCATCTGGCATCGGATAACGAGCTGACGGCGATGCGCGCGAGCGGTGTCAGTCTCTGGCAGATGCTCCGCCCGGCGCTGGTCGTCGGTTTCCTGTTCACGATCATCAACTTCGGATTCACCGACCAGATCCTGCCGGTCAGCAATGCCCGCCTCAGAAATCTGCTGCTCAATATTCAGCGCAAGAAGCCCACGTTCGAGCTCCGGGAGCAGGTGATCAATGAAATCCCGCCGTCCGGACTCTTTCTGCGCGCCAGCCGGATCGAGGCCACCACCGGCCGCCTGCGCAACGTCACGATCTACGACATGGCCGCCACCGAAGGGCGGCGAATCATCTATGCGGACAGCGGACACATGGCCTTCACATCGACGGCCACCGACCTCGACCTGCTGCTGTTCGATGGGGCGATCCACGCGTACAAGAGCAGCGATCCGACCTTGATGCAGGTAACGTATTTCCGGAAGAACAACATCAAAGTAAAGGACGTCTCAAACCGCCTCGAACTAGACAACTCGGACGGATCCCGGGGCGACCGGGAAATGAGCAGCTGCGAAATGATGAATGTGGTCTGGGAAGCAGATAGGGAAGAGCTGCAGGCTACCCTGAGGCGCGCGGAGCTCACGACTCAGGATCTTCGCCGTCTGCTCGGGCTCACCGGGACCGTTCCGCGACAGATTGTCCCACCCGTTGTCGTGCATGGCTACTGCCAGTGGTTCGAGCGCGCCGGACAGATGTTACTCCCGAAAAAAGCCGCAGCACAAGAGCCTGGCACCGCCCAGCAGCCCGGAACGCCAGGAGCAGCGCAACAGCCCGTTCAAGCGACTCCTCTTACCGGGCGTCTTCAGGCGATTCGGGACAGCGTTGCCCACGCCAGACATCGTCGCGACAGTCTGAAAAATGCGTATGCTCCAATTCCCCCAGTCCGCACGGTTCCCGGAGACAGCATTCCGCGCCGAGCGCTCGGCACCGAGCCCAAGGCGGCCGATATCGCCGGCGATACCCTCGCTCCGACCGCAGCGCTTCAGCGGGTCCGCGCCAAGCCGACCGCGCTCTCCGACTGGGGCGAAGCTTCGTCGGTGCGTGAGGAGACCACCAGTGCCGCGCTTCGCGGCGACAACTACGAGATCGAGGTCCACAAGAAGTGGGCGATCAGCGTCGCCTGCCTGGTTTTCGTCATCGCCGGCGTCCCCATGGCGCTCCGGTTCCCTCGGGGCGGCATGGGACTCGTGATCGGTGGCGGACTCGCGGTCTTTTCGATCTACTATGTCGGCCTCATCGCCGGTGAAGGGCTCGGCAACAAGGGCATTCTCTCGCCGGCGCTCGCAATGTGGGGCCCGAATATCATCATGATGGTGTTCGGGCTCATCGGGCTCTGGCGGGTGAGCCGAGAGTCCGGCTCGACGCGCGGTGGCGACCTGGCCGATCTCCGCGACATGCTGGTGGGACGCATCATGGCCTGGCGGCGCCGATGATCGGATTCCGCCGGCTGGACCGCTACGTCCTCCGTTCCTGGATTTCGATTTTCATCCTCACCGCCCTCGGCTTTCCGCTGGTATCGGTGATCATCAACCTCACCGACAGCCTGGAGCGGCTGCTCGGCCGAGGACTGACTGGCCGGGAAATTCTGATCAGCTACGTCTATGCGGTGCCGGAGCACATGTCGCAGGTGATGCCGGCGGCCGTGCTCTTCGCCACGACGTTCACCATCGGCGCCCTCGCCCGCAATTCGGAATTGACTGCGGCCAAGGCGAGCGGTCTCAGTTTCTTCCGGCTTTCGCTTCCGATCTTTGTCGCCGCCGCCTTTGCCTCGGTGCTGGCTGTGATCGTGGGCGAGATGGCGCCCGGTGCCACCGCGCGCTCGAGTGAACTGCAGA
>JBDUEA010000099.1:0-11307 GCA_040002695.1 Gemmatimonadota bacterium | reverse complement strand
TGTGTTAAGCACGCCGCCAGCGTTCGTCCTGAGCCAGGATCAAACTCTCCAATGATATTGGTAGCTTGAACAGCTCTTGATCAAACGATGGTTCTCAATCGTCCGAATCACTTGTTATCAGAGATAAAACCCTACCTGACAGCCTCTGTGTCTGTCCGGTTATAGGGTCCGCACTCGATCACCCATAGCTCACATCAGTTTTCAAAGAGCATTTTTTTGGGCCGCCATTTAAGGCAGCCGACAACTATAAGTCCGCAATACGCCATCGTCAAGGGGGTCAAACACTTCGGAAGGCTGACCTATGACAGACGACCCCTACTCCACTGTTGCAAAGTCGAGTTTTTTGCGGGGCCGATAGAATAACAACCACGTCGGAACGATGCAAGGGGTTTTTCCGCCTCCGTCCGGAGGCGGAACCTCACTACATTCCATACCTTGGTCCACTCTCTGCTGCCCACTGGCGCCCACACCCTGCACCGTTCCCTTCACTCGAATCTTCATGCCCCCTCTGGTCGAGTGCGTCCCCAACTTCAGTGAAGGCCGGGATGCCACCATCATCCAACAGATCGCCGACCGGCTCGCCTCGGTCGAGTCGGTCTCCGTGCTTCATGTCGACGCCGGAAAAGCCACCAACCGGACGGTAATCACTCTCGCCGGGCCTCCCGAAGCAGTCATCGAATCCGCCTTCCGAGGGATAGCCAGGGCCGCCGAGCTGATCGACATGCGGCGTCATACAGGCGAACACCCCCGGATGGGAGCAACGGACGTGTGCCCGCTTGTCCCGATATCCGATATCTCGCTCGAGGAGGCCGCGGAGTATTCGAAGCGACTCGCCGAACGCGTGGGCCGGGAGCTTGGCATTCCGGTTTTCCTCTATGAAGCAGCGCAAGCGGACCCCGCACGGAAAAATCTCGCTGCAATCCGGGCAGGAGAATACGAGGGGCTGCGCGACAAGATCGCCCGGCCCGAATGGCGACCGGATTTCGGGCCCGCAGAGTTCAACCCGAAGAGCGGCGCCACGGTCATCGGGGCTCGAGACTTCCTGGTCGCATTCAACGTGAATCTGAACACGACCTCAACGCGAAGAGCGAATGCAATCGCGTTCGATGTGCGGGAGGCCGGACGCCCGAAGCGCGAAGGTCATCCGTTGACAGGGCGTCCCGTGGTCGATGCGGCCGGCATCCCGGTCATGATTCCCGGCTCACTCAAGTCGGTCAAAGCCATCGGCTGGTTCATCAAGGAATATGGTATTGCGCAGGTGTCGATGAACCTCACCGATATTTCCGTAACGCCACTGCACGTAGCGTTCGACGAAGTGTGCCGCCGGGCGGAGACACGAGGGATTCGCGTCACCGGTTCGGAGATCGTCGGTTTGATTCCGCTCGGGGCGATGCTGGAGGCGGGACGATATTTCCTCCGCAAGCAGGAGCGTTCGACGGGTGTGGCGGACGCAGAGCTGATCCGGATCGCCGTGAAGTCGCTCGGTCTCGAAGAACTGTCTCCATTCGTTCCCGGGGAGCGCATCATCGAGTACCGCATGCCGGGCGAGGCGAACGATCCGCTGGTCAAACTCACCGTCGAGGATTTTACCGCGGAAACCGCCAGTGAAAGTCCCGCGCCGGGCGGAGGCTCGGTAGCCGCGCTCGTTGGGTCGCTCGGTGCCTCGCTGGGGGCGATGGTAGCGAATCTGAGCGCCAACAAACGCGGGTGGGAGGAACGCTGGCTGGAGTTCTCAGATTGGGCGGACCGGGGTCAGCGGCTCCGCAGTGAACTCGTGAGACTTATCGACGAGGACACGCGGGCATTCAACGACGTGATGGCGGCGCTTGCCTTGCCCAAGGCGACGCCCGGTGAAAAGGCGGCGAGGAAAAGCGCGGTGTCCGCTGCGAATCAGAACGCGATTCGGGCGCCGTTTCGCGTCATGAAGCTGGCTCACGAATCGTTCGAGTTGCTCGAGGCGATGGCAACGAGCGGCAACCCGGCGTCCGCCTCCGACGCCGGCGTAGGAGCCCTATGCGCGCGGGCGGCAGTCAGAGGAGCCTGGCTGAACGTCCTGACCAATCTCGCAGGCGCTGGCGATCGCGCAGCCTTTCAGGAACTGCTGGCGGACGGCAAGCTGATCGTCGAGGATAGCGCGAAGCGCGAAGAGCGAATTCTTCAGGCCGTTGAGAAGCAGTTTGGCTGAGGGCCTACGCCACTCGCCAGATCTCGCGACCCGAGGCCACCGTGAGCTGACATGCGTTTTCGGTGAGCTGATAGAGCCAGTGCTCTACGGAAGGGGCTTTCACAATCGCAAAATCCGCACGCTTGCCGGCTTCGAGCGAACCGGTGTCGTGTTCGACGCCGAGAGCGCGGGCGGCGATTATCGTGGCCCCCTTCAGTGCCTCCGCCGGCGTCATGCGCTGCAGGGTGCACGCCAGCGTCAGCGCGAAGGGAAGATGGTAGGAAGGTGCGGAACCGGGATTGAAGTCAGTCGCCACCGCGACAGACACGCCGGCCTCGATCAACCGTCTGGCGGGAATCGGGGCCGCGGCGAGGTAGAGCGACGCGAGCGGCAGGCTCACCGCGACCACGCCCGCCGCTGCCAGTTTTTCGATCCCCGAATCCGAAACCCGCTCGAGGTGATCGGCGGACACAGCACCGATTTCGGCCGCGAGCGCTGCGCCGCCGGTGTCGCTGAGTTGATCCGCATGCAATTTGGGCTGCAGCCCGTGGCGCACTCCTGCCTCGAGCACTTCCCTCCCCTCTTCAATCGTGAAGGCGGACTTTTCGACGAACACATCGCAAAACGATGCGATTCCACTCGCGCCCGGGATGATCTGTTCGATGATCAATCGGATGTAGGCAGCACGGCGGGCGCGATATTCGGGCGGAACCACGTGTGCCGCGAGAAGGGTCGGAATGATGCGGGGACGCTGGGGATCCGCGAGATCCCGGTAGACTTGAAGAAGCCGAAGCTCATGCTCAAGCGATAATCCGTAGCCGCTCTTGGCTTCCACAGTCGTGATTCCCAGCCGAGCCATTCCCTGGAGATGCTCGTCCGCGCGCGATCGGAGTTCCTCGAAGGTCGCCGCTCGCGTCCTGGCCACGGTCGAAAGAATTCCCCCGCCGGATTCGGCGATCTCCAGATAACTCTTCCCTAGAATCCGTAGCTCGAACTCCTCCGCACGCCAGCCACCGAAGGCAAGATGGGTATGGGCATCAATTAATCCGGGAATCACGAGGTTTCCGCCGGCGGTCTTACCTTCCCACCCCGAATACTGCTCTGGCAGATCCACTTCCTTGCCGACCCACCGAATGGTGTCGTTCTCCCAGACCAGGGCGGCATGGGAAATGGGATGGATTTCTGATTGGGCCCCACGTGGGGCACACGTTGCCAGCAGCCCGATCTCCCGTAGGACCGGCATCAGGTGCGCTCGTCGCCATTGATCATCGGGAGGTCCACTCCCCGATCGCGAGCGGTGTCGATGGCAGACTGATAGCCTGCATCGGCGTGCCGCATCACCCCGGTGCCGGGATCCGCCGTGAGTACACGCTGCAGCCGACGGTCCGCAGACTCAGTACCGTCAGCGACCGCGACCATTCCGGAATGAATGGAATAGCCGATCCCGACTCCGCCACCGTGATGCAGGGAAACCCAGCTCGCACCGCACGCGGTGTTGAGTAACGCATTCAGCAGCGGCCAATCCGCGATAGCGTCGGAGCCGTCGAGCATTCCCTCAGTCTCACGATTCGGAGAGGCAACGGAACCGGTATCCAGATGATCGCGTCCGATGACCAGTGGTGCCTCCACCTTTCCCTTTCGTACCAGCCAGTTGAATCGGAGGCCCATCTCGGCGCGTTCACCATACTCGAGCCAGCAGATCCGCGCGGGGACGCCTTGAAAGTGAATTTCCTCGCGCGCCTTGGTGATCCAGCGAATAAGGGAGTCTTTCTCGGGAAACGCATCGAGCACTGCCTGGTCGGTGACCGCGATGTCCGCCGGATTGCCTGACAGTGCCGCCCATCGGAACGGTCCTGCGCCCTTGCAGAACAACGGTCGGATGAATTCGGGGACGAACCCGGGAATCTGGAACGCCTCCTTCATGCCACGGCGATCCGCTACCTGGCCACGGAGATTGTTGCCGTAGTCGAAGGTGACGGCTCCGCTCGCCTTGAGTGCGAGCATCGCGGAGACATGGACCTGCATGGAATCGAGGACGCGTTCGTCGTAGCCCGCTGGATCCGTCTCACGAAGCGTTGCGGCTTCGGCAAGAGTGAGTCCCGTCGGGATGTAGCCGAGCCGGAGGTCATGGGCCGAAGTCTGATCGGTCAGCACGTCCGGAACGATGCCGCGCCGCACGAGTTCGGGCAGCACGTCGGCAATATTCCCAACCAGTCCGACCGAGAGCGGATGTCTGCCGGCACGCGCGGCGAGGACGAGCCGTAGGGCTTCGTCCAGATCCCGGGCGATCTGATTGCAGTAACCGGTCTCGACCCGGCGAAGGATCCGGGATTCATCGACATCAACACCAAGAAAGGCGCCTCCGTTCATGGTGGCCGCGAGCGGCTGGGCTCCTCCCATCCCACCGAGTCCTGCCGTCACCACAAGCCGTCCTTCGAGCGTTCCACCGAAGTGCTGTCGGGCACACTCCGCGAAAGTCTCGTATGTCCCTTGCAGGATTCCCTGGGTGCCGATGTAGATCCAGGAGCCGGCCGTCATCTGGCCGTACATCGTGAGACCAGCCGCCTCGAGTCGGCGGAACTCGTCCCAGGTTGCCCAGCGGGGGACGAGATGCGCGTTCGCGATGAGGACGCGAGGAGCTTCGTCGTGGGTACGGAAAACGCCGACCGGCTTGCCGCTCTGCACCAGCAGCGTCTCGTCATTCTCCAGCCGCCTGAGCGTCTGGACGATGCGGTCGTAGCATTCCCAGTTTCTCGCCGCCTTCCCGCTGCCGCCATAAACAATCAGCTCTTCGGGTCGTTCCGCGACGGCGGGATCCAGATTGTTCATCAGCATGCGAAGCGCGGCTTCCTGATGCCAGCCCTTGCAGGAAAGGGTGGTGCCGGAAGGTGCCCGGATGGAGCGCGCGATGGACATGGTGCTCATAAGCAAGCCTGCCATTGGAGAACTCGACTGATTCGGCCCGAGATACGTGCAGCGTGATCAGCGCGCCTCGGCGACAATGGTACTTCTCGGATCACGACGTGAATCGCCGCACGGCCTCTACCAGGCGCTCGACTTCTGATGTCGAGGTGTAGCAGGCGCAGCCGGCACGGACCACGCCTTCCCTGGCAAAGCCGAGTCGCTCGACCACCGTGGTTGCGTAAAAATCTCCGTTCGAGACGAAGATTCCATCGGATGCGAGCGCACGCGCCACCTTTTCCGAATCGGCGCCCTTCACGGTGAACGCCACGGTCGGGGTGCGCGGCGATTCCGGAGAGACACCATGCCGATGTACCCCAGGCACTTCTCCCAGTCCCATCCATAGTTGCTCGAGCAGGCCAGCAGCCCGCGCATGCAGCCCGGCAAACGCGGCCTCGAGGCTGGATCGGCGCGTCTGCCCGGGCGCGAGGGATGCGAGATAATCTATTGCCGTCGCCGCCCCGACAATTCCCTCATGATTACCGGTGCCCGTTTCCAGGCGTTCGGGGCTGGACTCAGGAGCCGGAGCAAGTTTCGGAATGTCCAGCGACTCGATCAGGCCGCGACGTCCGTAGAGAATTCCGAGGTGAGGACCGTAGAATTTGTATGGCGAGCAGGCCAGAAAATCACAGTCAAGGGTCCGGACATCGACCAGAACATGGGGTGCGTAGTGCACTGCATCCACGAAGGTCAGCACACCGTGCGCTCTGGCCAGCCGGATCGCACGGGGAAGGTCGTTGATCGTGCCCAGCGCGTTCGACGCGCCACCAATCGCAAGGAGACGGGTCCTGGGAGAGATGACTCGTTCCAGCGCAGCCCAGTCGAGAGAGACGCCGTCTTGAGCCAGTGGCACGACCCGGACTGTAAGGCCTCGATCCCGTTCGAGTGCGCGCCAAGGTGCGACGTTGGCGTGGTGATCGAGCTCCGTTACGACTACTTCATCACCAGGTCCCCACGCTCGGCCCAGCCCGCGGGCCAGATGAAAGGTGAGCGTGGTCATGTTTGCACCAAAGGCGATTTCGTCAGGCGATGCATTCAGGAAATCGGCCGCCGCGCACCGGGCCGAGGAGATCGCGGCGTCGGTTTCCTCGCTGGTGGGATAACACCAATGGGTATTGGCATTATGGTGCAACAGATAATCCCGCATGGCATCAGCGACCATGAGCGGGACCTGGGTGCCTCCGGGCCCATCGAAATAGGCCACTGAGTTCTTGCCTTCCCTACGGCTCAAAGCGGGAAATGCCGCCCGGATTTCGTCGAGCGATTTCAGTGTTCCCGTCGATGCACCAGCGAAAACGGACATCGTCACTCTCCGGATTCAGGGAATTCGCACGCAATCAACTGTCACGAGGGAGTGACGCGGAGAGTACAATCTGATCCACGCTCGAACCTGGCCCGTCGCAATCCCCGACACGAACCGCAGTTTTCCGTCCCTCAATGCAGACCACTCCGTAAAGCGCGTCAAGAATTTCCGGGCAAGGGGGGCACTCCGCCGATTTGAATAGACTTTGGGCCGCTATTCATGCGGAATTCCTCGTTTTTCCCTCGAAAACACGCTCGGAGGGAGGAGAGAGTTTACCGGCATGCTCCATGCTCTTATGTCGCAAGTGGCCCGATGTTCGTGGGCCGTCTGTCAATGTTCGCGACACCGTTCGCGCTCTGAACCGCGCCGAGGATGCCATGACCTCGCCCTTTGTTTCCGACCAGACGCGTCAGCATCAGACCTTCCGTGAGCTGTGGGCGCGCGAGGGCAGTCTGGCCCGGGCGGCGAATTCATACGCCGGGAAGACCGGCGACTGCGAGTTCGCTCTCCGAGAGATGTTACGCGATCAGCTCGAGCGGCCGATCCCCGGATTGTGCCTGACCCTGCCTCGGCGACTCGCGGATGAGCCCGCACTGCAACAGGAGATTTTCGAGGCTTTGGCCGTACAGCGCGAGGAGATCCGCCGCTCGCATGGACGCATCTTTGGCGCCCTGGCCGGGTTGCAGCAGGCGATTCTCAACAGTCTCGCCCGGGCCGGCAGTGAGCCGGCGTTCGGTCAGATCACGCTCGCCGAGGCGCGCTGCAAGGACCTGATGCTGGTGGCACGTCTTCTCGTCGAGCAGGCAGCGATCCACGAAGCCGCCCACGATTGCGGACGAGACCATCCGCTCGATCTTCGCCTTTGCAAGATCCTGCTCAAGGCGAGCGATGGCACTCTGGCCGAGTTCGACCTCAAGCTCGAGGCCGGCTGGCCGCTGCAGCGGATTCTCATGGTGGAGATTCTTGTCGAGTCTCTGAGCTTGATCCCCCCGGGCCATATTCTGCCCTTCACTCGCGGCGGCTCGGGCACCGGCTGAGTTTTTCCATCCGGAGATCACACCGAAGGGGGTGCGCCGCAAGGCGGCACCCCCTTCTGATTTTCAGCTCACTGCTCGCACTCCCGCCGATTACGGGGTAAGTGGCGTACGCTTCGGTTCCATCCGCACGATCCATAACCCGTTGTTGTCATCGTTGACGTATGCCAGCCCATCCTTCACGACCACACCCCAGGTCATCGCGGAATTCTGGATGTGCCCTCCCATGTCCGCAGTGTTCAGGTGGGAAATCTCCCGCTCCTGGGCACGCAGATCGCCACGCAGCTCTCCCGAGATGTCGAAGGTGCGAAATCCCGCGTTGTACGCGCCCATATAGAGCGTGTCCCCTGCAATCCAGATATTGTGGACGCCGCCGAACTCGGGTTCGTACCATGCCACGGGGTGCGGATGCTGCAGGTCGGTCACGTCGAGCACCTGCAGTCGCCCGTAAGCGCGGAATGATGCTGCATCCTTCGCACCCTTCACGGCCGTGGCCGGGAAGACCTCGTCCGCGATGAAGACGTACTTGCCGTGGCGCCACGCGGTGTGGGTGCCGCGAATGAATCCCGGGCCGCCGGTGGCCTCGACGTCGCGGTAGAGTTCGTTGAGATCGTACTTGTACTGGACGACGAACTGGGGGTTGGAGGGGCTGCCGCCCTTCATCCCGTTCCCGATGTCGAGCACGACAAGGCCATCGTTCCAATAGCTCAAATACGCAAGTCCGTCCTGAATATCCACGTCATGCAGAGTCCGACCGGCATCCGGCCGCTCGGTCCGCCACTGCGCCACTTCCTTGGGATGATACGGGTCGTTGATATCGAGAATGTGCAGTGCCCCGGTTCCGTCGTTGGTGAGATAGACGTGCGTGCCGTACTTCTCCTGGCGGTAGACGAAGGCGGAGTGAACCCCGGAGGTAACTCCGTCGGTGAACTCGGAGATCGGCTTCGGATGGGCCGGATCCTCGAGCGAGGCGATCACGATACCGTTCTTGCGGTCCGAGGCGCCTTCGCGGGTGAACACGAGGAATTTGCCATCAGGTGTCGTCATCAGGTCGTTGACGCGTCGGGTGTTGGCAACGATCGAATCGGTGATCACGGGATTCGAAGGATCACTGATATCGATCGCATACATGCGGTCTCCACCGCCGCCCGTGCCGAGGTAGGCATGCTTACCGTCGGGGTGAACCCAGACCTCCTCGGTGGAGAAGAGCGAACGGGCGACGCGGCCGACCACCGTGAGCGGGCGCCGCACATCCCGGTGACTCAGCGTGACGGTGGCGTCGGCGCTCCGGGTCCCGAGATTCGCTGTCACCACATAGTTGGCCGCTTCGTAGCCGACGAACGCGCCATCCGGATCCACGGCGCCCTGCCCCGGCGAGAAACTCCAGCGCGGTGTCAGGCCGCTGATGGCGCGACCATTGTGATCACGCGCAATGACGGAGAAACGGATGACGTCTCCGGTCCGGGCGTCGGAATGGCCGGGAGAGATTTCGAGCGAAGCGATGGTGTTGGCGACGACATGAACCGTGAGTGTATCGCTGGCTCCCTCGGTACGGGCCGACAGCGTCGCTTTGCCTGGGGCAATCGCAGTGGCGAACCCGTCCGCTCCGACCTGCACTACTGAAGGAGCCGAGCTTTTCCATCGGATGCGATCGGGACGGCGGTCGCCGGCGGCCGAATAGGGTGTCGCGCCAAAGAGGACGCGCTGTCCCACGACCATCTTGCCGGTGCGCGGGGCCAGCACGACCACGCTGGCGGGACCGGGGAGTATCCGAATCTCGGCGCGCTCGATCACCGGCCTCGTCCCCGGCATGCTTGCCACCGCGGATGTCGCAAAGGTCCCCGTGGATCCGGCAGAAACGAGACCCGTCGAATCCACCTTGCCCTCGAAGCGTCCTCCCGCGCCGACAAAACGGATCACTGCGTCAGGCATCACCCGGCCGGCAGAGTCGAATGCCTGCGCACTCAGTCGCAGCGTATCGCCCACGCCCATCGTTCGAGTGGCAGGAGAAATCACGACTTTGGCGATGGGAGAAGGCGCCGTCGGCGCGGGCGGTGCGACGGGCTGCTGCAGCAGCGCGAGTGCCATCAGGGCATGACTGAGCATGGACTGGAGTGACCCGTAAGTTGTGAGGGGAGCGCATCAGGGAATTCCGGCGCGCGAAGACCCATTCGTGAGCGCGTGCGAGCGACGAGCCCGCAAAGCATTTCCCGGCGACTCGGGGAAGTCAAGGTTTGCTGCATTCCGTGCGTGCCCCGATGGTTTCCGCGGCGAGGGGGCCGCGCGATCAGCCGAGCGTGATATCGGCCTCGATGGGTCCGCCAGTCGCCAGTCCGTCCAGTTCGAGGACCGCGCGTGCTCGTATCGTCTCATTGCCCTTGAGGCGCCCCGAGCGGATTGCGTCGTCCACGGCTTTCTCGATTTCACGCTGCGCGGTGACGCCGAAATGCTTGAGAAATTTCCGGACCGAAATGTTGAAGGCTTCTTCGTTCACGGTGTTGCCCTCCAGGGCGGTGAAGTGGAAATGGCGGTTATGCGGCGGACTCAGATCAGCCGATCGACTCCGGAGTTTCGATCACGATTCTCCGGAAATCACGCCCCAGCCTGCCACGTACGCGCCACACGAGTGTGAGGGCCACGACGATCAGCCCGACGGTCAAACCCCACCAGAGTCCTCGCGGTCCGAATTTGGCATGAAGGCCGAGATAGAGACTCGTGGGAAGTCCCAGCAACCAGAACCCGAGGACGTTCATGAACATGGGGGTTCGCGTGTCCCCCATTCCCCGGAGCACGCCGATCGAGACGACCTGGAGCCCATCGAAGATCTGGAAGACTCCCGCGATCGGAATCAGAGTCGCCGCGATAGCGATCACCTGCGGATCTGGTGAATAGAGTCTGGCCAGACCGTATGGGAAGGCGACAAATGCCGCCGCACTCAGACACATGAAGCCGACTCCGATGGCGAGCGCTGCACGTGCCGCGCTCCGAGCGTGCACCGGATCGTCGCGCCCGATCGCCTGGCCCACGGCGACCGATGCCGCGGTCCCTATACCCAGCGGCACCATGAAGGTGAGCGACGCGAGATTCAGTGCAACTTGATGCCCCGCCAGAGACTGGGTGCCGAGCCATCCCATGAAGAGGCCGACGACGCCGAACACGCCGTATTCGAGCTGCTGCTGGATACCGATGGGCGCCCCGATCGAGAGAAGACGAAGCAACGGCTTCCCCTGAAGAGCGGCGGGCCGGAATGGCACCAGCGCGGGTCGCAGGAGTGGCCACGCCAGCGCAAGGAGGAGAAGCGCCATGATCCAGCGGCTGATTACGGTCGCGATCGCTGAACCGACGACACCCAACGGCGGCATTCCCCAGTGACCGTAGATCAGCACCCAGTTGAAGCCGGCGTTCGTCAGGTTGGCGAGAACGATGACGACCAGGATCGAGCGCATGCGGCCCATGGCCTGCAAGCTGGTTCGAAGGACGAGGAAGGCAAACAGGCCGAAGACTCCAGGAATCGAGGTCCGGGCATACTGCGCTCCGAGATCCGCTACGACCGGCGGCTGGCGAAAGGCGAGCAGGACCGCGTGTGCCGGCAACAGGAGTGCCACCACCGGGATCGATAGCAGGGCCGCCATCACGAAGCCGCGCTGAACAGTGCGGGCGACTCCTTCTTCGTCCGACGCTCCCACCGCCTGGGAGACGACGGGGTCGAGAGCCATCAGTGTGCCCATCCCGAAAATGGCGACCGCAAAAAAATAAAGATTGCCAAGAGCGGTCGCTGCCAGCGCCTCGGCGGAGAGATGACCGACCATGATTGTATCGACGGCGCCCATCGTCATCAGTCCGAG
>JBDUEA010000098.1:0-11428 GCA_040002695.1 Gemmatimonadota bacterium | reverse complement strand
CCTTCACTGTGATGAGCAGGATCACCTTTCCGCTGTCGCCCTGCTGATCGATGGCTACGTCGTCGAACTGGCCGGTGCGGAAGAGCGCGCGGATCGCCCGCTGAAGGTCGCGATAGTTGGCGGACTGATGCACCACCAGTCCGGCGGTGCCTAGAATCTGCACCGCACTAAGGCGGGAATTGCCCCGGACAATGAGGCTGTCGATGGGAGGCGGTCCGGACGCCGCGGTCGTGTCCGGTTGTTGCGCGCAAAGGGTATGCGCAACCAGCGTGAGCGCGATGAGCGCGACTACCAGGGACCGTGGGGGCATCAGGGGAAGGGTGAGGAAAGAACGGCGCCGCCCCACCGGGACGGCGCCGCTCCGAATCAGGCTTTGCTGCCGGTCAACGTACGGAAGGCGAGACGCTCACCATCGGGAGCTACGTCGACTTCGATTTCGTCGCCGCGGCCGAAATCCCCCATGAGAATCTTCTCGCTGAGCGGATCCTCGATGTACTTCTGGATCGACCGCTTGAGCGGACGGGCTCCGTAATTCTGATCGTACCCGTGGTTGACCAGGAAATCGATGGCGGCCGGAGTGAGGCGGACCTCGTCGCCGAGGCGGCGCTGCACTTCCTTGAGCAGGATGGTGACGATCTTGGCGATATGCTCCTTCGCCAGCGGATGAAAGACGATCACGTCGTCGATACGGTTCAGGAACTCGGGATTGAAGACCTTCCCGATCTCCTCCTTGATCTTCTCGGACATCTTGTCGAAAGACGTCTTGGCGTCCGCACCATGGAAGCCCAGCGTCTTTCCCTGCATAATGTCGCGCGCACCGACGTTGGACGTCATGATCACCACGGTGTTCTTGAAGTCGATCACCCGGCCGTAGTTGTCGGTCAGATGACCTTCATCCAGCACCTGCAGCAGGATGTTGAACACATCCGGATGGGCTTTCTCGATTTCGTCGAGCAGCACGACCGAGTAAGGCTTCCGGCGGATCGCCTTCGTAAGGGCGCCCGAATCCTCGTAGCCCACGTATCCCGGGGGCGCGCCGATCAGGCGCGAGACCGAGAATTTCTCCATGTACTCCGACATGTCGACCCGGATGAGCGCCGACGCATCCGCGAACAGAAACTTGGCAAGGGCCCGGGCGAGTTCGGTCTTTCCCACACCCGTCGGTCCGCAGAAAATGAATGAGCCGATAGGGTGGTTCGGATCCTTGAGGCCCGCCCGCGAGCGCCGGATGGCCCGTGAGATCGCCTTGATCGCTTCGTCCTGTCCGACCACGGTCGCGTGCAGCTCGTCTTCCATGCGCAGCAGGCGTGAGGCCTCCTGCTCCTGGAGACGGGTGACCGGAATCCCGGTCCAACGGGAGACGATGAAGGCCACGGCCTCCTCGTCGATGATCGGACGACGGATCTGCCGTTCCCGTTCCCACTCGTCCTGCTTGAGCCGGATCTGGTTCTGCAGATCCCGCTCCTGGTCCCTGAGGGCGGCGGCGCGTTCGAAATTCTGATCGCGAACCGCGTCTTCCTTGTCCAGGTTCACCTTGTCCAGCGCAGCCTTGAGATTAGCCACCTCGGCCGGCGGGACCTGGGACGCCAGTCGTGCGCGTGCGCCCGCCTCGTCGATCACGTCGATCGCCTTGTCCGGCAGGAAGCGGTCGGTGATATAGCGCTCCGAAAGCGCCGCCGCGGCAGCCAGCGTCTCGTCGGGAATCGACACCCGATGATGGTCTTCGTATTTCTTGCGGAGTCCCTTGAGGATCTCGACGGTCTCGTCGATCGTGGGTGGCTCGACCACCACGGTCTGGAAGCGGCGCTCCAGGGCTCCATCCTTCTCGATGTATTTCCGGTACTCGTTGAGCGTGGACGCGCCGACGCACTGCAGCTCGCCGCGCGCGAGCGCGGGCTTGAGCATGTTCGACGCGTCGATCGCGCCTTCGGCGGCGCCCGCACCGACCAGTGTGTGCAGCTCATCGATGAAGAGGATGATCTGCTTGTTCTGGGCGATCTCGTTCATCACCGCCTTGAGCCGCTCCTCGAACTGACCGCGATACTTGGTCCCGGCGATAACCGCGGCCATGTCGAGCGACAGCACGCGGTGGTCTCTGAGCACGTCCGGGCACAGGCCGTTCGCGATCAGCAGCGCCAGGCCTTCCACGATAGCCGTCTTGCCGACACCCGGCTCGCCGATGAGCACCGGATTGTTCTTCTTCCGCCGCGCCAGAATCTCCATGACGCGCTCGATCTCCTTCGCGCGCCCGATCGTGGGATCGAGCTGCCCTTCGGCCGCGAGCTGCGTGAGGTCCCGGCAAAAGTGATCCAGCGCCGGCGTCTTCGACTTCTTCTCGGACTTGGGAGCGGCGCTCGGCGGGGTCGCGCTGGCCGTGGTCTGCGGCATATCGCTGCCGAGCAGGCGCAGCGTCTCCGCGCGCGACTGCTCCAGGTTCACGCCGGCGTCGGTCAGCACCTGGGCGGCAATGCCCTTCTCCTCGCGCAGCAGCCCGAGCAGCAGGTGCTCGGTGCCGACATACGAGTGATTGAGCTCGCGAGCCTCCGTCATGGCCAGCTCGAGCACCTTCTTCGCGCGGGAGGTGTACGGCAGGTCGGGTCCGGCAGCCGCGGCCGCTTTGCCCTTCTTAACGGTCTCCTCGATCTTCTGCTGAATGTCTTCGAGGTCGACGTTCAGGTTGGTGAGTACAGCGGCCGCCACTCCTTCGCCCTCACGAATGAGACCGAGCAGAATGTGTTCGGTGCCGACGTATTCATGGTGCAGACGGGCCGCTTCTTCGCGAGCCATCTGAAGGACTTTGCGTACCCGGTCGGTAAAGTTGTAGCCATTCATGGCGTCACCCTGCGGACTGCGAAACGGTCTGGAGAGGCCAAGCCTGCCTCATCCGCGGGGGCGGTCACCGGCGCCGCCCAGCATCTTCCTCTAAGATCTTGCGAACGTATGTCGCGCGCCGCACGCCGAGTCCGGGATCATCCGCATCGACCCCCTCCGCCACGGCCAGGTGCGTCGGCTGCGTGTGGACCAGCAGTTTATTCAGCGCGTACAGCCCGACATCGTTGATCAGGTTCAAGCCGACGCCCAGTCGGATGCCGCTGAGCAGATTCATGGTCTCTTCGAAGGACAGCGTACGCGCATATCGAAGCAGCCCGTACGCCCGCCAGACCTTGTCTTCGATGATTGACGGAACGTCACGCCAGAGAACCTGACGCGCCTGCTCTTCGTACTCCATCACCTGGCGCACCATTTTGCCGAGATGATCGAGCAGTTCCTGTTCCGACTTTCCGAGAGTAGTCTGATTCGACAATTGAAAGAAATTGCCGACAACCTCGCTGCCTTCACCATGCAGTCCGCGAAAGGTCAGACCGACCTGTCCCAGCCCCTGAAGGACCTTCGAGATTTCCTTGGTTAAAACGAGTCCCGGTAAGTGGATGAGGACCGAGGCCCGAAGGCCGGTACCCACATTGGTCGGGCACGACGTAAGGTAACCAAACTCGGGGTGAAATGCGAAAGTAAGTCGTTGCCCCAGTTCGGTGTCCAGCCTTTCGACCTCACGGTACGCTTCCTCCAGCGCGAAACCAGACTGCAGGCTCTGCAGCCGCAGGTGGTCCTCCTCGTTGAGCATCACCCCCACCCGGTCCTGGACGAGCAGAGCGGCCGCTGGTCGCACACGGGAATCGGCATCCAGTCCCGCGAGTTCCTTGCTGACGAGGTGCCGTTCGTGCAACAGCTGCCGGTCCGGTCGATCCATACGGTCGAGTCGGAAACGAACCGCTCGGCGCAACATCACGGTCTCCGGGACTACCGCTTCAACCTCCCGGAGTACCGCCTCGCGATCCGGTGCCGATGCGCGCGTATCGAACACATGGCCGGCGAGGTTGCGGGCCAGTCGCACTCGAGTGCACAGAACCAGGTGGCTCGACGGGCCGCTGGCATCGAGCCAGCCCATTCCCCCGTCGCTGAGCAAGCTGAGATCGATCATTCTTTCACCCGCAGACGATCCCGGAGCTCTGCCGCCAGCTCGAAGTTCTGGGTCTCAATCGCGAGACGCAGCTGATCCCGGAGCTGGGTGTGCGAAATCTTCGTCTCACTGACCGACGAGCCGGGCGGATCGTAACGCTCCCCGAGATGCCTGCTCGAGCCGTGCAGCCGTCGCAACAGATCGCGGAGCGAGCCCTCGAAATTACTGTAACACTCTGCGCACCCAAGCCGACCGGATTCCCGGAAGTCATTGAGCGTCGCACCGCAGTGCGTGCAGGCGGCCGATTCCCCCGGGCGCGCAACCAGCGACTCGACCGCCACGTCCTTGCCGAGGCTCGCCAGAAAGTTGCCGACCGGTGTCTTGGCCAGCGTGCCGCCACCTTCGACGCCCTTCTCGGCGGCGCATCGCTCGCAAAGATGAATCGTCACCACCTGATCATTCGCGATCTGGGTGAGATGGACGACCGCCTCGCGATCCTTGCATTGATGACAGACCATCAGGACATCGCTCCGGTGCCGGCGGCCGGCACCAGCCGACCCCCTTCCATGGACAGAATCCGATCCGCCCGGGCGGCCAGCAGTTGATTGTGCGTTACGACTACCAGTGCCGTCTCGAAATCCCGCGCGAGCGAGGCAAGCAGGTCATGCAGTCTCTCGCCGTGCGCCTGGTCCAGATTGCCTGAGGGCTCATCCGCCAGGATCACACGCGGATCGGCTGCCAGGGCTCGCGCCACCGCGACGCGCTGCTGCTCTCCACCCGAGAGCGCATTCGGCCGGTGACTCATGCGTCCGGCCAGGCCCACGGACGCCAGGAGCACCTCGGCGCGTGAATGCGCAGTCTCGTCGTCGGAGCCCGCGATCAGCAGCGGCATCATCACATTTTCCAGCGCGGTGAACTCCCGCAGCAGGTGATGAAACTGGAACACGAATCCGATCTTGCGATTGCGGAGAGTGGCCAATTCCGACGGGGTGCAATCCGCGTAGTCCATGCCGTCGAGTGAGATCGAACCCTCGGTCGGCCGGTCCAGCGCGCCGAGGAGCTGGAGCAGCGTGCTCTTGCCTGCACCGCTCGCCCCGATGATCGCGACGAATTCGCCACGGTTCACCGTGAGATCCACGCCCGACAGAATTTCGAGGGGCGTGCCGTCCCCGCTGACGTACACCTTCCGGATATCCCGCGCGATGAGCATCGTGGCTACTCGTGACGGATCGCGTCGACCGGTGTCAGACGGGTCGCGGACCGCGAAGGGTGCAGCGTCGCCAGTACCGCCAGGGCCAGACTGACGACCACGACGACGAGGACGTCAAGCAGTTCGACATGAATGGGAAGGTGATCGATGAAGTACACTGCGGGATTGATCTTGATCCACTTCCAGCGATCGACCGAAAGCGCCACGAGCAGTCCCAGCGCCATCCCGATGACTACCCCGGCCAGCCCGATGACCGCGCCTTGAACGAGGAAGATGCGCCCAACCCCGCGTGCATCGAGTCCCATCGCCTGCAGAATCCCGATCTCCCGGGTCTTGTCCGCTACGACCATCGTGAGCGTGCCCACGATATTGAACGCGGCGACGATCATGATGAAAAAGATAATCATCCCCATCGCTAGTTTCTCGAGCTGAAGCGCGCTGAACAACGCAGCATTCTGGCTTTGCCAGTCCTGTGCCCGGTAGGGATACCCGAGTCGCTGCTCCAGGCGTCGGCCTACCTCGGGCGCCTTCCACGAATCCTCGACCCGTACGTCGATTCCGGACACCGCGTCGCCGAGCCCGCTGAAACGCTGCGCGACCTGCCGGGACATCACCACGAACTGGTTGTCGTACTGGAACATGCCCGTATTGAAAAGTCCGGTGACCTCGAAGTGCCAGAACTTGGGCACCGCGTAGCCCAGCGCCGGATTCACCTTCGATTCCGTCGGTGGCACCAGCGTGATGACGTCTCCCATCGATACACTGAGGCGTTGCGCGAGGCGGTAGCCGATGAGGATTCCGCCGTCCACGTCCGCCCGGCTGGAATGAAACGACAGATCGCCGCGCGTCAGCGACTGGGGGAGCGAGGTCACCGAGCGTTTGCCGGTGTCGGGATCGAAGCCGACGATCATCACCCCTTCGGAATAATCATGTCCCGCCGAGATGAGGGACTGGGTCAGCACTTCGGGTGCGGCAGCCACCACGCCCGGATCCTGCCGCACTTTCGCCAGCACCGATTCCCAGCTGTCCATCCGGAGGCCGGCGCCATAGGTCAGCACCCGAAGATGCGGATTGGCGACCAGGATTCGCTCCCGGAGATCGTTGCGTAGCCCGTTCATGACCCCGAGCACCACGACGAGCGCCATCACGCCGACCGCGACGCCCCCGACGGAGATCGCGGTATTGAGCGAGATGCGGCTCCCGGAGGCGCGACGGCTCCGCAGGTACCGGAACGCGATGCGACGCTCGAGACGGGTCGGCCAGCGAAACTGGAAGCGCGATCTCCGGGGCATCAGCCCTCCGGCCGCATCGCGGGAAAGAGGATGACGTCCCGGATCGAAGCCTGGTCCGTTACCAGCATCATGAGCCGGTCAACGCCAAGACCGAGCCCGCCGGTGGGCGGCATGCCGTACTCCAGAGCACGGATAAAATCGGCGTCATACTGCTGCGCTTCCTCGTCCCCGCCCTCACGCTGTCGCCCCTGCTCTTCGAAGCGACGTCGCTGCTCGTCCGGATCATTGAGCTCGCTGAACGCATTCGCGATTTCCATCCCCTGGACGAAGAGCTCGAACCGCTCCGTCAGAAACGGATCGTGGCGATGCTCCTTCGCGAGCGGTGAGAGCGGCTTCGGATAGTCGATGATGAACGTCGGCTGCACGAGCGTGGGCTCGACGAACACTTTGAAGACCTCGTCTTGCAGCTTGCCTCCGGAGAGGGGCTCAGCCACATCCGCCGGCATCCCGGAACGGAGCAGCACCGCGCGCAGCTCCCGCTCGGAGGCGACTCTGAGATCGACGCCGGCGTGCTTCCGGATCGCATCCAGAAATCCGACCCTGGGCCAGGGGGTGGTGAAATCCAGTGTGACTCCGTTCCGTTCGATCGTGGAGCCCCCGGTACACTGCTTCACAACGCCGGACACGATGCCCTCGGTGATCTCCATCATGTCGCGGTAGTCGGCATAGGCCTGGTAGCACTCCAGCATCGTGAATTCCGGATTGTGCGTCCGGTCCATACCCTCGTTTCTAAAATCATGGCCGATTTCATACACGCGCTCGAGGCCACCGACGACCAGCCGCTTGAGGTACAGCTCATCTGCGATCCGTAGATACAGCGGCATGTCGAGCGTATTGTGATGCGTCACGAACGGCCGCGCGGCGGCGCCACCATAGAGCGGCTGCAGAATCGGCGTTTCGACTTCGAGATACCCGCGGGCGTCGAGGAAGCTGCGGATGAACCGGATCGCCTCCGCGCGTTGTATGAAGATCCGTCTCACGTCAGGATGCACTGCGAGATCAGCGTAGCGCTGCCGAAAGCGGACTTCCGGATCCTGCAGCCCTCCGAAGGTTTCGACACCGTCATCTCCCTCGCGCGACTTGCCGAGCGGAAGGGGCCGCAATGATTTCGACAGCAGCTCGAGGGACGAGGCGCGTACCGTGATCTCCCCGGCGCGAGTCCGGAAGAGTCGGCCATGGACACCGATGTGATCGCCGATATCGAGCAGTCGAATCAGAGCGTAGTCCGGCTCCAGCAGGTCCTTCTTGGCGTAGACCTGAATCCGGCCACTCGAGTCCTCCAGGTGCAGGAACGTGGTCTTCCCCTGGCCTCGGAGCGACACCAGCCGGCCCGCCACGGCGACATCGGGACCATCTTCCCCCATGCTGTCCTGGTACGCCGCGAGTGCCAGCCCCGCCGTGTGGGTACGGTCGAAGCGGTAGGCAAACGCGCGTACGCCCTGGGCCTGCAGCTCCCCGAGCTTGTCGCGCCGGGCCTGCTCCACGAATGAGCGCTCCTCGGAAACCGTCACGCCGCCTTGCCTCCGAACCGCTTTAGGTACGCCTGGATGAAAGCGTCGAGATCGCCATCCATCACGCGCTGCACGTCGGTCACCTTCACCTCGGTGCGGTGATCGTTCACCATCGTGTAGGGCTGGAATACGTACGATCGGATCTGATTGCCCCAGCTGTTGTCGGTCTTGGTCGCCTCGACGATCGCGCGCGCGGCTTCCTGCTCTTCGAGTTTCTTCTGGTAGAGCGCAGCGCGCAGCATCTTCATGGCAGTTGCACGGTTCTTGGTCTGGCTGCGCTCCTGCTGGCAGGAAACGACGGTATTCGTCGGGAGGTGAGTCAGTCGCACCGCGGAGGATGTCTTGTTGACGTGCTGGCCTCCGGCGCCGGAGGCACGAAAGACATCCATCTTGATGTCCTCGTCTCTGATATCGATCTCGATGGTATCGTCGATGTCGGGATACACGAACACCGACGCGAACGAGGTGTGTCGCCGCGCCTGCGAATCGAACGGCGAGATGCGAACCAGCCGGTGGACCCCCTTCTCAGCCTTGAGAAATCCGTAGGCGTATTCGCCCTTGATCTCGATCGTGACCGACTTGATGCCGGCTTCCTCGCCCGGAAGCAGATCGAGCACCGAAACCGCAAAGCCGCGACGCTCCGCCCAGCGCACGTACATCCGCATCAGCATCTCGGCCCAGTCCTGCGATTCCGTGCCGCCTGCACCTGGATGAATCGTCAGGAGAGCGTCCTGGGAATCCTCCGGACCCTGCAGCATCGTCTGCAGCTCGAAGGACTCCACCGCAGTATCCAGCGCGTCGAGTTCCTGCGAGAGCTCACGAGTCAGTGCTTCATCCCGTTCCATTTCCAGAAGCTCCGCCATCGCCTTGGCGTCTTCGAGCCGCTTCAGGATATTCTCGTATGGCGTGAGCCAGCTCTTCAGCTGTTTGACTTCCTGAACCAGCTCGCGCGCCCGCTCGCTGTTCGCCCAGAATCCGGCCTCTCCCTGCTGACCTTCGAGTTCGGCGAGCCTGGCCCCCTTGGAATTCAGGTCAAAGAAAGTCTCGAAGCTGGAACAGCCGATGCTGAAGATCGGAGAGGCGTTCGGTAAGATCGGCCATGGCGGAATCCTGATAGCGGTTAACGAGCGAGCCGTTCGACCGCCGGGGCGGATGAACGGCTCGGGTGACGGAAGAAATATAACCGGGTTCGCCCGGCCGGGTCAGCGTCAGCAGGCGGTACCCATTCGATTCCGCCGGACTAGAAAATCTTCTGACCGCCGGCGAGGATCTCGTTGAGTGCATCCGTGAAATGGGTCGTCGCCTGAGCGATTTCCTTGCCCACCTGTTCGGTGTACTCCTCCCAGCTCTTCTTGATTTCCTCTTCGAACAGTTCCTTCAGCGTTCCGGCCTGGATGCCTTCTTTCCGTCGATCCGGATAATACACCGCCAGGTCGGAGATCAGCGCGCGCGCCAGCCGGCGAGCCTTCTGACCGGGATCCTGTGAGAGAAACGGATTTATCGGCCGCGCAACGGGGGGCCTTACCGGTGCCGAAGACGGCGGTCGCGCGACAGACGGTGAGGCCGGCGGTTGACTCTGTGGTGGCACGGTCGGTACCGTCGGCCGGGGCGGAACACCCATCGCAGGCGCGGCCGGCATCGCCGGCGTTTCCGCCTGAGGTACGGTCGGGCGGATGGCCGGATGTGGTGCGCCACCGCCGGGAGGGAACTGCCTCGGAACAGTCGGGCGAACGCCTGGCATTGCGGGCGGCACCGGCGGGGACGCTCCGGCCTCCGGCAAGCGCGGAGCAGCTGGTGGCGGAACCATCCTCGGCGCGGCTTCGGCCTGGTGAGGTGCGATCGCCGGCGCGGACGCTGGTGCAGACCCGGCGGTTGGCGGTGGTGTCGGTGCCGAAGGAGGAGCGAACGCCGAGACCCCGGCCTGCGACGCCCCTGTTTCGTGCGGGACGGAAGCCCTGGGTGCCACCCCGACAGGACCCTCGACCGGGCGATGCACTGGGAAGACGCTGGCGCAGACCTGGCACCGCGCGCGTACTCCCGCAACGGGGACCTTGGCCGGGTCAACGCGATAGATCGTTGAACAGCTCGGGCAGGTAACGTTCATCGAGCCCCTCTCACCGCTGGGCGCCAGGTCGGCGATCGCCGGGTTCGTCGGCGTCGTTCGATTGGCGCCGGTCGACAACGAAAACCGAACCGGGAAGCGTTTTGGCGTAACTCTTCATTTCCGTCGCGAGCTCACTGACCTGCGCCGGGTGGGCGAACCGTCGATTCCTATTGGTGACGATGCCGATCGAGAGCGTCATCAACGGTACGCGATGCAGCTGTCCCCGCCGGTCCTTACCGAAAAAGTAGCCGGCGCGGCGGTCCTGGTCATTGTACTGCAGCGGGATCAGAGTGTCGAACACGCTGAGGATTTCAGTGCAGACCGCACTGATATCGCTTGATGGCACGATGAAGATGAAATCGTCCCCGCCGATATGCCCCACGAAACCCTGCCGGCCAACCATGCCCTTGACCACATCATGGAGTACCCGCGACAGCACATATATGACGCGGTCCCCATCGTAGTAACTGTAGCGGTCGTTGAATTCTTTGAAATGATCCAGGTCGGCGTAACAGACCGCGAATTCCCCATCCGACTCGAGCTGTCGGCGAATCTCCCGCTCGATTTCGGTGGTCCCGGGAAGGCGCGTCGATGGGTGGACGGAGACATCGCGCTCCGTCCGGACCAGAATCGCATCGAGCCGGGCCCGCTGCTCGGCGGGCGAAAACAGGCCGGTGACGACCTCGTCGGTCCCGGCGGCGAACCAACTCTGAACGGCGGCAGGGTCGTGGGAGCTCGACAGCAGAATGATGGGCACAATCGCGGTGAAGGCGTCGCTCTTGAGCTCGCGCACGAGCGGTGCGCCTTCCGCCCCTGCGCCATCCGCGTCCAGAAAAAGGAGGCAGGGGAAGCCGCGAAGAACGATCGACAAGACCTCCTCTGGCCGATGAAGCACCATGAGGGGGAATGATTTCGCTTCCGCCCATTGCCGCACCAAGTCCGGCACTACTGGCGCGTCCGGCGAAAAGAATAGAATCGTCGGGCGAGTCCGCAACCTCTCTGCCTCGTAAGATTTGAATTTGAATTAACTTAGGACTCGCCCACCGGGAAGTCAAATAAAATACGCCGCCATGGCCATCAGGGCGTAGACTGCCAGCAATTGCACTCCCTCGAACCAGTGAGATTCGCCGTCCAGGGTGATCACCGCGGTCACGATAGTGGCGAGCCCCAGCGCAGTCACCTCAAATGGGGAGAAGACCAGATCCATGGGCACTCCCATCAGCCACCCCGCAAATACCAGCACCGGTGCCACAAGCAGGGCCACCTGGGTACTCGATCCGAGCGCGATCCCGAGCGATAGATCGATCTTGCCCTTCCGTGCCATCACCACCGCCGTGGCGTGCTCTGCCGCGT
>JBDUEA010000097.1:0-11586 GCA_040002695.1 Gemmatimonadota bacterium | reverse complement strand
AGCTCCGCGGCCCGCAGCACGTTGCGCCCGATGCGGCCGAAGCCGTTGATGCCGACTCTGATAGTCATTCAATCTCCATGGTGACAGTAAGCGTGGAGCGCAATTCGGCGGGCCCTCGGCCGCTCCGTGATTGCGGACACGCCGGTCGTCAGCCGACCGGCAGCATCGCCCGCGCAAAGGTAACCGCCTCCACACATGCGGCTCCAGCCTCTGCCAGTGCGGTCGCTGCCGCGAGCAGGGTCGAGCCGGTCGTGAACACATCATCAACCAGAATGAACCGGCCGCCCGTGGCTTCGCGGGCCTCGAAGGCGCCGCTCACATTGGCGTGCCGCGCCTCCGGAGTGAGCGCCGTCTGGGTCCGGGTCTCGCGAGTGCGGGAGAGCACCTGATCCCGGATCGGAATTCCGGTCAGCGAGGAGAGCGCGCTCGCGATTTCACGGCTCTGGTTGTACCCGCGTTCGCGGATCCGGCGCCGGCCCAGCGGAATCGGAAGCAGACAGGCGTCTTTGCCGGCACGGATCGGTCCGAGGTCGCGCATCGAGGCGGCCATCGACTGCGCCGCGCGGCGCCAGCCGGAATACTTGAGATGGTGCGCCGCCTCCCTCGCTCCTCCTTCGAGCCAGACCGCGCTCCTCGCTTGCCGCAATTCAGCTGGCCAGCCAGCGCACATCCGACAGTCGAGCCCGCGAATCCGGGGCTGGCCGCAGCGCTCGCAAAGCGGATCCGGCACCGCTCGCCAGCGCGAGCGGCAGAGTGAGCAGATGAGGGCATCGTCCTCGCGCTCACTGATCCCACCGTGGCAGAGGAGACACTCGGTAGGAAGACACCAGCGCTCGAACGCCCGCAGATGATCGGCCAGGGATGGTGCAGCGTCAGCGCAGCGCATCGTCCACGGCCGCGCGCATGATGTCGATGGGTGGAGACTCGGCGGGAAACCAGCGCTGAAACGCAGCCGCGCCCTGGGCCACCAGCAACCCGCGACCATCGGCGGCGCGGAGTCCGGATTGCCGCATGCTGCGGGTCCAGACGGTTTCTCCCCGCTGATATACCATGTCGAGGGCGACGCATGCGCCCGGCGCTTCGTCCAGTGCGATCGGCAGATGATCGGTGTACGTGAGACCGAGCGGCGTGGTGTTGATCAGGACCTCGCACGAGGCCGGAGCGGTCACCGTGACACCGGAAGCGCGAGTCCATTCCTCGAATTTTCTGCGTCGCTCCGGATCCCGGGATCGTACGGCGATCGCCACCCCCTTCTCCCTCGCGGCTCCGACAACCGCCCGGGCGCCACCGCCGGTGCCCGCCACCAGCCAGGCGGTCGCCGGCGCATCGAGATCCTGCAGCGCGACGTTCAATCCTTCGATGTCGGTGTTGTCTCCAGCCGTCGCCCCGTGCTCGCCCCAGAAGGTGTTGCACGCGCCGACCCGTCGCATTGCGTCACTCGGACGATCGATCGCTGAGACTGCGGTTTCCTTGTGAGGTACCGTGACGTTGCCACCGCCGCCGGCGGCCCCGATCGCGCGGATCAGATGCTCGACCTGGCCAGGATCACAGCGAAGCGCGATGTACACGGCATCGAGCCCCAGCGCTCGGAAGGCCGCGTTGTGCATCGTGGGCGACAGCGAGTGAGCCACCGGACTGCCGAGGATGGCGAAGACCCGCGAGCTAGCGCCGACCACCCAGCCACTCCTTGTGCAGCCGCTCCACGACGGGGCCCATGAGATCCTTGAGCTCGACGAAGGTATCCCGATAATTCTCGAGCGCGCCGCCGAAAGGATCGCTCACCTCGGCCGAGCCACCCTTGCCGGCGTATTCGCCGAGAAGATGCGTCTTGCCGGCGCCCCCGAGTTCATCCACCCGCGCGCGATGATGCCGGGACATCGTGAGAATGAGGTCGGCAGCTTCCACAAGGTCCCGAGTGAGCAGGGTGGCACGATGCGCCGAGAGATCGAGTCCATTTTCCAGCGCGACGAGGTATGCGCCTTCGGAGACCGGCGCGCCATCCCAGGCACCGGTGCCCCCTGAGCCGACGGTGACCCCGTCCGCGCCAAGTGCCGTGAGGGACTCGCGCAAAAAGGCCTCGGCCATGGGGCTTCGGCAGGTATTTCCCGTGCAGACGAACAGTATATGCATCGAGACTCTCAATCCGCTGTTTCTCGCGCGAGAAGTCCCTCGATGAACTCGAGATCCTCGGCGGTCGTCACTTTCATGTTGCGCATGGAGTCCGGCACGATTCGGACCTCCGCGCCCAGCGCTTCGACGAGTTCGGCATCGTCGGTGCCAGCGCTTTCTCGCGACATTGCGAACGCGTAAGCGCGCTCGAGGAGCGGTCGGGGAAATGCCTGCGGCGTCTGAGCCCTCCAGAGCCGGGCGCGCGGAATCGTCCGAACCACTCGCAGTACACTGCCATCGGCAGCCGTCTCCTTGAGCGTATCTCCCACTGGTACCGCCGGGACGGCGCAGATTCCCTGTCGAGCGAGGGAGATGACCGTGTCGATCGTCGGTTGCCCGACCAATGGGCGAGCCCCATCATGTACGAGCACGACGCTGCACGACGGATGCAGTGCAGCAAGTCCGCGCCGCGCCGAATCGGTCCGGTCGGGCCCGCCTGCCGTCACCGTGAGATTCGTGCCGGCGAGATCCGCGAGCCATTCGGGCGGAGCGTCCGCTTCCTGCTGCGGTACCACCACCACCACGTGCCGGACACTCGCGTGGCGTGTGAATGGGCGGAGAGAGCGCAGCAGCATCGGCACTCCGGCAATCTCGCGAAACTGCTTCGGTACTTCACCGCCTGCCCGGACGCCCTGCCCTCCAGCGACGATCACGACGCCGACGTCGCGAGCAGCCGGTGAAATGATCCCGCCGCCCGACTCAGGCGGCAAGCGTCTTCACCAGTTGATCGACGTGGTCGATTCCCACCAGGGTCACACCGGAAAGTGATCCGATCGTCCTGCCGCTCACGAAGATGCGCCGGAATCCGAGCCTGGTGGCCTCGGCCAGGCGACGCTCCACTCCAGCGATCGGCCGCACCTCCCCGCCCAGCCCGATCTCGCCGAGAAACAGTCCGTCCGGTGGAGATGGACGGTTGTAGACGCTCGAGATGAGTGCGGCGGCGACGGCGAGGTCCGCCGCCGGCTCGGTGAGTCGCACCCCGGCCGTGACCTGCACGAACACGTCGAGATCGGTGAACGACGTTCCGCCGCGACGCTCGAGCACTGCGAGAATCACGGCGAGCCGCTTCTGGTCGAGCCCCGTCGCGACGCGCTGCGGCGTGCCGAAGCCGGACTTCGCCGCGAGCGCCTGCACCTCGACCAGCAACGGGCGCGATCCTTCCATGAGAGCGGTGACCGCGCTCCCGCTGATTCCCGCCGCGCGTGCATCGAGAAAGAGCGCCGACGGGTTGGGCACCGGCACGAGTCCATGGCCGGTCATGGAGAAGACGCCAATCTCATCCACCGAGCCGAAACGATTCTTGGTGGCGCGCAACAACCGGTAGTCGAGCGTAGCCTCGCCCTCGAAATAGAGCACGGTGTCCACGATGTGCTCGAGCGTCTTGGGACCGGCGATACCGCCGCCCTTCGTCACGTGCCCCACGACCACGACGGCAGCCCCGGTATCCTTGGCGAAGCGCATCAGGCGAGCGGAGCATTCGCGGACCTGCCCCACATTGCCGGGCGCGCCCTCGAGCGTTTCCGTGTACACGGTCTGAATGGAATCCAGAATGATCATCTCGGCGCCCAGTCCGGTCGCCACTTCGAGAATCGCCTCGAGTCGCGTTTCTCCGATCACGTATACTGGTCCCGCGTCCTCGAGCAGACGGCCCGCGCGGAGCCGGAGTTGTTCGGGAGATTCCTCGCCGCTCGCGTACAGCACCCGCCTGCCCGAAGCTTCCAGCCGAGCCGCGGCCTGCATGAGCAGCGTAGACTTGCCGATGCCCGGCTCTCCACCGACGAGCGTCATCGAACCTGGCACGATGCCCCCTCCCAACACGAAATCGAACTCGTCGAGACCCGTGGTCCAGCGCACCAGGCGGGATTCCTCGATGTCGCGGAGCCGTGCAGCCTGCGCGCCGGGAAAATGACCGGCGCGGCCTCGGCTCGAGACTGGCTTCGGCGTCACGGCGAGCGGCTCCTCGGCCACGGTGTTCCACTCGCCGCACGCTTCACAGCGTCCCACCCATTTCGGATGATCATGTCCGCATTCCGCGCAGCGATACACCGAGCGCACTTTAGCTGCCATAGCCGTCGTCCTGCCGCTCTGTGTAGTTGTCGAAACGCGTGAAGCGTTTTTCGAAATGCAGGTCCACGGTGCCGGTCGGTCCGTTCCGGTGCTTCGCGATGTCGATGATCGCCTTGCCTTCGAGATTCTTGCCGTCGGCCTCGGCCTTCTCGCGCAGGTCACGGTACATCTCGGGCCGGTGGATGAAAATCACGAGGTCGGCGTCCTGCTCGATCGCGCCGGAATCGCGCAGGTCGGAGAGGATCGGGGTCCGCTCGCCACCGCGCTGTTCCGAGGCACGCGAGAGCTGCGAAAGCGCAATCACTGGCACGTCGAGCTCGCGGGCGAGGCCCTTGAGGGAGCGTGAGATGTCGGAAATCTCCTGTACCCGGTCCTTGGAGTACTGGGGACTGCGCATCAACTGCAGGTAATCAACGATGATCAGGCCAACCTCGTTGTCGAGTCGCAGCCGGCGCGCCTTGGCCCGCATCTCGAGGAGCGTCAGGGCCGGCTGGTCGTCGATCCAGATCGGGCAGCTCGAGAGCACACCCGCCGCCCGCGCGAGCCGGGTGAAATCATCGTCCCGGAGTTGACCCTGGCGCAGGTGCTGCGCGTCCACTCGGCCTTCCGCGCAGAGCAGTCGCTGCACCAGCTGCTCCTTGGACATTTCCATCGAGAAGACGGCGACGCCGACGCGGTCTTCGATCGCGGCATGCGAGGCGACGTTCAGACAGAACGCCGTCTTGCCCATGGAGGGCCGCGCCGCGACGATGATCAGTTCCGAGCGCTGGAATCCCGAAGTCTTGTCGTCCAAATCTACGAATCCGCTCGGCACCCCCGTGATCTTCTTGCCGCTCTTCTGAAGCATTTCCACGCGCTCCATCGTCGGCCACAGCATCTCCTTGAGCCGGGTGAAGCCCTCCACCTGCCGGAACTGGGAGATGTGAAAGATCTTCGACTCGGCCGTGTCCAGAAGCTCTCCAGCCGAAAGCGCACCCTCGTGGACCTGCGTGACGATGGACGTCGCCGCCTCGATGAGGTGGCGGAGGATGGATTTCTCGCGGACGATCGCCGCGTGCGCCTCGAGATTCGCCGCAGTCGGCGCGGCGTCGAGCAGTTCGGCGAGGTAAATCTCACCACCGGCCGCCTCGAGTTCACCGCGACGGCCAAGCTCTTCACGCAGGGTGACGTGATCAATGACGATCCGCTGCTCGATGAGCCGGCGCATCGCGCGGAACAGTCGCCGATGACCCTCACGATAGAACAGCGTGTCGTCGAGAAGTTCGACGGCACGCAAGGCGGCATCCTGGTCCAGCAGCATCGCGCCGAGCACGGCCTGTTCGGCTTCGTTGCTCCAGGGCGCGGAACGCCCCGGAGAGGCGGTCTCAGCGGTCGAGAAGTTGTCGGGCGATACGGACGTCATCCCAGGTGGGCTTCTTCCAGTTCGGGTTGCGGAGCAACGCCGCGGGGTGATAGGTCACGACGAGCGGAATCCCATCGAAGCGGTGCACTTTTCCCCGGAGCTCTCCCAGCGTCTTCCTGACGCCGAGAAGTGCCTCGCCCGCGGTCCCGCCCATTGCCACGATGACCTTCGGCTGGATCAGTTCGATCTGCCGGTACAGGAACGGGAGACACGCCGCGCTCTCATCGGGCAGCGGCTTTCGGTTCTGCGGCGGCCGGCACTTCACGATGTTCGTGATGTACACGCTTTCGCGCGGAAGTTCAATAGCCGTAAGAATGCCATTGAGAAGCTCGCCCGCCTTGCCGACGAACGGGCGGCCCAGCTCATCCTCAGTGGCGCCTGGCCCCTCCCCGACGAGCAGCAGGCGAGCGTGCGGATTCCCCTCACCGGGCACCCGATTGGTCGCATTCGGGCAGAGGTCGCAACCGCAGCTTCGCGTCCGGATGACATGGCTGACGGCCTCGAGCGTCCCGGCCTTTTGCAGGTCCGTGAGTAGAGGCGAGCTCGCGGCTCCAACGGTCAGACCCTCTTGGGGAATCGGCGGAGCCCCTTTTTTCCATTTCGAACTGGTCTTTGGCATCGATGCGTAGGCTGCGAGAGGGGGATCGGTCCTGTCCGCGACGAACCGTGGAACGGGCGACTCTTCTTCCCGAACTACAGCCGGGTGATCGACCCCGGCGGGAGTCTCGCCAGCCTCGGCGGGCAGCGAGGCCTGCGCCTCCAGCTCCGCCAATCGCACCGGCGTGAAGCCGGGGCTCAGCAGTACTTCATCTCCACCGAGTTCGCGCTGCTGAGCGAGGTACCGGCGTCGTTCATCGGCCAAGGCGAGCCTCCACCGCGTCGAGGATCGCCTCGGCGACTTCGCGTTTCGGCTGCAGCGGCAGGATCCGGGAATTCCCCTCGCGGTCGAGAATCGCTACGCGATTGGTGTCCACTTCGAATCCGGCCCCGTGCTCGAGCGCGTCATTCACCACGATCAGGTCGAGCGCCTTTCGCACCAGCTTGGCCTCACCTTTCGCGATCGCGTCGCCCGTCTCCAGTGCGAATCCGACGATCACGCTTCCGGCCTTTCGAAACTCGGCGGTCGCCTTGAGAATGTCTGCGGTTGGTTCCATGGGAAGCGCGAGCGCGCCGTCCACGCGGGGACGCTTGGTACCGCTCGGATCCTGGGGCCGGAAATCCGCCGGTGCTGCGGCCATGACGAGCACGTCCGCATCCGGCAGGGCCCGTCGCACGGCGTCTTCGAGTTCCTTCGTGGTCTCGATGCGCTCGACTAAAACGCCCACCGGAGCGAGTTGCTCGGAAGGTCCGCTGATGAGCGTGACACGCGCTCCCCGCTCCCACGCCGCTTCCGCGATGCGATAGCCCATTCGGCCACTCGAACGATTCGTTACGACCCTGACCGGATCGATCGATTCGCGCGTCGGTCCGGCCGTCACCACCACCGAAAGTCCCGCCAATGCTCCGTCGCCGCGCAGCACCCGCGCGGCGTGTGACAGAATAGTTTCCGGTTCGCTCATGCGGCCCGGACGCTCCGATGGGCCTTCCGCCAGCGCGCCCCGTTCGGGTCCGACGAACCTGAATCCTCTCGCGGCGAGCGTCCGGATATTTTCCTGCGTCGCCGGATTGGCGTACATCTCGTCGTTCATGGCCGGCGCGAAGAGTACCGGGGCTTTCCTCGCGAGCAGCAGCGTACTCAGGAGGTCGTCGCCGAGGCCGAGGGCGACACGGGCAAGCAGGTGCGCAGTCGTCGGCGCGACGATGATCAGATCGGGATCGCGACCGAGCTTGATATGAGCGAGCGCCCCGCCCGGCTCCCAGAGGGAGGTAAGGACGGGGCGCCCGGTAAGCGCCT
The DNA here is from genome assembly GCA_040002695.1 of Gemmatimonadota bacterium. Taxonomy (GTDB): domain Bacteria; phylum Gemmatimonadota; class Gemmatimonadetes; order Gemmatimonadales; family GWC2-71-9; genus JBDUEA01. Next base: position 4,054 of record JBDUEA010000097.1, on the reverse strand, counting down.
CGAATGTGACGGGTCCAACAAACTGCGCGGCGCCCTGGGTCAGGACGACGTCCACGCTTGCGCCCGACTCCACCAGACGCCGGGCGAGAATGCAGCTCTTATAGCTGGCGATTCCGCCCGCGACGCCGAGTACGACCTGGCGTCCGGCCCACACCTCAGGCCTCGGAGCGACGGCGGCGGAGGAGCTTGTAGTTGAGGTCGCCCGACACGAGCGAATCGAGAGCGAGCGTGGTCAGCTTCTGCTGGCGGTCCGTGATGCGCTCCTTGGGGAGCTCATTCAAGTGCCGCGCAAACTTGGCCGCGACCAGGACGCCGAGATACTTGTTACCGGCCTGCTTGGCCGCTTCGATCGGGGTGATGATCCGCATGGTCTGCTTTCGGTTGTGTATGAACTGCGCGCAACTCGAAGACGCTACGCCTCCGCCGCGCTCTCCATTCCCTGCATGGCCGTGTAGACTCCGGCCCTGAGCACCTCCGCGAGCGCCGGTAGATCGGCCCGCCGTGTCACCCGGCTGCACTCGGCGTCCAATATGGCCATCACGCGGGCGACGGCCGCTTCGAGCGTGTCGTTCACGACGGCGTAATCGTACTCCCCCACCGCCTCGAATTCATCCGCCGCATGTCTCATCCGCCGGCGGAGCGCCGCGGCGTCTTCGGTCTGTCGGCCACGCAGCCGTTCGAGCAGCACTTGCGCCGATGGAGGAAGCACGAAGACATGCACCGCATTCGGGAAATGCCGCCGAACCTGCCGGGCGCCCTCGACCTCGATGTCCAGCACCACGTGCTGCCCCGCGGCAAAGGAGCGCGTAATCTCGGAGCGGAGCGTGCCGTACCGGTGGCCGTTGTACGTGGCGGTCTCGATAAACTCACCGGCTGACTCACGCCGCGCGAACTCTGCCGCCGTCAGGAAGTGATAGTCGCGCCCGTCGACTTCGCCCACGCGGCGTGGCCGAGTCGTGGCCGAAACCGAGTATCCGACGTCGGCGCGCAGATCGAGGAGCCGCCGCGCGATCGTCGTCTTGCCGCCTCCCGACGGCGAAGAGAGGACGAGCAGGAACGGTGTCACTCGATGTTCTCGAGCTGCTCCCGGAACTTCTCGAGCTCGCCCTTCATGGCGATCACATGCTGAACGATTTCCGCATCGTTGGCCTTGCTGCCCATCGTGTTCACCTCGCGACCAAGCTCCTGGGCCAGAAATCCGAGTTGCTTGCCGACCGCCTGTTCCCCGGCGAGTGCAGCCCTGCACGCCCGCACATGCGCGGCGAATCGCACCAGCTCTTCGGTGATGTCGAGCTTGTCCGCCAGGAACGCGACTTCCTGGGCCAGACGTGCGTCGTCGAGTGGACGGCCATCCAGCAGCGCGGCGACGGCGGTGCGGAGCCGATCGCGCTCACGAATCACGCGTTCGGGCGCACGCTCCGCGATCCTTGCGGCCCCGCCCTCGAGCAGATCGAGCCGATGGCCCAGCTCCGTGGCGAGGGCTGCGCCCTCTCGCCGGCGCATCGCCTTGCACTCCGCGCTGGCGTGCACGACGATCGGCTCCAGCTCCGCCCACGTCACCGGCACTTCCTCGTTGATCTCGGGAACGATGACGTTTGCCTGGCGCAGAACCAGCCCGAGGTCGACTTCACCGGGGAGACGCAGCACCGTCTGCAGTTCTCTCAGCCGGTCGCTGATGTGACGGGCTCGATCGAGGTCGAGTGCGAAGACGCTGCCGCGCAGCGGGCTCTCCGACCAGCGGATACTGAGTGAGATGTGCCCGCGCTCGAATTCTTTTCGAAGCCGCTCCCGCAACTCGCCCTCGAGCGCGGAAAGATCACCAGGAAGTTTGAGCGAGAGGTTGAAGTAGCGGTGGTTTACCGTGCGGATTTCGATCCGCACCCGTCCGCCGGCGGCCGTACCGTCTGCCGCTCCGTATCCCGTCATGCTGTATGGCAATCGCTCCGCCGCCCGGTTTTTGGAAAGAGCGGTAAGTTATCGCCAGACTGGTGATTATGGAAGGCGAACGCCGCTCGAAACTCTCGCTCGACGACCTCTCGAACTCACCGGCCCGGACCGAACAAGATCGCGTTGGTCACCAGTTTCGCGGTCCCCCGCCAGAAACCCCGGAAAAGCGGATCATCGGCAAATGCCACGACGTGACCGTCTCCCACGGTCTCGACCGCGGCCCACACTGAGCCTCGTAGGTATTTCTCGGTGTTGTTCGGCCACGTGAAGCCGGCGAGCGTGAGGTCGCTCCCCACGAACGCGACGGGATTGGCACCCTTCTCCGAGGGTTTGAGCAGGGAGCCGGTATTCAGAAAGACCGGGAGCTGATCGCGTTCGTATCCGAAGGTCAGCCAGTGCGTTCGGTCGAGAGTTGCACGGAAGATGGCGCCCGGGATGAATTCGGGGCGTACGCCACCCGAGGCAGTCGGCGAGACCAGCGGCGGCGCAGGGACACCACGATCCGCCACGACTGTGTCCTTCGCGATGTCCTTGGTCTCCTTCTTATCGTCCTCATCCTCTCCCATCGACCGGGCGGTGGTGAGCGCCACTTCCTTTCGGCTCAGCAACCCGACCGCGTCCCCCGAAACGATGACGCATCCTCCAGCCCGAACCCAAGCCTTGAGCCGTTCCGCTCCGTCCTCACCGAGCTCCCGCCAGAGCCGGGAGGGACTGCCGGATGGAATGATCAGGACGTTGTAGTCCGTGAGATTCATCTTGCCGACCGATGCGAGGTTGATCGGTACCACGGGGTAACGGATCTCTCGTTCCAGGTAGTACCAGATGGCTCCGAACGCCGTCTGGTCGATCCCATCGCCACCGGCAAGCAGAATCCTGGGCGCGTGCAGTCCGGTCACACTTTCGCTTCCAACCCCCGCCTGTCCGCTGTCGGGGAAGGCGGAACGCACCGCTGCGACGGGGACTCCGATGTCCGTGGCGAGCGCCGAGATGCGCTCATGAAGGGTGACCGGATTGCGCTGCACCCGGGCGACGAAAGTACCGCGCGGATAGTTGACGCCATCCGCCATCAAGGGGCGGGTTGCGATCGCGACGTGAAATCCTTCGTGCAATAGCTGCATGGCGAGGCGGGCGCCGGCCTCGGTCTCATCCGTGAACAGATACGCCGATCGCGCGGCCGCCGGCGGGGCGGGGCGCGGAAGAGTATCAGCAGGGGTGACCCGAACTCCAGCGGGCACGACCTCATCCGTCCAGTACGCCTCGATTCCCTGGGCCAGCGGCAGTGTCCACGCCGTGATGTCGTAGAAGTCGTAGCCCTCCTGTTCCACATCCTCACCACGACGCTTGTTCCGGTCGTACTTGGCCTGTTCATCGTGCACGAACGTCGAGTCGAAAACGGCGCGCGGTTCGAGCAGCGCGGTCGCGAGCCGCGCCTCGGGCTGTATCAGGTCCACCACGTAGCTTCCCGCCGGAAGGGTCCGTTTTCCCGCCGCGCCTCCGAGGTAGGAGGTGGCCCGCTGCAAGGCGACCGGCTGCGTCGTTCGGGAGACTTCGATGTCTTCCCGTACCAGCAGGCCCGCGAGCCAGTACGCGCGAAGCGGATCAGGATTCGGCAGGAAGATCACCCGCTTGAGGGGCCGGTTCTTCGCCTGCGCCATTCCGGAGGCGTGAAAATCGTAATAGTCGCGGAGCCGCTCGGACCGGGCGGCCGCCGCCGTGGTGAGCGTCGCGAGGGAGGCCACGAAATGGTGGGCGATCCCCATTTCGAAGGTCATGTACGTACCGTCGTCCTTCCGCTTCCGGAGCTCGGGCCCGCCATCACTTTCGAATGTCATCCCTGTGGCGCCATGCATCGTCGGCCACTCGTCGATGTAACCCGGATAGAAAAAGTCGAATTCATCCCGGACGAAGTACTGCCAGCCGCGGGCGTCAAAGGCCTCCGCGTTCCCGCGCCCGAATCGCTCGAACCAGCGGAACGACGTCGCGGGGAGATTCTGGTTGATTGCCTGCGCCACGGGCGGAAAGAAGTACTGGCTGGTGGTGCTGTGAAGATCGACGACGACGGTCGGCCGCCAGCGCATCATCGCGCCGGCGAGGGCGCGCGATTCCA
>JBDUEA010000096.1:0-11627 GCA_040002695.1 Gemmatimonadota bacterium | reverse complement strand
TCCTGGATCGAAAGGGCCTCTACTACGCGATGTGGCGCCAGCAGATCGGTGAACGTTCGACCGGCGCCCCGGAAGCTGTGGCCGCAATGCGTCTCACAGGCCCGAGACGCCTCGGAGGCATGCCGGCGGGCGTGGATGGAAAAAGCTGATGGGCGGGTTCGCCCTTCGTCCCTTCGTGTCATTTGAGTTCACACAGATTCACGATGGAGACACAGAGGTTGAGTAGACCGTGAACGCATCAGTCGTCACATAAACACAACCTCCTTGTGCGTGTGTGCCGCGAACCTGACGGCCCCGTGAATCCTCTGTGCCTTTGTGCATCTGTGGTGGTTGTCTTGACGACAGTCGGAAGAAAACACAAAGGCAGGAAGGACACGAAGGTGTTGGTGCCGGGCAGGATAGGTGCGTGCGTCAGGAGAGAACCGCCGGTCTATTTTTTCTAACAACAAACGATTGGTCGCGGGGTGAGCACGACAAAGGCCCCTTCGGAAAACGATCCTGCGTGTCCTTCGTGCCTTCGTGGTCTCAAGGTCAATCGAATTCACGACAGAGACACGGAGATCAAATAGGCTGTGAACTCACAGCCTGAATCGTCGTCACCGAGAGCCCTCTGTGCCTCTGTGGTGCACATCCCTTCGAGAACGCAGCGGCTGAAAACTCCACTGGAGCACTGATGTCACTCACCGATGCCCAGCGCCGAGTGGATGCCTGGATCAGCCAGTTCGAGGAAGGCTACTTCCATCCGCTCACCAACATGACTCGGCTCGCAGAAGAAGTCGGCGAGCTCGCGCGCGAGGTGAATCACCGCTTCGGCCAGAAGACCAAGAAAAAGGACGAGCCCGAAGGAGACATGCCCATGGAGATGGCCGATATCCTCTTCGTCCTGATCTGCATGGCGAACCGGGAAGGCATCGACTTGCAGGTGGCCTTCGACCGCATGATGCAGAAAGTCGAACAGCGGGATACGACGAGGTGGACGCTGAAAGGCGGTGAGCGGTAAGCGGCGAACAGGACTTCGACAGTCCTACGTACTCAGTACTCAGTACTCAGTACTCAGTACTCAGCACTCAGCACTCAGCACTCAGCACTCAGCACTCACTACCCTCTACTCCCAATCCTTCGGCAGCTCCTCCAGTTCGGTCAGCAGCACGCGATAGCTCTCCAGCCGGTCCGGTGACATCCGCCCCTCCTCCACCGCGCGCTTCATGGCGCAGCCCGGCTCACTCATGTGACGACAGTCGCCGTACTTGCACTCGCCGATGAGCGGCCGCATCTCCGGGAAGCAGCTGTCGAGCTGCGTCGGGTCGATGCCCCACAATCCCACCTCGCTGAAGCCCGGCGTATCGACCAGAAAACCGCCGCCTTCGATTGGGATCATGACCGCCGAGACCGTCGTGTTGGTCCCGCGACGAACCTTGGCGCTGATCGCACCGATCCGGAGCTTGAGACCCGGCTGGATGACATTCAGCAGGCTCGACTTCCCCGCCCCGCTCGGACCGGTTACAACCACGATGTGTCCGCGAAGCCTCGCCCGCAGCTCATCGATGCCTTCGCCAGTCTTCACGCTGGCGGGAAGGACCTCGTATCCCGCGCCGCGCATGCGCGCCGTGAGCGCCTCACCGCGATCGAGGTCGATCTTGTTCATGATGACCGCCGCACTCAACGAATTCGACTCGGCCACCACGAGCAATCGGTCGATGAGCTGCGGAATCGGCGCCGGATCCTTCGTGGCCGTCACGACGAACACCTGGTCGATGTTTGCGGCCACCGGCCTGCTCCCGCGGCCCTCTGGCACCCGGCGCTCGAGGAGACTGCGGCGCTCGTCCACGGATGAGATGCCGTAGGTTTCTCCCGAACCGGCCTCGCTGTCGAGATGCACCCGATCCCCGACGACGACGCGTGGAGTATCCCGCTTGACCTTGCCGCGAAGCACCGCGCGCACCTCGCCGTCGGCCGTCGCGATCCGATAGACCGACCCGTCGCGCTCGAGCACCGTACCGACGAGGTCGGTCACCATTCCCCCGGCGCGATCGAGATGGCCTGGTCCAGTGCCGCCTTCACGTCGTAGAGCGAGAGGGCCTCCACGCGCTCCTCGGCCTCCTCGCGCGTGAGGCCCCAGGCGAGGGGCTCGGTCTCGACGTGTCCCACGGGGCGGTCGCCCCCGTCCGACCAGCAGACGAAGAGCAGCGACGCGGCGAAGCGCCCGCGCGCATCGAGCTCATCGTCCACGTAGATCGCCACCGAGTAGGGTCGCCCGTCGCTGCCGCTGAAGGCCGCCGCACGCTCGTGTTTCCGCATGTAGCCACCGAGCGTGATTTCAGGCGCGTTCACTGGCCGGGCAACGCTTCCTTGACGACGTTCCCCAGCATGAAGGCGATGTTGGCGGGACGCTCGGCGAGTCGGCGCATGAGATAGGGATACCACTGGGTACCGAAGGGAATGTAGACCCGCATATTCCATCCCTCCTTGCGGAGGGTTTCCTGCAGATCGCGTCGCACGCCGTAGAGCATCTGGAATTCGAAGCGGTCCGCCGGAATGTTGTGCGATCGCGCGAATTCCTTCGCGTGCGCAATGATGCGCTCGTCGTGCGTCGCGATCCCCGGGTAGTTGCCGTGTTCCAGCAGCCGATCCAGCAGCGTGACGTAGTTCCGGTCCACGTCGGCCTTGTCGGGAAATGCCACTGCCGGCGGCTCGAGGTACGCGCCTTTGCAGAGTCGTACCCGCGCGCGCATCCCGATGAGCGCGTCGATGTCCATCTCGCTGCGCCTGAGACAGGACTGGATGACTACGCCGCTGACGGCGCCGAAGCTTGCGAAGAGCCGGTTGGTGAAGAAATCCAGGGTGCGCTGCGTGTAGGCGGAGCCTTCCATGTCGAGCCGCACGAAGGTATTGAGCGCGCACGCCTTTTCGAGGATCGCGCTCATGTTCGCGAAGCAGGCATCCTCGCGGATGTCGAGGCCCATCTGGGTGAGCTTGACCGAGACGTTCGCGTTCACCTTCGTCGCGGCGATCTGGTCGAGCATCTGGAGATAGGTGTCCCGCGCAGCGGCGGCTTCTTCTTCCCGGGTAACGCTCTCGCCGAGGAGGTCGAGCGAGGCGGTGATGCCCTTCTGATTGACGTCACGGACCGCGCCGATCGCGCTGTCGATGGTCTCTCCGGCCACGAAGCGCGAGGCGAACTTGCGGGCGAGCGGATTGGTGCGAAGGAAATTGAAGACCTGCTGACGTTCCGACAGCCAGAGGAGACTCTTACGCATCATGAAGCGGATTCCTGGACGTGGATACGCGAGGCGGCGGCCGGACGGCGTGCACTGCTCCCGAACGTAACCGCCGGAGGAACCGCCTACAAGTTTGCATAACTATGCGCGAGCGCGCGGAGATTGCGGCCCGGTGCATTGAGGACGACGGTGTGATCGGCTATCATCGCTGTCAGAAACGCGGGCCCGCCGGCACTTCCGGATCCCGCCACTGCATCGTCTCAACCACGGTTCTCATGCCCGTCGCCCGTCTGCCACTTCGCGTGGCCATGTGGTCCGGCCCGCGTAATATCTCCACCGCGATGATGCGCGCGTGGGAAAACCGGCCGGATACCTGGGTCGTCGACGAGCCACTCTACGGCCACTATCTCACCCAGGTCGACGTGGCGCATCCCGGGCGCGATGAGGTGATCCGGCGGCATGAGACCGACTGGCGGAAGGCGGTCGCGGCACTCGTCGGCCCGGTGCCCGGGGGCCGCGCGATTTTCTACCAGAAGCACATGACCCACCATCTCCTGCCGCACCTCGAGCGGGAGTGGCTCGACGATCTCACCAACTGTTTTCTCATCCGGCACCCGGCCGAGATGCTGGCCTCGCTCGACGCGAAGATGGGACAGCCGGAAATCCGTGATACCGGACTCCCCCAGCAGGTCGAAATCTTCCGCTGGGTTCGAGAGCGGAATCCGGAAATTCCCCCGGTCCTCGATGGCGCGGATGTGCTGCGCGATCCCGGTCGCATGCTCACATTGCTCTGCGAGCGTCTGGGCGTACCCTTCAGCGAGGCCATGCTGCACTGGCCCGCCGGCCCGCGCGCGACCGATGGAGTCTGGGCGAAGCATTGGTATGATGCCGTGGAGCGCTCGACGGGCTTCGAGCCCTATCGGCCCAGGCCGCGCACGGTTTCCCCTGGCCTGCAGCCGATCCTGGATGCGTGTCTTCCGTTGTATGAGGAGCTCTGGGAATCGAGACTCGGTCAGTAACAGCGGGCAAATTACGATCAGCGCTTCGTTCACCCTCAATCGCTGACGGCCAACGGTCGCCGGCCACCACCACACCATGCTCCAGACATTCAATCCGCGGAATCGTGACCTGCTCGTCAACATCAACGGGCAGCTCATCCATCGCGACCAGGCCGGGGTCAGCCCATTCGATTCCGCCGTGCAGGGTGGCGACGCGGTGTGGGAAGGCCTTCGCCTCTACGACCGGCGCATCTTCCGCCTCGACGCACATCTCGAACGACTCCGGCATTCCGCGCTGGCGCTCGCCTTCAGCGAAATTCCTAGTCGCGAGGACATCACGGAAGAAATCCGGCGGACACTTGAAGCCAACCGGATGACCGACGGCGTACATATCCGTCTGACCCTCACGCGAGGCGTCAAGATCACGTCCGGCATGGACCCTCGGCTCAACCAGGCCGGTCCCACACTGATCGTCCTCGCCGAGCACAAGGCGCCGGTGTACGGCACGACGGGGCTGACGCTCATAACCAGCTCGGTGCGCCGGTTCCCGCCGGACTGCCTCGATCCGAAGATCCATCACTGCAACCTGATTCAGTCGATCCTCGCGAAAATCGAAGCCAATATCGCCGGCGCCGACGACGCGCTCATGCTCGACGTTCGCGGCTTCGTCGCGGAGACCAACGCGACGCATGTCTTCATGATAGCGGGCGGCCGGGTCGTCACCAGCCGGACGGTGGCGTGTCCGGAAGGAATCACGCGCGCCGCCGTGATCGAACTGTGTGCCGAGGATGGCATTCGACTCGAGGAACGGGACCTGTCCCTCGCGGAGGTGTATCGCGCGGACGAAGTTTTCTGCAGTGGGACGATGGGAGAGCTGGCGCCGGTCACGAAGGTGGACGGTCGTACCATCGGGAAAGGCGTCCCCGGACCCGTGACCGAGCGACTGACCGAGTTGTTCCACGCGCTTACCGCCCGGGAGGGCACGGCGGTCGCCTAGGCGAATTGAACCTTTCCCGGGTCGGCGTGCTATTAGGCACCATGCCGACCACCGCCGTCTCTACCGACGCCACCGATTCCGCCAACGAGGCCGGCCTCCGGTACGTCAGCGATACCAGGCCCGGCATCCGGCGCAAGCGAGCCGGCAAGGGATTCAGCTACCTCGATCCGGACGGCAAGCTGATTCGCGATCCGGCCACGCTCCGGCGGATCCGCGCGCTGGCCATTCCTCCTGCCTATACCGACGTCTGGATTTCAGCCCATCCGCTTGGCCACATACAGGCCACCGGCCGGGACGCCCGTGGCCGCAAGCAGTATCGCTATCACGCGCGCTGGAGAGCGGTGCGGGACGCCACCAAATTCGGCCGCATGCTCGACTTCAGTCACGCGCTCCCTGCCATCCGAAAAAGAGTCGATCAGGACCTGGCACTCTCCGGCCTGCCGAGGGAGCGGGTGCTCGCGACCATCGTCCGGCTGCTCGAGAGCACTGGCATCCGGGTCGGCAATGAGGAGTATGCCCGTTCGAACCGTTCGTTCGGCCTTACCACGCTCCGGAACCGTCACGTCGAGATTTCCGGTTCGCGCATCAGTTTCGAATTCCGCGGCAAGAGCGGGAAGACCGTCAGCCTCGACCTGAGCGATCGTCGCGTGGCCCGAATTCTCCAGCGCTGCCAGGAAATCCCCGGAGAGGAGCTCTTCCAGTATCTCGATGAGGAAGGGAAGCGGCAGAGTATCGACTCGGGAGACGTGAACGAATATCTCAGGGAGATCGGCGGAGAGAACTTCACGGCCAAGGATTTCCGCACCTGGTCCGGCACCATGCTCGCCGCCGAGGTTTTTCAGGAAATCGGTGCGCCCGCGGATGAAGCGGAGAGCAAGAAGAACATCCTGGCCGCCATCGACCGGGTCGCCGAGCGGCTCAATAACACGCGGGCCGTCTGTCGCAGGTATTACATCCACCCCGCCATCCTCGAGCAGTACGCGGCCGGGACTCTCCTCGACGCGCTCAAGCTCAACGGCGGTGCCGCCTCGACGAACGGGGACGGTCACCTTCCCCCTGACGAAGCCGCGGTGCTCCGCCTGCTCAAGTCCGCAAACTGAGCTCCAACTCCGACCCCGGCAGCACCGTTCGGCGTCGCCGGGGTAAGAGATACACACCCTCTGCGTGGAGACACACGATGTCAGTAAGAAAGAAGCTGGCTCAGGCTGCTGCGCTGGTTGGTGCCGTTGCGCTCCGCCAGACTCTCAAGAAGAAATCGGCAAAGGCCAAGAAGGCCGCATCGAAGAAAGTCGCCGAGGTGGGCAAGGCGGCCCGCCGCTCGGCGACCCGAGCCGGGAAGACCGCTCGGAAGGAGGCCGCAGCACTCGGCACCAGGGCCTCGAAACAGGCGAAGCGTACCGCACGGGACGCCGGGAAGCGGATGACGCGAATGGCGGAAGACATGGCGAGTTCCGCCGCCGAGACGGCGAGCGATCAGTTCGAGCGCATGAGCGATCGAGGCTCCAAGGCCGCCCGTCGACTCAAGAAGGCCGCCCAGCGCCAGGGTGCCGAGTTGATGGATGCCGCGAGCGAACGATTCGAGAATGCGGGAGACCGTGGTCTCGAGATGGCCCATCAGGTGAAGGACGCAGCCGTCCGCGCGGGTTCCGACATCGCCGACGGCGCGCGCAAGCGCGTGTCCCCGAGCGGACGTTCGAAAATCATTCGAGGCCTCAAGGCGATGGCCCCGTTCGTCGCGGAGGCTGCGGTGGCCGGAGTTGTTGCAAGCATGACCGAACCCGAGAGGCGGCGCCGGACCGGCCGACCCGATTCAGCGCTGAAATCTCGTCCGTAGTGACGGCGGCACCAGCGGACACGCCTCGGTCGGCCGGGTGAAAAGGCTGAGGCGTATCCGCGCCACCGCGTCGTAGGCGGCATCCCGAAACACGGCCGGGACTCGTCGTCCGAGCATCGCGAACCCCCGCCAGATACCTCCCAGACCCTCCGCAAGGTGCAGCACAGCAGCGGACCGAACCAGCAGACGTCCGTCGTCGAGTTGAACGACGACACTGTCCGGCAGTCCGGCCCGCGCCGGTGCGGCCACGCGCTCGAAAAACGTCTCACTCCCGAGTGCCGCGAAGCGAAGGACTCCTTCAGCGTCCTCGGCGAGCAGGAAACGGACGAAGCGGTGACAGAGCCCACAGGTGCCGTCGTAGTAGACGATCGTATTTCGGAGTCCCGCGGTTCCTGGAATCCATGCCGGATCGAAGGCGAGAAGCAGCGGCCAGAAGGTGGCGCCATGACCTGTGAGCGCCGGCTGCCAGAGCAGGAACCCCACTTCGATCAGCAGCACGCCAAGCCAGGCGAGTCGCCGAAGCCGGTCAGCCGCAAGCCCGATGAGCAGCAGTGTTGCCGAGAGCAGTGAAAGTGGCTGGGCAATCAGTCCCGGCGCCGTTCCACGGACTTCGGCGGCCCGAAAGAGCAGGAGGATGGCGAGCGCGATCTGGACGAATTCGCCGATTCCGACGGAGAACCGCCAGCCGCCGGCAGGATCGGGCCGGTTTCGAGCGGCGAGCGATCCATAGGGAGCCACGGGGAGCAGGACCATGACGACCAGTACGATCCCGGCCGCCGCGGCGCCAGGCGTGGTGAGCCAGGGCACTCCGGCCGACGTGGCACCGGATGCTACCAGCCAGATCAGGAGGGGGAGCAGGACGAGGGCGGCGAACCGGTCCGCGATTCCCGTCGAGATGAGCAGGCCAGAGACGGCACCCGTGAGTCCGATTGCGAAGTTCGGGAGCGAGGCTCCCGAGGCGATGGCCACCACGGCGCCGGCCAGCCAGATTCCGAATCCGGCGCGAAACAGGCTATATTGGCCGCCAGTCCATCCGGTGCTCATCTTGTCGTTCCGGGCCCGGGGGAGCTCCATGCCTTCCGAGAATTCGATCGCGACCTCCGACGTCAGAGTCTTTCCCGGTCATCCGCTGTAACAGGGGTCGGGAGTCTCCGGTACTCGCGCTGACCCAGAGGCGCGTTCAGACAGCACGAAACATCTGGAATCGTTTTTTCATCGTCATGCCGCGACGGTCCTGCATTCGCGGTCCTGACGATGACATCCGCCCCGCGCATTCGAGCGGGGCCGGATTCCGTTCAGAGCGCCGCGAACGCCGCCGCGATGCCTGACTCATCGAGCGTACATAATACCCGCAGCCCGCCGAAGCCAACTGCCGACGGGTTTGTCTTCCTCTTTCGCCGGACCAGAGACGTGAGCGCAGATTCACCGTTGGGCGTGCTCGATATCGCGGACCGCGGCGCGGGATTTCTCCGCCGCCGCGAGCACAGTTATCTCCCTGCGGACGGAGACATCCACGTGCCGCAGCGCCTGATCCAGCAGGTCGGGCTGCGCACGGGAGACGAAGTCGCCGGCGAGGCGGGACGGCCACCCGGACGCGGCAAGAGCGCCTCGCTCAACCGGGTCACCGCGGTCAATGGCCGCCCTCCCGAAGAGATGCGCAACCGTCCTGCCTTCGGGACCCTCGGTGCGATGCATCCCAACGAACAGCTCATGCTTGAGGTAGGAATTCGCCGGAACGGACAGCCCGACTATACCAACCGCGTCATCGACTTCCTTTGTCCCTTCGGGAAGGGCACGCGCGCGCTCATCGTCTCCCCAGCCAAGGCTGGCAAGACGACGGTGCTGCAGGCCGTCGCGGAGGGCGTCGCGAAGAATTACCCGAAGAGCACGCTGCTCATTCTTCTGGTGGATGAACGCCCGGAGGAAGTGACGGAAATGGAGATGTGCGGTGCCGGCGAAGTCGTGAGCTCCAGCTTCGACTTCCCCCCCGACCGGCACATCGCCGTGGCGGAACTGACCCTGGAGCGCGCCCGCCGGCGCGTGGAGCAGGGCGAAGACGTGGTAATCATCCTCGACTCGATCACCCGCCTGGCGCGCGCCTATAACGCAGCCGAGCGGGGCACCGGACGAACCATGTCGGGGGGACTCGACTCGAACTCCCTGGAGAAGCCGAAGAAGTTCCTGGGGAGCGCCCGCAAGATCGACAACGCCAAGGGCGGCGGCAGCCTGACGATCATCGGCACCGCGCTGGTCGACACCGGGTCCCGAATGGACCAGGTCATCTTCGAGGAGTTCAAGGGCACCGGCAACAGCGAACTGGTGCTGAGCCGTGAGCTGGCCGAGCGTCGTATCTTTCCCGCGATCGACCTCAACGCCAGCGCCACCCGTCGCGAGGAGCTGCTCCTCGCGCCAGAAATCCTGGTCGCCTCGCAGGCGCTCCGGTCCCGGCTCGCCGGATTGACCACCGTCAATGCGATGGAGCAGGTGGTGATGTTGATGCGCCGCTCGGCGACCAACGCCGATCTCGCCAAGGCGATCTGACCGGCATTCGCCGAGAGGATTCCCCAGCAGCCGATCGACCGAACGTGCCCACCCGCCGCCTGTTGCTGCTCAGCAATTCAACCAATCCCGGTACACCGCTGCTCGCCCACGCGAGCACGGCCATCCGCGAGATTCTCGGCGGCATCAAGTCGGCGGTCTTCATTCCCTATGCCGCCGTGCGATTCTCGTACGATAACTATGCTGTGCGGGTACGCGCCGTCTTCGCGGACCTCGGCATCGCCGTACAGTCCCTGCATGATGCGGCGAGTCCGCACGAGGCGGTCGCAAACGCGGAGGCGGTGGTGACGGGAGGAGGCAATTCGTTTCAGCTGCTGCGCGCGCTGCAGGAGAAGCGGCTGCTGGAGCCGGTGCGCGCGCGGGCGCTGGAAGGAATGCCATATATCGGTTGGAGTGCGGGAGCCAATCTTGCCTGTCCTACGATTCGCACGACGAACGACATGCCGATCGTCGAGGTCACGACATTCCGCGCGCTCGACCTCGTCCCCTTCCAGATCAATCCCCATTACACGGATGCCAGACTCCCGGGCCATGGCGGCGAAAGTCGAGACGACCGGATCCTGGAATTCGTCACCGTGAATCCAGACGTCCGCGTTCTGGGACTTCGGGAAGGAAGCATGCTCCGGGTCGATGCGGATCGAATGACGCTCCTCGGCCCGGAGAGCGCCCGACTCTTCAGCGCCGAGCGGTCACCCGTCGACCATCCGCCAGGCGAGCCCCTGGATTTCCTGCTGCGGTAGCTATTCCTGCCGGGATCGCCAGCGCGTCCAGAACAGCACCCCGAGAGCCACGCCCATACCCACCGCCAGCCACTCCGGACCCTTCACGCGGAGCGCAGCCAGCACCACGAGGCCCATTACCAGCGGCACCAGTCCAGCGCGTTCGTTCATCTGCAACGACTGCCTGATTCCGCCGAGCCAGCCACCAATCCACGCCTGCGCGTTCGTTACGCCACCACCTCCGTCAGCTGCCACGGGCGGTAAGGGCAGCCGGAATCCCGGCTCCCGCGCCGGATGCATGGTGGCAAGTATGGACGCCTGGAGTGCAGCCGGAACGGGATCGCGGGAAAGATTCGCAGGCCCGTAGCGAGCCGTGGCCTCGAGACGGATCAGGTCTGCCAGCGTCTCGTCGAACCGGGGAGACTCTCCCTCGAGTGCCGCGAGCGTGGCGCTGAACGGAGTGCCGGCATCGGAGGTCACGCGTGCCAGCATGAGTCTCCCCTCGGTGGCGCGACCCGTGGTGAGCGCGAGCAGACCCCACCAGGTCCGGAGCATCGGATCAGCCGGAAACCAGCTGAGTCCGCGTGCGGCGCCCGCGAGTCCGAGAGTCGGCCAGTGAATCGCGAGCGATGTCACGAGCAGCCGCCACGCCTCTACGTCTCGAGGATTTCCCCGCAGCAACACCGTCGCGAGCTCCGCAGCATTCGCCTCCCTTCCCAGCAGCAGTTCGGCGCGCCCGCCTGCGAGGAGGAGGTCCCGCTGGACATCACCCGATGCCCCGGGGGCGTTCATGAGAGCACGAAGCATCACGGCGTCGAGTTCCGACAGCGCGGCGCCCGCCCGCGCGGCGGAGTCGAGACCGCGCGTGTCTGAGGCGCGAGCCGGCGGGTGAGCGGAGTGACGCTGTGCGTCAGCTCCACCCGACCACGGTCGCACTGGACCGAGCGGACCGACGGGCGCAGTCAACGAACGCGCCTCGGACCGGATCTCGAACCCGACAACCTGCCTACCCGCATGTTGCTGCTCTGCGCCTTTCGTTGGCCCATGGAACGAGACCCCTCGGAGGAGGGCGTGCGGTCTCCCGCAGTATCCATCATCGGCGGATAGCGGGGATTTCTTCATGAAGGAGGGAGGGGAGCGGGGGGAGCGGGCGGACACGGATCTAGACCATGAGTACTCCGCGGCGGATGCCGACGGTTACCGCCTCGGTCCGGCTGCGGACCCCCAGCTTCGCGAAGATCGCCGTAAGGTGAAATTTCACCGTGTGCCCGGAGATCGAGAGGCGCGCGGCGATCTCCTTGT
>JBDUEA010000095.1:0-11801 GCA_040002695.1 Gemmatimonadota bacterium | reverse complement strand
ACCTGGCTGGTGAACGCCTTGGTGCTGGCGACTCCGACTTCGGGGCCGGCGTGCAGATAAATGCCGCCGTCCACTTCACGCGCGATCGACGATCCGACCACGTTGACGATGCCGACGGTCCGTGCGCCCCGGCGCTTGGCCTCGCGGATAGCCGCGAGCGTGTCGGCGGTTTCGCCGGATTGCGAGATGCCGATGACCAGCGTGCGATCGTCCACGACCGGATTGCGATAGCGGAATTCCGAGGCGTACTCGACTTCGACCGGAAGCCGCGCGAGCTCCTCGAGCATGTATTCGCCGATGAGACCGGAATGCCACGAGGTGCCGCAGGCAGTGATCACGATCCGCTGAATCCGCTTGATGTCGTCGTCGGTCAGGTTGAGACCGGAGACGCGCGCCGTGCCCTCTTCCTCGAGCAGGTGGCCGCGCATCGTGTTGCGAACGCTGTCGGGCTGCTCGCAGATCTCCTTGAGCATGAAGTGCGAGTAGCCACCGCGCTCGATGGTCGCGAGATCCCAGTCGATCTGGTTGACGGGCTTCTCGATCCGCGTCGCGGCGAGGTCACGCACGTGATAGCCCTTGCGCGTCAGCACCGCCATCTCGCCGTCATCCAGGTATACGACCGAGCGGGTGTGGGCCAGGATTGCCGAAGCATCCGACGCGACGAACCATTCGTTCTCGCCGACGCCGACCAGCAGGGGTGATCCCTTCCGCGCCGCGACGATGACATCCGGCTCCTCGGAGCTGATCACGGCCAGCCCGTACGCGCCGTCGACATCACGGAGCGCCGCGGCGACCGCCTCTTCGAGGTTGCCCTTGTACAGCTCGCCGATCAGGTGGGCGAGGACCTCGGTATCGGTCTCGGACTTGAAGGTGTGACCGCGCTGCTCGAGCGCCTTCCGGATGGAGCCGGAATTCTCGATGATGCCGTTATGGATGATGGCAATCCGGCCGGACTGGTCGGTATGCGGGTGAGCGTTGGTGGTGGTGGGAGCGCCGTGCGTGGCCCAGCGGGTGTGTCCGATGCCGATCGTTCCGGTAGGCATTTCGCCGTTGAGCTGCTTTTCGAGGGCCGAAAGCTTGCCCGCCTGCTTGAAGATCTTGAGCCCGTGACCGTTGACGATGGCCAGTCCAGAGGAGTCATAGCCGCGGTATTCGAGACGTCGCAGCCCTTCGATCAGCAGCCCCGCTGCCTGCCGGGGTCCGACATAGCCGACGATACCACACATGAGCGCAAGTCTCCATTAGTGCATGAGGTCGCGACAGGCAGCCACCAGGGCTTCGGCATCGGCCTGGGTCGGCGCCTCGGCGATGAATCGTACGATCGGCTCGGTGCCCGAAGGCCGCAGATGGACCCACCGGTCCGCCCACGAGAGCCTCAGTCCATCCCGGCGGTCGGCACTGGCCTCGGGGAACCGCTGAGCGAGCCGATCATACACCGGCGCCAGCTCGGTTCCCCGCGGGGCCTTCGCCTTTACGATACGGTACTGGGGATTCCCTGAGACGATACTCGAAACCGACTGACCAGAGCGTGCGAGCAGATGCAAGACCAGGGCCACGCCCACCGGTGCATCTCGTCCAATATGCAGAGAGGGAAGAATGACGCCGCCATTCCCTTCCCCGCCAATCACCGCTCCTTCTTCCTTGATTGTCTGCGCCACGTTGGCCTCTCCGACGGCCGCCCGCACGAACCGGGCGCCAGACGAGGTTGCTGCATCCTCGACCACGAGGCTCGTGGAGAGATTCGCCACGACGACCGGCTGAGCACCGCCCGTCTTCCCCGGGGCCATCGGCGCACCCAGCATCGCCCGCACGGCGAACGCCAGAGTGTAGTCCTCACCGATCGGCTCGCCGCGCTCGTTCACGATGGCCAGACGGTCCACGTCCGGATCGACCGCGAACCCGATATCGGCGCCCGTCTCCCGCACCAGTTCGCTTAACTGGCCGAGGTTCTCGGGGATGGGCTCCGGAGCCCGCGGGAACCTGCCGTCCGTTTCCAGATTGATGGCACTCACGCGACAACCCAGGCGCTCGAGCAGCGCGGGCATCGTTGTTCCACCGGCGCCCCTCACACAGTCCAGCGCCACATGAAAGCCGCGGCGGCGGATGGCCGTGACGTCGATCACCGGCAGCGCCATGACCAGGTCAAGGTGCCTTGAGATCGCGTCACGATCTTCGCGGCAATCTCCTACACCGTCCCAGCCTGGTCGCTCCGGCCCGCGCTCGGCCAGCGCGCGCACCGCCGTGCCCGCAGCGCCATCGAGAAAGATGCCGTCGGGCCCGACGAACTTGAGCGCGTTCCACTCGATCGGATTGTGACTCGCCGTCAGAATCAGTCCCGCACCGGCGTGATGATGCTCGACTGCGAGCTGCACGGTAGGCGTGGGTACGACGCCGACGTCGATGACGTCGACGCCCACCGACATGAGGCCGGCGATGGCGGCGCGTGAGAACATCGGCCCACTGGTGCGGGCATCACGGCCGAGCACCACGAGCGGGCGACCGGAGGCCTTGGCCCAGGCGCCGAGTGCGGCAGCGTGCCGGGCGACGAGCTCCGGCGTGAGGTCCTTGCCGACGATCCCGCGCATTCCGGACACACTGATCATCAGGGTATCTGACATGGCGCGGAAAGTAGTTTGGGGAGGGGTGACCGGGAAGCCGGTCAGGCGAACTTCAGGATGCGTCCGGCGGAGGGTGACAGGTGAATGCGCCTCTGCGACGGTCACTGGTCCTTGAGCGGGAGTTGGCTGAGATCCGAGAAAGCCGCGGTGAACGCGGCGACCACATCGGCATCGAAGTGCGTGCCCGCACAGCTCTGCAGCTCCGCCATTGCTACTTCCGGCGTACGCGACGCCCGGTATGCGCGATTGGTAGTCATCGCGTCGAAGGCATCGACCACCGCGATGATCCGGGCCTCGATCGGGATGTCATTGCCCACGAGGCGGTCGGGGAACCCGCGCCCGTCAAGTCGTTCATGATGCGACCGCACGATCCGCAGCACCACCGGCGTCTCCCGCGCTAGCGGAGCCAGAATACGCTCGCCGAGCGTGGTGTGCTCGGTGATGTGTTTGAATTCCTCGGTGGTCAGCGGCCCGGGCTTGTTGAGTACTGCCTCGCGGGTTCCGATCTTTCCGATATCATGCAGCTCCGCGCCGAGGCGGATCTCCTCGAGCTTATCACCGGTAAAGCCCATCTGGATCGCCGTCTTCACTGCGTACCGGCTGACCCGGGAGGAGTGGCCATGGGTGTATGAGTCTTTGGCCTCGAGTGCGTGCGCGAGCGTCTGCACCCCTTCGAGAAAGAGCTCCTTGATCCGGGTGGCCTGCGCCTTGACCCGCGCTTCGAGATTCTGCTGATAGAAACGCTTCTGCAAAATGAGATCGCGCTTTTCGAGCGCGCGCGCGACCCGCACACGCACCTCATCGAGGTGCGCGGGCTTGTTGATATAGTCCAGCGCGCCTTTTTCGAGACAGGCCACGGCCGTCTTCACATCCGCGACGCCGGTGAGCATGATGACCGCAGTGTCCGGCCAGCGCCGCAGCAATTGCTCCAGGAACCCGATGCCGTCGAGCCCCGGCATGTTCACGTCGGAGATGACCAGCGGCACTTCCCCTTCGCGCTCGACGTACGCGAGCGCCTCGAGGCCGGACCCGGCCTCGGCGCATTCGAGCCCCTGGCTCTGAATGATGCGCGCCATCGCGTGGCGAACCTGGGGGTCATCGTCCACGATGAGGCAGCGTGCAACCATCGTTTTCTCCGGGGCCACCGGCGCCAGCTGCATCGTGGAGATCACGAACCACCCCTTCCATGAAACCGGGCGAGCCTCCGTTGGCTTGCCGCAAAACCTTCCCGCGCATTACGTTCCGTCATACCCCACCGCCAAGGACTATGACGCAGATTCTGCCGCACGACCTCGAACACGGATTCGCCACTCGCGCGGTGCACGCGGGACAGGCGCCCGATCCGGTGACCGGCGCCGTGATGACTCCGATATACCAGACGTCGACGTACGTGCAGGAGGCCCTCGGCAAACACAAGGGCTACGAGTACGCGCGCACTCAGAACCCCACCCGTGAAGCCCTCGAGCGAAACGTCGCGAGTCTCGAAGGAGTCCGTCACGGATTCGCCTTCAGCTCGGGTCTCGGAGCCACGGACACGGTGCTCAAGCTGCTGAGCGCCGGGGACCACGTCATCTGCGGTGAAAATGTCTACGGCGGCACCCATCGCCTGATGGAGCGCGTCTACGCCCGGCTCGGTCTGAGCTTTTCGTTCGTCGACATGCGCGTTGTCGCCAATCTCGAACGGGCGCTGACACCGGCCACCCGCATGGTGTTCTGCGAGACGCCGACCAACCCGATGATGAATCTCACCGACCTCTCCGCGGTCGGAGATCTCACCCAGGCGCACGGACTGATCTTCGTCGTCGATAATACGTTCGCGACGCCCTTTTTCCAGCAACCGGCGCGCCACGGCGCCGATCTCGTGGTCCATTCGACCACCAAGTATCTCAACGGCCACAGCGATATGGTCGGCGGCCTTGTCCTGACCGATCGCGACGATCTCGCCGAGCGCGTGGGCTTCCTGCAGAACGCGGCCGGCGCCGTTCCCGGTCCCATGGATTGCTGGCTCGCATTGCGCGGAACCAAGACCTTGCCGCTCCGCATGCGACAGCACGATGCAAATGGCCGCCGGATCGCCGAGTGGCTCACGCATCAGCGTCGAGTCACCCGCGTTTACTACCCCGGCCTTCCGTCCCATCCGCAGCATGAACTGGCCAAACGGCAGATGTCGGGATTCGGCGGCATGATCTCGCTCGATCTCGGAGATCCCGCCCTCGCGCGCCGTGTCGTCGAGCGCACCAGGATATTCGCCCTGGCTGAATCGCTCGGCGGCGTCGAGAGCCTCATCGGCCATCCGGCCTCGATGACTCACGCCTCGGTGCCCGTCGCGATGCGTCAGTCCATGGGTCTGACCGACAGTCTTATCCGGCTGAGCTGCGGCGTCGAGGACGCGGACGATCTGATCGGAGACCTGGAGCAGGCGTTTGCGGATTGAGGACCGACGGCGTGCAATGGCCGAAGGACGCGCGGCTGCCCTCGGCTTACTCCGCGATGATCCAGTCTCTCGTGAACACGTGCGTCTCATCATGAAACCATCCGTCCGGGCCGGCGTACGGTCCGGCGCCTCCCAACTGCGAGCCATCTCGTGACAAACATTCCTGCTGCCCGTCCTCGTCGCACCTTCCCTGACATCGCCGCCCTCTCATGGGAACACCCCGCCGATCGGGCGGCGCTCCAGACACTCCGCTCCATCCCAGGTTTTGAAGAACTGGTTCGGAAGGTCATCGGCCTGCTCGGCGGGGAGCGTGGAATCCGCCTCCTCTTCCAGGCCAACGCGGTGCGCTGCGGACCTGCGCAGTTTCCGAAGATCTGGACCACCCATATCGAAGTGGCGACCACCTTTGACTGGCCCGTCGTTCCAGAGATCTACGTCTCGCAGACCCCTGTCTTCAACGCCGGTGCCTATGGCGTCGACACTCCCTTTATCGTCCTGCACTCTGCCGCACTTGAGCTTCTGGACGACGACGAACTCCGTGCGCTGATCGCTCATGAGATGGGTCACATCGTGAGCGGCCACGCCCTCTACCGGACCATCGCCGAAATCCTGCTCGTGGTCAGTTTCTCTGCGCTTCCGTTGCTGGCGGGAATCGCGCTGCTCCCGATCCGGCTCGCGATTCTCGAATGGTCTCGGAAGTCCGAGCTCTCCGCCGATCGCGCAGGACTGCTCGGCTGCCAGGAGATTCTCGTGGCCCAGAGCCTCGACATGAAAATGGCCGGCGGCGGGCGTGGCGTCGGTTATTCGGGGCAGATGAGCGTCGAAGCGTTCATGGCGCAGGCGCACGAATACGCCGCGAGCAACGAGGGGCTGGACGTAGTCTACAAGATTCTCAACACGCTCGCCCTCACTCACCCGATGCATACGGTGCGCGCCGCCGAGCTGCAGCGCTGGGTGGCCAGCGGCGAGTACGATCGCATCATGCGCGGAGAATATTCACGGCGTGGCGCGGAATCGGAGGCACGTCCGCTCCGGGACGATCTCTCCGCAGCAGGAAATTACTACGCGAAGGAAACCCGGGAGACCGTGGACCATGTGGTGGATGCCGCCCGGCGCGCGGCCGGCCGGGTCGGTGAGGCGTTCCGGAACGCACAGAAGAAGTGAGAATTCTCGTTGTCGGTGGCGGCGGCCGGGAGCACGCGCTGTGCTGGTCGCTCCACCGGGAGGATCCGGTGGCGGACCTCTACTGTGCTCCGGGAAATCCGGGCACCGCTGAACTGGCGACCAACCTGGCGATCAGCGCGCTGGATATCGATCGGCTGGCCGATGCCGCCGACGCGTATGGAATCGATCTCACCATCATCGGCCCCGAGATTCCTCTCGCGATGGGGCTCGCGGACCGGCTCCGGGCGGAAGGGCGCGCCGTCTTCGGACCGAGTGCCGCGGCGGCGCGCATCGAGTCATCCAAGGCTTTCGCGAAGGACCTGATGGCGCGTGCTGACGTGCCGACCGCGCGGAGCCGGACGTTCACGGAGGTCGGAGCCGCCCTGGCGTATGTCCGCAGCCACCCGGAGCCACTGGTGGTCAAGGCCTCGGGACTCGCAGCGGGCAAGGGTGCCGTCGTCTGCAATACGCGCAATGAGGCGGCTGAGGTCGTGGGCGGAATGCTCGCCGATGGCGAATTCGGCGACGCCGGACGGACCGTCGTGATCGAGGAGTTCATGGAAGGTGAAGAGCTGTCCGTCTTCGCTATTACCGACGGCCGCGAAATGGTGCTGCTTCCGCCGGCGCAGGACCACAAGCGCCTCGGCGCCGGTGATACCGGACCCAACACCGGTGGCATGGGGGCCTACAGTCCGGTCTCGATCGGAACGCCGGCACTTCTGGACCGCGCGCGCCGGGAGATCCTGGAGCCGACGCTTCAGCAGCTTGCGCTCGAGGGCTCACCTTACAACGGCCTTCTCTATGCCGGACTCATGATCGGAGCCGACGGCGCATTGCGCGTGGTCGAATTCAACTGCCGTCTGGGTGATCCGGAGACACAGGTGGTGCTTCCACTCGTGTCTGACGGACTCACCGGTTGCCTGGAAAGCGTTGCCAGGGGCGGTGGTGTGGGAGGCCTGACGATCGACGCTACCCAGTCGGCGGTGACCACCGTGCTGGCATCTCGCGGGTATCCGGACAGCCCCGAAAAAGGCGCCGAGATCACGATTCCGGACGAACTGCCGGAAGGCGTGACGGTATTTCATGCGGGGACGGTCCGC
Organism: Gemmatimonadota bacterium; assembly: GCA_040002695.1. Lineage (GTDB taxonomy): Bacteria > Gemmatimonadota > Gemmatimonadetes > Gemmatimonadales > GWC2-71-9 > JBDUEA01. The sequence continues at coordinate 4,485 of JBDUEA010000095.1, read as the reverse complement.
GATGACGATGGGCGACTGAGAGTATCCGGCGGGCGGGTTCTGGGCGTTACGGCAGTTGGTCCTACGTTTGGGGAGGCCCAGTCGAAGAGCCTCCATGCCTCTCAACTCATCTCCTTTGATGGCAAGGTCTTCCGCCCGGATATCGGGTGGCGCGAAGCCCAACGCCTCGGCTGACAGAACTGAACGTTTCACGCCGCGCTCTTGACAGTTTTGTCTGCTAATGTAAACGTTTACATCCGTCGGACCATTCTGTTTCATCTGTTTCAAGTCTTCCTGACATTCCGAATCTGCTTCCCGGCCCGCCGCCATCGGCACCGGGGATTCGCGGTCCCATCTGCGCGTGATCGCCATGAGCACCATCAAGGATGTCGCGCGCGTTGCCGGCGTTTCCATCGCCACGGTTTCGCGCGTCTACAACGGCAGCTTGCAGGTTCGGGAGAGCACCCGTCAGCACGTGCGCGAGATCGCCATTCAGCTGGACTACTCCCCGCATGGCGCCGCGCGCAGTCTCATCATGAGCGAGACCCGCACCCTGGGCGCCCTGCTTCCCGATCTCTACGGCGAGTTCTTTTCCGAAGTCATACGAGGCATCGATCAGACCGCGCAGAAGCACGGCTTTCACCTGCTGGTGTCCAGCTCGCACGCGCATCGCCCATCCCTCGAAGCCGCCATCCGCTCGATGCGTGGACGAGTGGACGGCCTCATCGTGATGTCACCCGAACGGTATGCGCAGCCGCCGCGCCGGGCCGGCGCGGCCCGCCGACTCCCCATCGTGCTGCTCAACTCACCGGCCGAGGGCGAAGGCGTCGACGTCATCACGATCGCCAATGTCGAAGGCGCGCGCTCGATGGTCGCCCACCTCATCGGCCGAGGACACCGGCGGATCGGGATCATCGGCGGCGCGGCGCACAACATCGACGCCGAGGAACGGCTGCAGGGTTACCGGAACGCGTTGCGGGATGCGGGACTCGAGCCGGATGCCCGCTACGAAGTCACCGGCGACTTCAGTGAAAAGTCGGGTTACAGCGCGGCGTTCGAGCTCGCGGACCGGGACCCGCGCCCGACCGCGATCTTCGCCGCGAACGATGCGATGGCCATCGGCGCGCTGAGCGCCCTTCGGAGCCGGGGACTTCGGATCCCGGAAGAGATTGCGGTCGCGGGCTTCGACGACATCCCCATGGCGCGCTACGTCGATCCGCCGCTCTCATCAGTGCATGTGAACATCAGCGCACTCGGGGCCCGCGCGGCCGAGCGCCTGCTCTTCGCCATCCGGCATGCGACGACCCATGCCCCGCAGCGGGAGACATTGCCCACGACACTCGTACTCAGGGGATCCACGGAAGGCACCACAGTTCAGTAACGGCAGTCCGGCGGGCAAAGCAGGCGCCGGGTACCGACCTTTTTCACCGCCAGGAGGCAGCCCAATGATCTTGCATGTCCTTCAACGCGCCGGACGGCTGCTCGCCGCCGTGGGCGCGCTCGCCGTCTTCGCCGCGCTCCCCGCGACGGCACAGACCAGCACCGGGAGTATCCGGGGCGTGGTCACCGACTCGGCCGGCGCGCCGATCTCCGATGCGCAGATCGTCGCAAGGAATCCGCTGACCGGCATCGACCGCAATACCACGAGCCGGAGTGACGGCTTCTACACGCTCTCCGGGCTCGTCCCCGCGACCTATGACATCACCATCCGGCGGATCGGATTCCGCCCGATCGGTCGCCAGGTGCAAGTCCAGATCGGCCAGGTACTCTCGCTCAACTACAAGCTGGCGAGCTCGGCGGTCGAGGTGCAGGAAGTGACCGTCACTGCGCCGCATACTACGGAAACGGCGACCTCCGAAGTGGCGACGAACATCACCTCGGCGCAGATCGAAAAGCTCCCGACGCCAAGCCGCAATTTCCTCGATCTCGCGAACCTGGCCCCGGGTGTGACCGTCTCCGAGGACCGGGTCGGGGCGAACCTGAGCGGCGGCGTCGCGGCGCGCACCTTCTCGGCCAACGGCCAGAGCGCGAGCGGCGTCAATGTCTTCATCGATGGCGCGAGTCTCAAGAACGATCTCACGGCCGGCGGGATCGCGGGACAGGATGCGAGCCGCGGCAATCCGTTCCCGCGGAACGCCATCCAGGAATACCGGGTGATCACGCAGAACTTCAAGGCCGAATATCAGAAAGCCTCGAGCGCGATCATCACCGCGACGACCAAGTCGGGCGGCAATACCTGGACTGGCAATGTGCTGTTCTCGTACCAGAACAAGGATCTCGTCGCGCTCGATACCTTTTCGATCGCGGCGAAGCAGCCGAAGTCGGACTACAGCCGGTATCTGACGGCGATCAGCGCAGGCGCGGTCCGATCATCAGGGACAAGCTGCACTTTTTCGGCTCCTACGAGGGGAACTACCAGAACCGGAGCGCGCTCGTCAATTTCGCGCCGCCTTCCGGCTTCACATCTCTCGACACGGTGAATTTCGCGCAATACAACGGCACCTTCACCTCGCCGTTCCGCGAGACACTGCTCTTCGGCAAGCTCAGCTACGCGGTGAGCCCCAAGTCGAGCGCCGAATTCAGCGTGAGCAACCGGATCGAATCGGATATCCGCGATTTCGGACCGGCGGGCGGCGGCTTCAACGCCTTCCAGGAAGCGGTGCACTTCGGCAATCACGTGGGCATCGGGACGCTCAAGTACAACTACTTCACCGGCGCCTGGCTCAACGAAGCCAACGTGACGTTTGAACGATTCAAGCGGGATCCGTTTCCCAATTCAGGCGGACTTCCCTCCCGCGTCTACCAGATTCCAGGCGGGGACTACACGCTCGGCAGCAACGCCAGCTCGCAGAATTTCACTCAGAAGCGCCTCGGCCTCCGGGATGACGTGACCTATTCCGGATTCAAGAGCGGCGGCCAGCACGTATTCAAGATGGGCGTCAACGCGGACTTCGTGGCGTACGACGTCGAGAAGCGCAACGACGAGACGCCCAGGTTCCTGTACGCGCAGAACGTGGATTGTCATCCGACCTGCGGCAGTGTGCAGGCGTTCGATTACCGGGTGCCGTACCAGCTCTCCTACGGCACGGGCAATCCGTTCCTTAATACGCATAACAATCAGCTCGGCGCCTATCTCCAGGATGACTGGAATCCGACGCCGCGGCTGACGCTCAATCTCGGCATGCGGTGGGACTTCGAGTCCCACATGATGAATTACAGCTACGTGACGCCGAAGGACGTGGTGGACACGCTCACCCGCTACAACGATTCGCTGCCGAACCCGCTCAACCTGAGCCGGTACATCAGCAACGGCAGCAACCGGAAGCCGTTTTATGGAGGGTTTCAGCCGCGACTCGGCTTCTCCTATGCCCTCGATGGCAACAACCGGACGACGCTCTTCGGCGGGTTCGGCATCTTCTATGACCGCACGTTCTTCGATATCTCGGTGGACGAGACCCTCAAGCTGACGCACCCGACCTACACGGTGCAGTTCGCGAATCCCGATTCCACGCCGGCGCCCGGACAGGTCGCGTGGAACGACCGGTATCTAACTACGAACAAGACGCTGCTGGACTCGCTCACCCGGAGCGTGGGCACACCGGAAGCGTGGCTGATCGACAGCAAGGCGAAGACGCCGAAATCCAGGCAGTGGAATCTCGGAGTGCGCCGGGTCCTCGGGAACTTCACCGTCGCCGCGACCTACATGGGCGTGCGCGGCGTGGACCAGCTCACGCTGAATTTCGGCAACTCCGGACTCAATCCCAACGGCTCGTGCTGTACCAGCTTCAATACCGGCGCCCACGGGTTCTCCAATTTCATCTATTCCACGAACGACGGAAAAACCTGGTACGACGCGCTGTCGCTGCAGATGGACCGTCCCTATCGTCTCTCCTCCGCGCACTTCGGCTGGGGTGCAGGCATCGCGTACACCTACGCCACCCGCTCGGTGTCCGGTGTGGATGCGCTCGGCGACGAATTCTCATTCCCGACCGCGCTCGGAATTCCGAAACATTCGGACAACAGCGGCAACAACGAGCATCACCGCGTCGTGGCCAACTGGATCCTGGACGTGCCGTATCTCTTCGGCATCCAGTTCAGCGGGCTGCTCACGCTCGGGAGCGGCGCGACGCTGGACATCGGTTGTCCGATCCGATTCTGCGGACCCGCCACTTACATCAACGGTGGCTTCACGCCGAAGAAGTACAGCTTCATCATTCCCGACGCGTGGGCGTACCGCAACGTCGACCTCCGAGTACGCAAGGACTTCCCCAGTGTTTCGGGGACGCGCCTCGGGATCACCGCGGATGCATTCAATGCCTTCAACTACAAGAATTTCGCCTGCTTCAACACCGGCTTCAGCTCGCCGGCATCGCCGAACCTGAACCTGGGCAAGGCGAGCTGTCTCGCCAGCGATCCCCGCCGCTTCCAGCTTGGCGTGGACTATGACTTCTAGGGTATGATCCGCCGTGGGCTGGCAGAGGCCGGAGATCCGGCGCTCTGCCAGCC
>JBDUEA010000094.1:0-11822 GCA_040002695.1 Gemmatimonadota bacterium | reverse complement strand
GCACCGCGCCACCAGGCCAGCCGGCGCCAAGCAGTACCGCGGCCCCCACGCACGCAGCGGCGAGGGCGCCAGGGAGGGTGAGACTCCCTGCCCGCCAGGCGAGGAGCGCGATGACGAGCGCCAGGGCAAAGGCAACGGGGAGCATGGGGGAAATCTATCAAGGGGCCGCGTTCAAGTGCTGAGAGTGACGAGTAGAAAGTGAAAAGTGGCGGGTGCTGACGGACGGGCTCTCGATTCTTCAGCCGTTCAAGTGTCTACTTTCAACCTTCCCCTTTCAACTTTCTATTCTTTCTACTCTCCACCAGCTTTCGGTTCTCCGTTTCTCCTCCTCCACGAAACGGGTGCGATCGGTTATTGTTCGGAGCCGCGACCAGCGGCGGAGCGGTACGTCGCTTCCATCCATTTCTCCCGCATTCGTCCTCATCGCTCACTTGCCCGACCATTCCGCGGTTCACGCGATCATTCCGCTCAGCCTGCTCGAGGCCCTTCGCAATCTCGATACTCCGGTCGAGGACGGTCTCGAGGAGCTCGCCGGAGAGATCGTCGCCAAGCGTCTCGGATTGAGCGCGACGGTGGCCGCGCAGATCACGCGATACCAGGAAACTGCCCGAAGGGATGGGGTCGTACCCCGCGAGGAAGCGCTGGCGGTTTTCCGGCTGGCGGGCCGCCGGCCGGATGCCGGCCTCGTCTTCGCCGATGCGGGGCGGCGCGCCGCGCGTTACACCGCGCGGACCGGGGCGCTCCCGGTGCGGGCGCTGGTGCACGCGGCGCCTGGTCCGGTGAGCCGGCGCGTGGGAGCCCGCGCCGCAGTGACTGCCGCGCGCCGGATTTTCCGCGCCGACCTGCTGGTACGCACGGCCGCGGCCGAAGCGCGGGTCCCGGCCGCTCTTTCAACCGAAGCACTGCCCGATGGGAGCGCCTGTCCATTCTATGGCGCAGCCTTTGGCGAGCTGCTCCGCTGCCTCGTCGGCTTTGAAGGCGCGATGCTCCACGATCGCTGCCGCGGCCGAGGCGACGACATCTGTCACTGGCGCGCGACCGCGTCGGGGGGATACGAATGACGGCGTTCGACGGAATCGATCTTTCCGAGTTGCAGCGGACCATCCGCGAACTCGGTCTCGACGGCTGGCTCCTCTTTGATTTTCACGGACTCAATCCTGTGGCGGGCCGGGTCCTCGCGCTTCGAGGACTTGGCACCCGCCGCATCTTTGTCCTGGTGCCCGCGAGCGGAGAGCCGGTGGCGGTGGCGCACAAGATCGAGATGCAGCCGGTCGCCGGCTTTCCAGGACGAATCATTCCCTACGCTCGCTGGGAGGAGCTGCACGCGGCACTCGGCTCGCTGGTGCGGGGGCGAACGCTCGCAATGGAAGTCTCACCGGAGGATGCGGTGCCCTATCTGGATCGGGTGCCGTATGGCGTGGTGGAGTTGCTGACGCGACTCGGGGCGAAGGTGGTGCCCTCGGGCGGACTGGTTACGCGATTCGCGGCGCGCTGGAGTGCCGCGGAGCGCGAGGACCACATGTACGCAGCCGGCGTGCTTGCATCGGTGGCGCGGAAGGCGCTGGCCGGAGCGGTCAGTGCCGGGAATGCGGGCGCCGAAGGCCCGCTCACCGAGACGGCGCTCCAGTCACGCGTGACGCAGGCGATGGCCGCCGAGGGACTGGTGTTCGATCATCCGCCGATCGTGGGCTTCGGGGCCAACGCGGCGAACCCGCACTATGAGCCGAAGGCGGGGAAGGACGCGACGCTCAAAGAAGGCGACGTGATCCTGCTCGATCTATGGGGAGGGCGATCGCTGCATACGGTGTTCGCCGACCAGACATGGATGGGTTTCGCGGGGGAGCGGGTGCCGGGGAAGGTGGAGAAGGTGTGGCGCACGGTGCGGGATGCGCGGGATGCGGCGATTGCGCTCTTCAAGGATGCGGCGGGGCGGCGGCCGCTGCCCGGCTTCGCGCTCGACCGCGCGGCGCGTGGCGTGATCGAGGCGGCGGGATTCGGCGACCGGTTCGTGCATCGTACCGGGCATTCGATCGACCGGGCGCTGCACGGATCGGGTCCGCATCTGGATGATTACGAGACCCACGATGACCGGGAGCTGGCGCCGGGCGTCGGTTTCTCGATCGAGCCGGGGATCTACCTGAGCGGTGAGTTCGGGGTGCGGAGCGAGGTGAATGGATACTGGAGTGATGCGGGACCGGTGATCACGCCGGCGGATCCTCAGGTGGATCTGATCGTACGTGGCGGCCGCTGAGCGGTGGTTCTGCTCGGGCGAGCCATTCCCCGTTACCGGTTCGCCCTTTCCCCTTTCCCCTTTCCCGTCTTTCCCCCTCTAGCGTAAACGCGTTCCATGCCCCATACTCTCCGTCCATCCGGCGAAAAAAGCGAGTGAATCGAAGCGGGAAGTGAAATGAGTCTTCATCATCTTCATCCGTTCCAGCTAGTTACGGAATCCTGGTGTTCGAAAAGTGGACCCGGTCGGTTCCTTGACATGTGATTTAGCGCACTTCATATTGTCTTCCCCGACCGGGCCGCGGTCGGTTGCTCAACAGTCAGCATCAAACCCTCTCTTCTGCAGGTTGTTTCTAGGCGCAGTCGCTGCCCCAGTCGGCGTGTATCCGCCGCTCAGGGGTTGCATGCGCGTTCAGGCCTACGGTGCAGGCAGTTCTTCTCGTGTTCCCGTCTTCGGAGGACGTTTCCATGAAAGAAAGCTGTGTCGGCGCCTTCGCACGCGCAGCGCGGATGTTCGCGCTCGCGGCAGTCGCGCTGGGTGCTGGAGCCGGATCGCTCCTTGCCCAGAGTTCGGCTGGTAAAATCGAAGGCCGGGTTAGGGACCAGGCTGGAGCACCGGTGGCATCGGCCCAGGTAGTGATTACCGGGACGACGTCCAACGCGGTTGCAAACAGTCAGGGTTACTACTTCATCAACAACGTACCGGCAGGAACGATCAACGTGCGGGCGCAGTTCGTCGGCTACAAGCCGGTCGAAGTCGCGGCCCTCAAAGTGCTGGCCGGTCAGACCATCACGCAGGACTTCACCCTCGAACAGACTCCCATCGAGATCACCGAGATCACGGTGACCCAGGCGGCCAACGCCCTGGTTCCCCGCGACGAAGTGACCACGAAGCAGCGGGTCGACGGCGAGTACACCTCGAAGCTGCCGGTCGACCGGATCGGCAACGTCCTGGCGCTGCAGCCAGGCGTGGTGGCCAGCCCGGGCGGCGGCAGTATCGAAATCCGCGGCGGACGTAACGACGAGGCGACCACCTACGTGGACGGTGTGCCGGTTTCGCCGGGCTACCGCGGCAACGCATTCGTCGGTGTGACGATGGGCGGCGCGGGCGGGAACGCTGGTGGCGTCTCCATCCCGACCAACGGCTTCGAAGAGGCCTCGGTCACCACCGGTGGCCAGTCGGCGCAGTTCGGCAATGCGCAGTCCGGCATCATCGCTATCGAAACCAAGGGCGGCGGCAGCAAGTATGCCGGCTCCGTGGCCTACGTGACCGACGAGCCGTTCGGCGTCAATCACAGCGTCGGGTTCAACCGCGTCGAAGCCAACATCGGCGGACCGGTGACCAGGGGCCTGACCTTCTCGGTGTCCGGCGTCCTCGAAGGCCAGAAGGCGCAGACTCCGGGTCTCGGCGCGCAGAATGAGCCGATCTTCGTGCAGGCCGGCATCGACACGACGGTCGCGGTGCCGAGCGTCGTGGGCAGCCCCACGGCCGATACGACGATGGTCGACGTGTACAACTATGCGATTTCCCGCGGCAACTGCGACCTGTTCAAGGGCAGCACGAACCCCGGCATCGCCAGCAACTACGGCCTGAGCTGCAACGGTATCCGGACGCCCACCTCGGGCAATTCGGTCTACCAGCTGCAGGGCAAGATCAACTACAGCTATGGCCAGAACAGCCACGTATCACTGACCCTGACCTCCAACCGGAACCAGGGCCGCAACTTCAGTTACTCGAACCAGTACGATCCGCAGTCGCTCACCGGCTTCAGTAACCGGAGCCAGACGGCGATCGTCAACCTGACCCAGAACCTGACCAAGTCGACCGAGCGGGCGCTGTCGCTCAACCTGGCCTTCTCGGCCCAGGAAGACAACGGGCTCGTGTCCCCGCTCACCTCGGCGAGCGAGCAGGACAGCCGCAATCCGTTCGGCGGTTTCCTGATCAAGCCGCTCAAGTTCCTCTTTGACTTCAACACCTTCCCGGTCAACGACGCGTTGATCCGCAACTTCCGGGTCAATGCCCCGGGGACCCGGATCACCCCGTTCGATCTCCAGAACACCAGCCAGTACAACACCGTCGATCAGTACCGCAACAACGCCTACGGTGTCTGGAAGAACGACGCCTACTATACCTTCAACGAGTCGGGTGGCCCGACCGCGCGGCTCTCGCTGTTCCGCGAGCGCCGGCTGCTCGGCCGCGGCTCCCTCGACTGGCAGTTCGACCGGTACAACCGGTTGACGCTGGGTGGTGAGTACACGCACTACAACATCGCGAGCTACTCCTCCGGCCTCATCAGCCAGGCGTTCTCCGACGCCTATATCGAAAAGCCGATCCGCTACAACGGTTTCGTCGAAGACCGTCTCGACCTCGGCGACGTGGTCGTGGTCGGTGGTCTCCGGTACGACTTCTATGACTCGCGCGCCAGCCGTCCGGCGAACTTCCCCCGCGTGTCCAGCATGCCCGCGATCGTGGATCCGAACAACCCGGCTGACACGCTGTCGCCGGCGTTCGATCCGAACAACCCGACCGCGCTGTTCGTGCGTGACAAGAGCCACACCTACGTGAGCCCGCACGTGCAGGTGTCCTTCCCGGTGACCGAGCGGACCAACTTCCGCCTCTCGTATGCTCACCAGGTCCAGGCGCCGGACTTCGGCCTGATCCTGGGCGGCATCAACACCGACCTGCAGGTCACGAACACGAACCACGTCTATGGCAGCGACCTGGACTTCGGCAAGACAATCACCTTCGAGTTCGGCATCCGTCACTCGTTCAGCGACGACATGGTGTTCGACATCGCGGCGTACAACAAGGACAAGTTGTCCGACGCGGCCGGCCGCCTGGTATCACTGTTCGATCCGGTCAAGAAGCAGCCGAACGACATCCGCGTGATGACCAACGCCGACTTCGGCAACGTCCGCGGTATCGACGTCCGTTTCGACCGCCGTATCGGTCAGCTCTTCAACGGCGTCGTGGCGTACACGTACGAGCAGGCGAAGAACACCGGGTCCGATCCGTTCACGTACATTAACTTCGGTTCCCGCGTCCTCACCGGCATCTCCGGCACCAAGGCGCCGCCGGCCCAGGGCATTCTTCCCACGGCGACCAGCCGTCCGCATAATCTCGCGGGCTCGTTCTCGGTCTCCTTCCCGGGCGACTGGCAGAAGGGCACCACCGCGGGCCAGATCCTGAAGAACGTGAGCGCGTTCGCGACCTTCCGGTACGCCAGCGGCACGGGCTTCACGCGCTGCCCGCTCAACTCCGGCAATGACGACGTCCTCAGCGGCACGGTCTGCGCCAAGGACAACGCGGGTAACGTGAACGGCTCGAGGCTCCCGAGCTTCAAGCAGTTCGACCTTCGCGTCACCAAGGGCTTCGCGGTCGGCGGTCTCGACCTCTCGGCCTACGTCGATGCGCGTAACCTGCTCAACTTCCGTAACGTGCTCGCCGTCTTCACCACGACGAACGACACGCGCAGCACCCTGAGCGAAGCCAACAACTATTCCGCGGACAGCTCCGACTTTGCGTCCGAGGCGCTCAAGAACACCCACCTCCTCGCCGACGGGTCGATTGACCTGACCTTCGGTGTGGCGAACAACCCCAATCCGAAGGCGAGCTGTGGCGCCTGGGTTCGGGACGACGGGATCGCGGCTGCGCCGAATTGCGTCTCCTTCATCCGGACCGAGGAGCGTTTCGGCAATGGCGACCACATCTTCACGGTAGCCGAACAGCGGCGCGCGTCTGACGCGCTGTACTCGGTGGCCCGAGGGCAGTCGACCTTCCTCGGCTCTCCCCGGTTGGTGCGTGTTGGTCTCGAACTGAGCTTCTAGGCGGCCTGGTGACCCTCCGGGTGTCCATACGACGGGCACCCGGTGGGTTCACCTTGCTCTTCACCACGAGAGAGGATTCAATGCACGGACTATTCCGTAAGAAGGGGTGGCTGCTGGCCGGTGTGGCCGCGCTGGTTCTGAGCGCGATCAGCCCGTCCACAGCCGTGGCAAAGCCGCAGCCCGGAGCCAAGGGTCGGGGCTTTCGCCTGTTCGCCCGCGCACTCGGTGCTTTCACCATCAACCGCGTCTACCTCGGCCTGTCGTCCACCGGTGAGGTCGGCGTAGACTCGTCCGGCTCCTCGGTCGTCGGCGGTGGTTTCTGGCCGAAGGGTACTGGCGACCAGTACGTCTTCAACTCCGGCCTCCAGGGCGCCGGCATCATCGATCCCAGCGATCCGACCAATCCGTGGCACGGCGACACGACCGGCTTCTTCTTCTTCGATCCGAAGGGCACGACGCAGCACGGCGAAGAAATCCAGCCGGTCTTCAACGCCAACAACCCGGCGGACGCGGGTGCCTGGCCGGCTGCTGCTCTGGTGCCGCAGGGCGACGCCAACGAGCAGATCTTCAATCCGCTGCTCCGCGGCCGAGTCAGCGCCTCGCAGGGTGACGTCTGGTGGCTGACCTGGGACGGCAATCCGTCGCTCAACGCCGGCCGCAAGCATCCGCTCGGCGTCCTCGTCGAGCAGCGCGGCATGGGCTGGAATTTCCCGTCCGGCAACGAAGACATCGCCTACTTCATCTACACCTTCTACAACATCACCTCGACCAACGCAGCGGATTACGCGGCGGTGCGGCCGAGCATGCAGCCGATCCTTCTGCAGGCGGCGGCGCAGTTCCAGGCGCTGAACAACGCCAAGTTCGGCATCACGCTTCCGGCGAACGGCTATTCGATCACAAATTTCTACGCCAACTTCTCGGCGGACATGGACGTCGGCAGCGCCGGCGTGAACTACAGCTCGGTGAACGTGCCCTTCGCGCTGGGCTATGTCTATCAGCACGACTTCGCTCAGCCGGCCGGCTGGCTCTTCGATCCGTCGATCTTCTCGGCCCCGCTCTTCGCGGGCGTCGGCTTCGTCGGCGTGAAGTACCTGAAGAGTCCGGTGGTCAATGGAGTGCCCGTCGGCCTCACGATGTTCAGCAACACGATCAACGGCGGCGCCTTCGGCGATCCGCAGAACACGATCCAGCTCTATCGGTACGTGTCCGGCAACATCAATACCGCGGCCGGCGACGCGCCGTGTAACACCGGCAATCAGCTCGCCACCAAGATCTGCTACGTCAACAACACGGCACCGAACGACATGCGGTTCTTCCAGTCGTCCGGCCCGCTGACGCTGCCCCCGGGCAGCTTCGGCTCGGTGGTCGTGGCGTACGAGTTCGCGGGCCCAGTGGCACCGAACCCGAATTGCAACGGCAACCCGAACTGCATCAAGCCGGGCAATCCGACGGTGCTCTCGAATCCCGCCGTGCTCAACTCCACCGGCGCGAACAAGGTGGACTCGCTCTCGGGATACGCCGGGTTCACGGACTTGAACGCCGACGGCATCGTTCAGCAGAACGAAATGAAGGTCGTGCCCGGCTCGCTGCTTGGGAAATCCCTTGTGGCCCAGGCGGTGTTCGACAACGGATTTCTGCTGCCGTTCGCTCCCGACGCGCCGCAGTTCTTCCTGATTCCCGGCGACAACCAGGTGACCGTGCTCTGGCGTCCTAGCCCGAGCGAGATCACCGGCGATCCATTCTTCGCCATCGCGAGTAATCCGATCGCGATCGACCCGATCACCAATCAGCCGGGCCCCAACGCGCTCTACGATCCGAACTATCGGCAGTTCGACGTCGAAGGCTACCGGGTCTACCGTGGTCGCGTGGACGCGCCGAACTCGCTGCAGCTCCTGGCGCAGTTCGACTACAGCGGCACGACGATCAGCGACTTCCAGGGCCAGGTCAACTTCACTCCGAACTGCGCACCCGAACTGGGCGTCAAGGTGGTGCAGAACTGCCCGGCGGTGTTCGATCCAGTCATCCCCGGTGTCGCGCGTACCGTTCACGTCGACATTCCGCTGGTCGGCCAGATCACGCAGGTCAAGCTGGGTCAGCGGACCGCGCTCGGAGACAGCACCGCGATCGCCCTCATCGCGGACACGGCCCTCACCGGCGGCGGCAGCAGAGGTCCCTGCGCACCGTCCGCCTGTCCGGTGCTCAAAGACAACGGCGTGCCGTTCGTCTTCGTTGACCTGACGCCGAAGAACAACTTCCGGTACTTCTACTCCGTAACGGCATTCGACGTCAACAGCTTCCAGTCCGGTCCGAGCAGCATCGAGTCGCCGCGTAACACGAAGTCGGTGACCCCGGTGCGGCCGGCCACGAACTTCCAGAACACGGCCACGATCACTTCGCATGTCGTCGGTCGCGGAGTGGCGATGGACACGATCGTCACGACCGATCCGACTATCGACCCGGTCACCGGCAAATTCTCCGGCCGCTTCAAGCCGGCTGACGGCGCCACGCTGGGCTTCGTGGGACAGTTTGTGAAGACCGTGATCGCGGCACCGGGCGCCCTCGCTGTCACCCTCGACAGCATGGACCTCGGCAGCTCGTATGACGGTATCGCGAACACGTATTACGTCACGGCACAGTCGGGCCCGGACATCACCCATCTTTCCGTGGCCCTGGTCCAGACGACCAGCGACGCGACTACATCAGGCAGCACGCTGTTCGACGCGATCTCGATCGACAACGCACTCGCATCGCGGTTCGGCGGTAACGGCTCATTCAAGCTGAAGGCGCAGGCGGCCTTCACGATGGCCGGTAACTACCACACCGAAACGTGGGGTCGTGGTTGTATCAACGGCGCGGCCGGCTTCACGTCCGGCGGCGGCTGCGACTATAACGGCACCCGCTGGTTCGACGGCCCGTCGCCGGCGACCAACGAAACGCTGGCGGATCCGAACGGAAACAACCAGGGCAATAGCGCGGCACCGGCCGCCATGGTGAGCCGGAGCAATGCGGGCGCCTTGACTGGTGTGGACGTCATCTATGAACCGCACGCCTACCTGACGACCAATAACACCTATCGTGACTTCGAAGGCTCACTCGGCGGAGCGGCGCGGCAGGCGGACTTCAATCTCTACTGGGGCGCCGGCGGGAAGGTCGACTCGGTCATCGACGTCACCCACAACGTCCCCGTGCCGTTCGACAGCCTGGTGATGCGCGGAGGCTGGGGCATCCTGAACTCGGCGAACACTGTGCCGTCGGCGGGAAGTTTCGATAACCGGGCCGAAGTCAGCACCACCGACTTCAGCTGCGTGCAGCCGCTCAAGAGTTATGCAGCGGTGCAGAGCCGGATACCGTGCCCCGGTCCGACGTACGTGCTGACGCAGACCGCCGTGCCGGGTCCGGTTGCGATCATGAACCCGACCAACGTCAGCGTGCAGACCAACGCGGCCGAGCCCACCGCGGGCTTCGCGCTGTGGCTGGCCGGACACGTGTACTCGTTCGACCTGACCGGCGGAGCAGTGCCGGCGGCGGGTGCCGTATGGTCCATGCGCAGCTACATCGGCGCGGTGACCGGCGGTAACGGCAGCGCGGGCAACGAAGGGCCGTATGCCTTCTTCCAGGCGACCCGTGACTTCACGGCGCTCGGGGCCCAGCTCCAGATCGCGTTCAACGTGGTGAACCAGTCGGTGGCTCCGACCAAGAACGACCTCACCGCGGTGCACACGGTGCCGGACCCGTACTACGTCACGAGCGCCTTCGAGTCCAGCACGGACAACAAGGTCATCAAGTTCGTGAATCTGCCCATCGACGCCATCATCCGCATCTACTCATCCAGCGGCGTCCTGGTGAACTTGATCGAGCACCATAGCACCACGTTCGGCGGCGACGAGACCTGGAATGTGCGTAATCGCAATAACCAGGTTGTGGCCAGCGGCGTGTACTTCTATCACATCGAAGCGGGAGATGCGCGCCGGGTCGGCCGCTTCACCGTGGTGAACTTCGCCCAGTAGTCCACGACCGGCACCTGTCCGACCGGCGCCGCGGCATTTGGCCGCGACCGCCGGACCCGGACGGGGTCCACACCCAGGAGACCGCAAGCGTATGCGTCAGATTCTTTCTTCGCGCCTCGGGTTGGTCGCTGTCCTCATGGGCGGCGTTCCGCTGGGCCTCATGGCTCAGACCACCACGGGCAATAACACGCCGTACGGCACCACCTCGGCGGAATTCCTGCTCCTCGGAGCAGGCGCTCGAGGCACGGCACTTGGCGGAGCCTACGCGGCCATCGCCAACGATGTCAGTGCCCTCTACTACAACCCGGCAGGCACCGCGCTCATGACCCGGCCCGGTGTACTCATCGGAACGTACGATTACGTCGCGAGCACCCGTTACGCCTGGGGCGGCATCGCCTTCCCCTTCGGCGGCGGCGCCCGCACCGTGGGTGTCCAGATCGGCACCTTCGGCTTCAAGGATCAGCCGGTGTACACCGCGGACCAGCCCCAGGGGACCGGGTCGGTCTACTCGGTGAGCGAGACGTTCGTGGGCGCGACCTTCGCCCAGAACTTCTCGGATCGCTTCTCGGCCGGTATCACGGCCAAGGTGATCAGCGATCAGCTCGGCGATGCCAGCGGAAGCGCGCTGGCGGTGGACTTCGGTACCAACTTCCACGCGATGCTGAGCGGCCATCCGGTCAAGTTCAGCTTCGTGCTGGCGAACCTCGGTACCAACCTGAGCTACGGCGGCGACGCGCTGGTGGGCAACATTCAGCGGGACTCGATTCCGGGCGTTGACCCGGTGCCGAACCTGCCCCAGCCGGCCCAGCTCCGTACCAAGGATTACCCGCTCCCGACCCTGTTCCGCGTGGGCCTTGCCTACGACGTGCTGGGCTCGCCGAGCAATCACCTGACGGTCCTGGCCGATTTCAACCAGCCCAACAACAACAGCGCCGGCTTTGTCGGTGGTGTCGAGTGGGCGAGCCAGCGTCTCGGTGGCAGTCCGTTCGGAGTCGCGGTGCGAGGGAGCTACAGCTACACGGGCGCCAATAACATCAAGGTGTCCAACCCGAGCTTCACGGCCCTGACCGACGAAGAGCACCTGCAGGGCCTCGCGGCCGGCGGCGGGCTCAACTACAACGTCGGTAACTTCACGCTCGGCGTCGACTACGCCTACAAGTACATGGGCGTGCTCGGTGCGACCCACTTCATCAGCTTCGGTATCGGCTGGTAAGTCTTCGGCATACGGAAGGTGGAAGGAGCGGCTTCTGTCGTTCCTTCCACCAGTCAAGGGTAGAATGAGTCGTCTTCCAATGTTTGTGCTGGCCCTGGTCGCGGCAATGGGGCGGCACCAGGGTTCGGATCAGTCGGATCAGAATCTGTCTGTTCGCGCGGTTCGGTTTTATCGGGCAGACGCAAAACAGACCCGGGTCAAGGCTTTCGTGCAGGTGCCATACGAAATCATGGTGCCGACGACCGATGACCAGAATGGTCAGTTGAGTTACGACGTCTCGGTTCAAGTGTCGGACTCGACCGGACTAAAACTTTACCAGACCGGCTGGAAGAATCACGTCTCCGCCGCCATGCGCGAGCCTGGGGCCTTCGCGATGGACATGGTGGATTTCGCGCTCGCGCCGGGAAAGTACCGGCTCGAGGTCGCGGTCTCTGACTCTGTTTCGGGTCACAAACTATCAACCGGCGTCGACGTCGACGCTTTCTCCTCCCCCCCGGCGGCCTCGGACCTGATGCTGGCGCCGGGGATGCGGCTGGCAACGGGCG
>JBDUEA010000093.1:0-11978 GCA_040002695.1 Gemmatimonadota bacterium | reverse complement strand
ACAGGGTGCCCGTCAGGACGAACGTCAGTCCTTCGAGTGGCCCGCCTGCCGTCACGGCCGACGGCTCGTCCATTCTGACGCCGGCGCGAATGAGATGATCGATCAATCCTTTGTTACGTTCCTCCGCACAGAACGAAGTCACCGCTTCGGCGATCGCCAGTCCGACTCCCGGGACCGCGTTGATTTCCTTCACCGTCGCCGTACGGAGAGTCGCCATGGTGCCGAACCGACGGGCAAGCAACACTGCGACGTTCTTCCCGACATGCCGGATCCCGATACCGAAGAGCAGTTGGCCGAGCGGCCGTTCCTTCGACACTTCGATGGCGGCCACCAGCTGCTCCGCCGACTGCTTGGCGAATCTGTCGAGCTCGAGCAGCTGCTCCACTCGCAGGTCATACAGATCCGCCACATCCGATATCAAGCCTGCATCGAGCAGTTGTCGCACCCGTTCGTAGCCGAGGCCGCGGATGTCCATCGCGTCCCGCGAAGCGAAGTGCACGATGCCTTCCAATACCCGTCCTCTGCACGTCGCGTTGGGACAGTATCGCATGGCTTCATCCGGTGGCCGCTCGACCGGAGTGTCACAGGCGGGACAGCGGTCCGGCATGCTGAACGCACGCTCCGATCCATCCCGCCGGTCCCGCAACGGCCCGATGATCTGGGGGATCACTTCGCCTGCGCGCATGACCTCGACCCAGTCCCCGATCCGGATGTCCTTCTGCTCGATCAGGTCCTCGTTGTGCAGCGTGGCGTTGGAGACCGTGACTCCGCCGACTTCCACCGGCTCGAGCACGGCATAAGGATTCAATGCGCCGGTGCGACCCACGTTGATCCGGATGTCGAGCAATCGCGTCACCGCGATCTCCGGCGCGAACTTTCGTGCGATGGCCCACCTCGGCTCCCGACCGCCTACCACGCCGAGCTCCTGGTGCAGCGAGAGTTGATCGACTTTGACGACCATCCCATCCGCCCCGAATGGCAGGGTCGGGATCAGCGCCTCAAAGCGAATGGCCTGCTCCTGCACTTCCGCGAGGGTCGCGCAACGCTGGCGGTGCGGCTCGACCTGGAATCCCCACGCAGCCAGCGTTTCAAGCACCTGGCTCTGGGTCTCGAGTGCGAGTCGTCCTTCGATCACCTCGAGATGAAATGCGAACATTCGAAGGCGCCGCCGCCGGGTGATTCGCGGATCGAGCTGTCGGAGTGCGCCGGCCGCCGAGTTGCGCGGGTTCGCGAAGAGCGGCTCGCCGTCCCGTTCCCGTTCTTCGTTAACTCGTGCAAAGCTCACGCGAGGGAGGTAGACCTCGCCGCGGATCTCGACCAGGGCCGGATGCCCCTCGCCGCTGAGCACGATCGGGACATCGGAAATCGTCTTGAGATTTGCGGTGATGATTTCGCCGATGAGTCCGTTGCCGCGGGTGGCGCCGACCGTGAGATGGCCGTTTGCATACGTCAGGCTCACGGCCGAGCCGTCGATCTTGACCTCGGTGGAATAGCCGCCGGCACTGACGTCGGGCGCTATCTTCGCGTTCCGCTCCTCCCACGCGGCAAGCTCTTCGGCATCGAACGCGTTGGCGAGCGAGAGCATCGGTCGCTGGTGCCGGTGCTTTGCCAGCGCCGATACGGGCTCGGTGCCGACCCGCTGGGTGGGGCTGTCCGGCGTGCGAAGCTCGGGATGCGCTGCTTCGAGGCCCTGCAGTTCGCGCAGCATCCGGTCGTACTCGGCGTCGCTGATCTCGGGCGCGTCGAGCAGATAGTATGCCCGGTTGGCGCGGTCGAGCGCGATACGGAGCTGCAACGCCTGTTCGGTGGAAGTCGTCATGGGAGGGATGAAGGACGAGGGCGAGCGGCGCGCCGGCTCGAGCCGGGCGCCGCCAGCTTCAGCGCGCGGCCGCCTCCTGCACGAGTACCGTCATGGCGACGCCCACGAGGCGCTCGATCTCTTCCGCACTTGCGCGGGCGAGCACGCCTTCACCCCACGGACCGTCCTTGGCGGAGAATTCATCGAGCAGCCGGCGGAGGAAGCCGATCAGCGCGACCCGCTCTCGCTCCTGCGCTCGCGTCGCATTGGTTCCAGGCTCGCCGGTTCGGGTTTGCAATCGCTCGAAACGGTGGGCGTTCCGGAGCGACTTCGCGGTCAGGTTGGCCACGACCTGACAGAAGTTCACATCGGACTCGGAGAATGTGGGGCCGTCGCGAAAGGTCCGCAGAAAAATTGCGCCGATCGCGGCACCGCGCCAGGTGATCGGCACCACCGTGATCGACTTGGCTTTCCGGGTCTGCAGCGCGCCCCGGACGTGCGCGAGCGAGGGGTCGAGGGAGACGTCGGGTATGAACACCGTTCGGCCGGATTGCAACGCCTTTCGGAGCTCGGGGTACCGATCGAGATCCACGACGTAGTTGCGGATACTGGGATCCTCATAACTTGCTACCAGTCGCACCGTCTTCCCATCCCGTTCGGCGAGGAAAATGGAGCAGCGATCGAGCCCGAATGCCTCCCCGAGCCGCCGGGCGATCGACTGCATGATGTCGACGAAGTGGAGGGAGCCGGCGATCTCCTGCAGAATCTCGATGATCGCGAGCAGATGGCGTCGCTCGTGTTCCAGGTCCTGGACGCGGGCCTGCAGACGCGCGGTGTCCTCGAGGGCATTGCTCTGCGTCGGGTTCATGCGGTGTCCGGGTGTGGGAGGCTGGAGAGAATCTTGGGGAAGTCGATGAACGTGGTCAAGCGCGGCCGGGCCTGGACGGATAGCCAGCCCGGGCGGTTTGCTGTAGGTTTCATATTCTGCTGGATGAACGAGACAAGGGAGGAATCATGACGGATATTTCCGAGCGGCTCCGGGATGAGCCGATGGCTTATGATGGTGAAGAGAGCAAGGGCTGGTCGGGGAGCACTTTTCTGGCCGGCATCGCGCTGGGTGCCTTCGTCGGCGCAGGAGTCGCGTTGCTCTTTGCTCCCGACGCCGGATGGAAGACTCGCCGACGCCTGCACCGCCAGATCGGCGACATGCGCGATCGCGCGGAGGACAAGTGGGACGATCTGCGCGGAGAGGCGCGCCGCGAGCTGGTGCGCCGCAAGCGCAATCTCAAGTCCGACGCCCAGCGGGTCGCCGGGCGAGCCCGCGATATCGTCGAGGACGTGAAGGAGCGTCTCTAGGCGGTCGAGTCCGGTCGAGGGAAGGCGCCGGTCAGCGGGCCAGTCCTTCCTCTTGATCGTCAGGACTTGTCCTTCTTGCCCTCGATCCGCTTGATCAGGACGGCGGCGTCCTGTTTGTGGGTGGGATCCATGACATCCACGATCGGCAGGCTCTCGACTTTCTCCAGTTGAGCCCGCGCGTCGCTGTACCGATCCCGATCGATATAAATCTCGGCGAGATCGAGGCGGTGGTAAATGTTCTCTGGTGAGAGCTCCACCGCCTTCTCCATATTGTCGATCGCTCCCTGCCACGATGCCTCGTTGAAAATCGCCGCGCCCATGAAGCTCTTGGCCATGAAGCGGGTGAATCCCGACAGACGCATGATTTCCGCATGCCAGCGGCCGAGCACATGGTACGCCTTGTCCTGGCGCGGATCGATCTCGATCGCCTTGAGCGCCTCGGAGCGGATCTCGGCGGCGCGCCGAACCCGTTCCTTCTTGCTCTTCGTCAATGAGGCGCGGCCGATCGCCGCCGCGAGGATATAATGTCCATCCGCAGCCGACGGGTTCGCAGTGACCGCGACCCTCGCCAGTGATTCCGCCCGCGCATACATCGAATCGCGCTCCGGGCTCTTGACCGAATCCGGCGTCTGTTTGCCGATATCCACCAGGGCCTGGGCCGCGCGCCAGTTGGCGTCGTAGTTCTGCGGATCGCTCGCGATCGCCGCTTCGAAATGTTCGAGCGCGGCCTTTGGATCGCGCGCCGTTGCGGCGGTCTCTCCCATGGCGATATGCTCGGCCGGGGTTTGCCCCGCGACGGGAGACCCGGTCAACGCCAGCGCCGCGACGAGCATCAATTCCGATTTCCGCATGCCGGACTCCCGGTCCTGGAAAACTACGTCTGCCTCGAGTGTTCCTAATGGTGTTTCAAAGCCTGATCGAGCGCAAGCGCGACGGCGGAGCGCTGGCTCCCGGCGAGTGGCGCGCGTTGATCGATTCCTATTTGGCTGGAGATGCCGCCGAGTACCAGATGTCGGCGCTTCTGATGGCGGTAGTCTGGCGCGGCCTCTCGGAAGCCGAATTGCTCGAGCTGAACGAGGCCATGCTCGCGTCGGGAGACCGCCTGGAGTTCGACGGATTCGCCACCCCACGAGTGGACAAACACTCGACCGGAGGCGTTGGAGACAAGGTTTCACTCGTGCTGGCACCGCTGGTGGCAAGTTGTGGAGTCGCCGTCCCGATGATGTCCGGCCCCGGCCTCGGACACACCGGCGGTACCGTCGACAAACTTGAATCGATCCCGGGTTTCCGGACCGCCCTCTCGCTCAGCGAAGCCGAAGCGCAGGTGCGTGCCATCGGATGCGCGATGTTCCGGCAGACGGAGGAAATCGCGCCCGCGGATCGAAGGCTCTATGCGCTTCGTGATGTCACGGGGACCGTCGAATCGATTCCCCTGATCGCGAGCAGCATCATGTCCAAGAAACTCGCCGAGGGGCTCGACGGGCTCGTGCTCGATGTAAAGACCGGTAGCGGAGCCTTTCTCCCGGATCCCGAACAGGCCCTCCTGCTCGCAAAGACTCTCGTGCGCCTCGGCGCCGCGTGCGGCTGCCCGACCGTGGCGCTGCTCACCGCGATGGATCGCCCGCTCGGACGCGCGTGCGGAAATGCGCTCGAGGTGGAGGAAGCGCTGCTCGCACTTCAGGGTGAAGGTCCCGAGGATCTCATGGAGGTGACGTTTGCCCTGGGCGCCGAGATGCTGCTCCTGGCACGAGTCGCGAAGGATCGCGCCGGGGCGCGGGAGCGCCTGGCCACTGCGATCAGCTCCGGAAGTGCGCTCCAGACCTTCAGGAAGATCATCGAGGCACAGGGCGGGAATCCCGCCATCGCGGACGATCCCGCCGCGCTACCCCAGGCCGGCGCTGTGGAAATTTACGAGGCGCCGGCGCGAGGCTACATCACCAGCGTCGAGCCGCGCGCCATCGGACGCGCTGTGGTTGAAATGGGGGGCGGGCACCGGGTCCTGGGAGACGTCATCGATCCGAGCGTGGGGTTCGTTATTACCGTCAAACCCGGAGCCCATGTTGCCGCCGGCGAGCCGATCGCCTCGGTGTTCGCGAGGGATACTGCTGGTATTGAAACCGGGATGAAGGCGCTGGGAGCCGCCATCCGGATCGGCGAGAAGGGAACGGTCACTCCACTCGTCACCCATCGAGTGACCGTCGATGGTGTCGAATCCCTGGAGGGAGCAGGTGAGACTCGCGCGCGAAGCCGGCGCTGACCCGCTACGGTTTCCTGCCGGGCGCCGCATTTCTCGAATCGTGCGTCAGCTGCCAGTGCCCCCCGGCGATCTCGGCCGTATGTCCCTGGTGCATCAGCGCCTCGATCTCGACAATTTCCCTCGGCGCACGGGACACCCACTCGACGCCATGCTCGACCACGAAATAGTCGTCCTCGATTCGAATCCCTATGTTGTTGTACTTCTCCACCACCGGACGCACCTTTGCGATGAATTCCCGGTTTTTCGGCGTGTCCGGCAGCATGTCGAGAAGCCGCGTGCTGATGTAGATGCCCGGCTCGATGGTGAAGGCATCGCCGATCTTGAACACATGATCGTCGTAGTAGTACTGGGCCGGGTCATGTACCTCGAGTCCGATACCGTGTCCGAGGCCGTGGGGCATGAAGAGGAAGCCCTGCTGGCATGCCACCGGTGAATTCGCACAATACTTGGCCCACGGTGGATCGAACGTCGCCTGGGTCGATTCAATGAGTCCGAGGCGCACGAGGCCCGCGTCACGAACCGCCTCCATTGAATCCGTCTCCGTCTTGACGCTCGCTCCCGGATGGACCTGCCGTTCCGCTGCTGCCTGCGCGTCTCGGACCAGCTGAAAAATCGTTCGCTGCTCCGGCGTATACGTACCCGACACCGGAATCGTTCGCGTCACATCCGCCGAGTAGCCCTGATAGGATGCGCCGATGTCCATCACCATCACGTCCCCGGCCATCGTCGTCCGGCTGTTCGCCTCGTAATGCAGCGTGGTGGAGTTCGGGCCCGAGCCCACGATCGTCGTGAACGACGGCCCCCCGGCCCCGTTCTCCCGAAAGACCGATTCGATGACGCCCTGGATCTCGCCCTCGTTGACCCCCGGTGTGGTCACCCGCATGGCGGTGCGCTGTGCCTCGGCGGTGATTTCGATCGCGCGCCGCATCAGCGCGAGTTCCTCCGGGCTCTTCTTCGCGCGAAGCTGATCCAGCAGCTCATGCCCGTCTTTCACGACCAGTGCGAGGTGTGCCGCGCGGAGTGAGGTAATCAGCGAGGACCCTCGAGTAAGCGAATCGGATTGCGAAGCATCCGAGCTGGCGAAATCGCGCAGGTCGTAGACGGTGAGGCCGGCGGATGAGAGTGAATCGAGCAGTGGTCTAAGCTCGGCGATCGGCCGCGTAGGGAGCCCGGTCCTGGCCGCAATCGAGGCCGAGTCCGCGACAAAACCGTTGAACAGTTCGGAGATCGGCGACTCTTCCTGGGTGAAGAGGAAGCTGGTGACCGCGCCGTCGCGCTTGACTAGCGCGAAAGCCGCATCCGGCTCATTGAAACCAGTCAGGTATTCGAATGCCGGCAGTTGCTGAAAGGCCGAAGTGCCGATCGGTGCTCTTCCTCCGAAGCCGACGAGCACGCCATCATCCATGCGCTTCGCGGCCTCCGCTCTGCGCGCCATGTAAGATGCTGGTGTGATCTGGGCCTGCAGCGGATGCAGGCCGGAGCAGCACGTCAAAGCCAGCACGGCGATCAGGTGGCGCATCCGGGTCTCCCTTGGAAGTGAAGCGCATTCAACCGGTGGCAGGTCACCGGATTCATGGACACTGATAAGGACTCCTGAGCATGTCCCTGGCGGCTGCTTTCATCATCATCGCGGCGTTCGCGCTCTGGCTCATACGGAAGCCCGCACGCCCGGTTTCCGGGGCTGCACCCGGCGAGAAAGACATCATCGACCACGAGGAGCTGGAAGCCGCCGAGCGCGAAATTCGGGACCGTGGCGCCATGGTCCAGCCAGACGATGAGATAGATGGCGACGACTGGGGCCCCGGTGCAGCGCGACCACGCCGAGGACGGTGAACCGGCTCCGATTCCATCATGCCTGGCTCACGCATATGCGAACAACCCTCCCCGAGGTGCTCGGAGAGGGTTGTCGAACGTCGTGCCGGTGCCGCTCAGACGTCCAGGTTGCTCACGTACTTGGCGTTTTTTTCAATGAAGAGCCGGCGAGGCTCCACCTCATCGCCCATCAGCTCCTCGAACATCTTCGAGGCTTCGACGGCGTCATCGAGCGTTACCCGCAGGATGGTCCGACGCTCCGGATCCATAGTGGTATTCCAGAGCTGCCCGGGGTTCATCTCGCCCAGTCCCTTGTAGCGCTGGATGTTGACGGTCCCGCGCCCTTCGCCGTTGCCCAGTCGCTTCGCATGCTCGTCGCGTTCGACTTCGGTATACGCGTAGAACTCGTCCTTCCCCTTCGCCACCCGGTAGAGCGGCGGCTGCGCGATGTAGATGTACCCGGCGTCGATGAGCTCCGGCATCTGGCGGAAGAAGAAGGTGAGGAGCAGCGTCCGGATGTGCGCTCCGTCGACATCCGCGTCCGTCATGAGAATGATCTTGTGGTAGCGCGCATCCTCGAGCGAGAAGTCATCGCGGACGCCCGCGCCGATCGCGGTGATCATCGAGCGTATTTCTTCGTTGCTGAGGATCTTGTCGATACGCGCCTTTTCCACGTTCAGGATCTTGCCGCGGAGGGGCAGGATTGCCTGGAATGAACGATCGCGTCCCTGCTTGGCGCTGCCGCCGGCGGAGTCGCCCTCGACGAGATAGATCTCGCACATGGCGGGGTCGGTGAGCGAGCAGTCCGCGAGCTTGCCCGGCAGGACCGCGCCCTCGAGCCCGGACTTCTTCCGGACGAGGTCGCGCGCCTTCCGCGCCGCTTCACGAGCTCGTGCCGCGCTCACGGCCTTCTCGATGATCGCCCGGGCGACCGGCGGCTTCTCCTCCAGGTAATTGCCGAGGTGCTCGTTGACGACCTGCTTGACGATGCCCTCGACTTCGGAGTTGCCCAGCTTGGTCTTGGTCTGCCCCTCGAACTGCGGCTCCTTGACCTTCACGTGGAGCACGCACGTCAGCCCTTCGCGGACGTCCTCGCCGCTGAGGGTGAAATCCTCCTTCTTGAGTGCGTTGGTCTTCTTCGCGACTTCGTTGATCGTCCGCGTCAGCGCCGACTTGAAGCCGGTGAGATGCGTCCCGCCCTCGTGGGTATTGATGTTGTTCACGAAGGTGAACGTGTTCTCGTTGTACCCGTCCTCGTATTGCAGCGCGAGATCCACTTCGACATCGTCGCGAGTCGCGGTAAAGGCGATCGGCTTGGGATGCAGCGGCTTCTTGTTCCGATTGAGCCACTCGACGAACTGCACCAGTCCGCCTTTGGCGAAAAACGTCTCCGCTTTGGCGGACTCGGGCCGTTCGTCCGTCAGCGTGATCGTCACGCCCTTGTTGAGAAAGGCGAGTTGCCGGAGGCGATCCGCCAGCGTGTTGTAGTTGTATTCCAGGACAGTGAAGATTTCCGGATCCGGCTTGAACCGCACCGTAGTGCCGGTTTCCTTCGTCTTGCCCAGCACCTCGAGTTTCTTGACGGTCTTGCCCCGGACGAACGCCATCCGGTGCCGCTGCCCGTCACGGTCGACGCGCACTTCGAGCCGCTCGGAGAGCGCGTTCACGACGGATACGCCGACTCCGTGCAGCCCGCCCGAGACCTTGTAGTTCGATTTGTCGAACTTGCCACCGGCATGCAGCACCGTGAGCGCCAGTTCCACGCCGGGAATCTTCTCCGTCGGGTGGATGTCCACCGGGATGCCGCGCCCGTTGTCGGCGACTGTGATCGAGTTGTCGCCGTGAATCGTGACGGCAACCGTGTCACAGAAGCCAGCGAGCGCTTCGTCGATCGAATTGTCCACCACCTCATAAACGAGATGATGCAACCCATTCTCGGCGGTGGAACCGATGTACATGCCTGGACGCCGGCGCACCGCATCGAGTCCTTTGAGGACCTGAATGGAATCCGCGCCGTAATCCGAGCTGCCGATCGACTTGCCTGAGGTTTCTTTCGCCATGACCTGTACGGTTGCGAGTTATGGCTGGTGCCGCGCGGATCCGCCCGGCAGCCAGCGTATTTCCTTGATACGTCCCTTCCGTCCCGCGTTTACTCGCGCGAGGATCTGCGGCACCATCATGCTCAATTCATTGGCCCATGCCGCGGTCGTGACGCGGACGCGAAGCACACCCTCGGCGCTCACGGATTCCGCCGTGGTAACCGCCGCGATCTGCGGTCCCACGAAGGTGGGCCATGCCTCGACGACTTCCACCTGCTCGAGCCGGCGGGAAAAGCCGCACCGCTTGAGATAACTCTCCAGCGCCGCCGCGATCGGGGTTGGATTGCGCTTGTCGTCTGCCACGTCGGATCCCATCATCGAGCGTCATCGCTCGTGAACACGTCCGCCTTCAACTCGCCAGACCGTCAGCCCGGCATCGTCGGGAAGTTCGTCCGCGCGTGGCGATGTGATCATCACCTGTCCGCCACCGCGCCGGAGTCGGGCCAGCAGGCTGAGCTGTCGCGGACGATCGAGCTCGGCAAAGACATCGTCGAGGAGTAGCGCCGGCTGGACGCCGCGAGCGTCCCGCAGTGTCTCCAGCTCGAGCAACTTGAGCGCGATCGCCGCGCTTCGCTGCTGTCCCGTCGAACCGAAATCCCGGATGGCGCGATCGTCGAGGAACAGTCGCAGGTCGTCCCGGTGCGGACCGACCGTCGTCATCCCTCGTGCCTGATCCCGGGCCGAGGCACGGGCCAACTCGTCGGGCCACGCCGATCGCTCCGCCAGCGCGCCGTTTCCGTGATACGAGAGCCGGGCCACCGAGGGCTCACCGAGTCCGGCGAATTCGCTGGTGAATCGGGCCGCCGCGACGCCCGCCCAGCCGAGCCGCGCCATGACGACTTCGGCGCCCGAGTCGGAGAGGGGCCGGTCAAAGGCGCGGGCAAGATCCGCGCGTCCCTGACGAAGTGCGGCGTTACGCTGGACCAGTGCGGCGCGATAGCGCGAGAGCGACCGGAGATATCCGGTGTTCGCGAGCGAGAGAGTCCGGTCGAGAAAATACCGTCGTTCCGAAGCGGGCCCCGAGGCCAGGGTGACATCACCGGGAAGAAAGGTGACGGCGAGCCACGCTCCCGCGCCATTCGCGAGTCGCTCGAGCTCCGTACCATCGACTTCGTTGCGCTTTTTCCGTCCCGTGGTGATGAACGTCGTGGAGGCGCTGCGCGCGTGGCCATTCACCTCGAATCCGGCTACGACCCGGAAGGCACTCTCGCCGAATCGTACGAGCTCGGAGTCTCCAGCACCTCGAAACGAGCGGAACAGGACCGGATAGTAGGCCGCCTCGAGGAAGTTGGTCTTCCCCTGGCCATTGGCGCCCAGCAGTACCACGCCGTCTTCCGGAACCCTGAGCTCGCAGTCGGGAAGATTCCGGTATCCCCGGACCTCCAGTCGAACCAGCCGCACTACTGGATGACCAGCTGCCGGGACGCAGTATCACCTCGGTTGCCGAGCCGGTCTACTCCGAAAATGCGGATGTTTATGGTATCTCCCGACAGTCCGAGAGTGGTGAACGGGAAGCCGAACCGGAACGAGTCCGAGCCCACCACTGATGGCGCAAAGTTCGAAACACCACCGGTCGACTCGACATAGACCGTGTCGATTCCGTCCAGGTCGATGGTACGACCGGTCACGAAAAATTCCGGACCGGCGGAGACGGTGGTATCGCTTCCGGGCTGGTCGATCGTGGTGACGGGCCCCGTACCATTGGGACCGGCGGGAAAGGTCAGCCGGTCACGCGAGCAGCTGAGCAGAGCTCCGAAGAGAGCCCCTGCCAGCGTCATTCGCCCCAATAATTGTCGCCATACGAGATGGCCGGATGGACACTCGAACATACACCAAAAATAGCCGTATCAGAGAGGGAAAACGAGGGGCAATCGGGCGCCGATTACTCTCCCGTGAAGGCCGCTTTCCGCTTTTCGAGGAAGGCGGACATCCCCTCTTTCATATCCTTCGTCGAAGCCAGCAGCCCGAAGTGATTCGCCTCGAGCAGGTAGGCGTCCTCGGCTGAAATCTCGAGTCCCGTGTCTACGGCCTCGACACAGAGACCTACCGCGCGCGGAGCGTTCTGCAGAATGGTGGTCATCAGGGTCTCACATTCCGCGATCAATGCTTCTGGCGCGACCACCCGGTTGACCAGCCCGATTCGGAAGGCCTCGTTCGCGTCGATCATCTGCCCCGTCATCAGAAGCTCCAGGGCCCGACCCTTTCCGACCAGGCGCGGAAGCCTGACCGTGCCGCCGTATCCCGGCCCGATCCCGAGCTTGACCTCCGGCTGTCCGAACTTCGCGCTCGTGCTGGCCACCCGGATATGACAGGCCATGGCGAACTCGCATCCACCGCCGAGGGCAAATCCATTGATCGCCGCGATCACCGGCTTCTGGAGGCGTTCATATCGCCGGAAAACGGCCTGACCGACCATCGCGCGCGCCTTGCCATCGAATGGGCCCTGCCGGGACAGATCCCCAATATCAGCGCCGGCGATGAACGCCTTGGGGCCCGCGCCGGTGATGAGGGCTCCCCGGATGTCTCGTTCGCTCTCGAGACGGCCCACCGCATCCCCCAGCTCGGCGATGACGGTGTCGTTCAGGGCATTCAGCTTGTCGGGCCGGTTGATCGTGATCCTGGCGACGTTCCCGGTCACATCGAAGAGCAGGGTCGA